>JAAUOU010000037.1 GCA_012034765.1 Pleurocapsaceae cyanobacterium CSU_1_1 | reverse complement strand
GCGACTATCATCGACCAAGGACTGGATCAGCGATCGCACCGCGTATTTTTGGTGACTTGGTGGGACTGAACCCAGTTTGGATTATTATTTCTTTACTGTTAGGCGCAAAATTAGGGGGAGTTTTAGGTTTAATTTTAGCCGTACCCTTGGCAGGAGCAATTAAAAGATTTGCTAATAATTTGAGAACTGAAACTTCTGAAGCAGTTAATTTACCAAAATAAGTCAGCTTTGTTCTTTCCATCATCAGCCACAATCGCGATTATGAAGAAGTTGCCTGAATTTCTGCCTCAGTTATTTCTCTTAAGCGCACTTCATCCCGTTGGGGATCGGCGTGGGTTACCTGCATTTCCATACGTTCTCCTAAAGCTACAGGTCGATCAAAGCGGTGAGGTAGTTCCATGCCTAGATCTTCAATTAAAATCAAGCCTAAATCTTCGTCTTGTCTGAGCCAGCGCAGAACAACTACATCCCACACACATTTGGAATTGCGTCTGAGGTATTCTAATCCCCAATAACGGTTGGTTTGACGCTCGACTAAGGTTGCTTCATAAGATGAGCTACTAACGCTGTAGACAATTTCTTGGAGTTCTTCGCGAGAAAAGGGTAATTCTTCTCCTTTGAGGTGAGCCTTGATTTGAAAATGGGACAGCAAGTCTGTATAACGACGGATGGGAGATGTTACCTGGACATAACTTTCTAAGCCCAAACTAGCATGACGAATTGGGGACATGCTCATTTCGCTACGAGGCATACAGCTACGGATAGCGCAGAAACGGGTAGGCCCTGCGGGTAATTGGAGTAATTCTTCTTCTGGGGGTAATTCTGGTTGAGGTTGACCTCTATAGGGTAGAGGTAAAATGTTCTCTGTGCCATATTTTCCGCCAATTTGACCAGCTAAGATCATCATTTCTGCCACTAACTGACGAGAAGGAGAACTATCAATTAGTTCAATGGTAACTTCTTCATCCCGAACCTTGATTACTGACTCAGGCATCTTGATCTGAATTGCTCCTTGGTCTTTGCGCCAGCTTCTTCGCAAATAAGAAATTCTGGCTAGGTCGGCAATTTCAGGTTCGTTCTGCACTCCCAACTGCAACATCTCATCTACATCATCATAGGTAAGACGGTAAGTAGGCTTGATTAAACTAGGATGTATTTCGTACTCTTGAATACCTCCAGACTCATCCAGAATCACTCCAAAGCTTAGGGCGGAACATATTTTACCTTCAACTAAGCTCATCGGCCCTGTAGCCAATTCTGGGGGGAACATGGGAATCATTCCTGTGGGCAAATAAAGGCTGGTACTGCGACGGCGAGCCTCTAAATCTAATTCGTCTTCAGGATCGACTAGACGAGTAGGATCGGCAATATGAACCCAGATTTTAGCCCTACCATCTTCTAAATATTCAACGCTTAAGCCATCATCAATCTCAGTAGTGCTTTCATCATCAATTGTACAAACCTTAAGATGAGTCAGATCTAAACGGTTGTCGTTAGCTTCAGCAGAATCAAATTGAAGACGAGGTTGCACCACATCAAGCACCTTTTTAGAGAACGTTATTGGATAAGAACTACGGCGCAAAAATAGATTTTCGTGCCTACTCCACCATCCTAGATCTACTAGTAGTTGCCAAGCTCCCTGAGCATCAAAATGTCTGCCTGTCGACTGTAATATTTCTTGGGCTAGTTTGGAAGTATGATTGCTATCAAGAGCTAGTTTTTCGATCGCTTCTAATCTTAGGCGATCGCTTTCAGTCCACTGAATTTTTTCTCCTGCTAAGGCCTGTTGGAGATGAACTATAAATTGTTGTTTTTCCTGCTCTTTCTCTGCTTGGACTTCTAGCTGATGCTTGATCTCTTCTACTTGAGCAGCAGGACGGGGTTCGTAATGCTCAGATTTTTGTTTGAAATAAACTTTGTCCTGACTCAGAAGGACATGAGCAGCGTAACAAGCCACAGGACTTTGCTCTGAAAATAATAATTCCGCCATTTGTTGGGGAGTGACAGTCTCATTATCTTCAATTAGCATCTCCCAGGCGATTTCTAGGCTGCTGGGGTCTAAATAAGACTCAACTTCTGCTAGAAAGCCTTTGATGTCGGCAGACTCATAAGTACCTTCCACGGCGTAATCAACTCGTTGGGGACGAATCTTATGGGATTGTCCCCCTGCATCAATTACGATCCAATCCTTTTTTCCTTCTGGTCTTTCGGCAACTGCAAGACGACGTTCTCCTTGAACCCTCAATTCAATCAGCTTTCCTTGTTCCACCAGCTTTGTACTCGACTGCTTACAACATTATCTTACAGTTTACTTTTCGCTGGCTAATTCTCTCCACCGAACCATAAAAATATCAGAATATTATTTTGGTTAACCTTCTGCATTCACAAACGGTAATAAGGCGATCGCTCTTGCTCTTTTAACAGCTACAGTTAAATCTCGTTGCTGTTGAGCAGTTAAGCCAGTGATGCGACGAGGTAGAATTTTGCCTCTTTCGGTAATAAATTTGCGTAGCAATTCGATATCTTTGTAGTCGATCGGATCGCTAGGTTTAATGGGAGAAAGCCTCTTACGATAATATGCCATGATTTTACTCGCTCTAAATCTAATTGGGATACTTGATTATTTAATTTCTTTGTGGACAGTGTGAGTATTGCAATGAGTACAGAACTTCTTCAATTCCATTCTGCCTGTAGTATTGCGACGGTTTTTCATGGTGGTATAACGAGATACCCCAGGAGAACGCTTATTAGTGTTTGTACGACACTCGGTACATTCCAATGTAATAACGATACGAACGCCTTTCTTGCTTGCCATAACTTTTGCTCAGGATTATTTTGGCGTGTGCCTATATTGACACGCAGCTTATTATCTTCGCATATTCCGCTGGATTTGACCAAATATTTTTTTGAGTCTCAAATCGAGTGAAAAACCTCTTTGGGTCTGAATCATTAAAGTTTGGGCGATACGGTCGTGAAATGCCAAATTATTTTCTTCATCTAAAACAGCCAAAGAACAATTGATCGCCAAGGGCGCAAGTAGTAATAACATTGATAAACCATTCTGAACATTGATTTGTAAGCCTGCGATCGCCAAAGCTGCACCACAACCAAGAATCAGTTCTCTCTTGCCTAAAGTCATCAGATCGGGTAAACGAGAAAAACGAGAATCGATCACTTGAGTATCAAATGCCCAACGTCCCAAACTCTGACCTTGATTTTTCTCGGCAACTACTACCCGAGCAATGATCCAGACGAATAAAAATACTAGCCATTGAACAAATAAGTTAGCAGCAAAAAAAGCACTAATAAACCAAGTAGTCAAAAAGTCGATCGCAAATGCACCAACTCTTCTATCCATCGGAACTTTAGGGTATCTTCGTAAATTAGGCTCAGGTTTGTAATCGTCATACATAATATGTACGTTTGATTCTCATAGGAATATAAACTAAGTATATTGCGAGTTTTCGGCTTCCAGCTTGAGGCTATTAGCATACTATTATTCTCGTATTCTAACTTTTGAGCGATAGAAGTATCAGTATGATTCATTGCTCATTGCTCACTGTTCATTGCTCATTGTTGAATTTATGTTGTCAGTCCAAGCAGCCGAAGCAATCATTCTTAATTTAGTTAAAAGCCTAGATTCTAACCAAGTAGAAATAGTCGCTCTAGAAGAGGCGAACGGACGAATTTTAGCCCAACCTGTGACGGGAAAACTAGATATTCCTCACTGGGATAATTCGGCGATGGATGGCTATGCCCTGCGTTACCAAGACGTACAAAACTGTAGTGCAGAAAAACCTGTAACCCTAGAAATCGTTAGCGAGATTGCAGCAGGCGATCGCCCACAAACTGAGATCCAACCAGGACAGGCTGCCCGTATCTTTACTGGGGCTATGTTGCCACCAGGGACAGACACCATTGTCATGCAGGAAAATACCCAAAGACAAGGCGATCGCGTCTTGATTCGGCAATCACCACAATTACAAGAATTTGTGCGCCATCAAGGCGCTTTTTATCAGGCGGGAACACCGTTACTAGCAGCAGGGATCAAAATCGGCGCAGCCGAAATTGCCGTGTTGGCTACCTCCCAATGCACTCAGCTATCGGTTTATCGTCGCCCTCAAGTGGCGATCCTCTCCACAGGAGATGAACTAGTCACCCCTGAACAAGCTTTGCAGCCTGGGCAAATTGTCGATTCTAATCAGTATGCCTTGGCTAGCTTTGTGGCAAATAACGGGGGAATACCAATTAAGTTGGGAATTATTGCCGATCGCCCAACAGAATTAAAACAAGCGATCGCTCAAGCGATCGCCTCAGCGGATTTGGTTCTATCTACTGGAGGGGTGTCTGTGGGCGACTATGACTATGTAGAGCGTATTCTGACAGAATTAGGCGGTACGCTCCACATTCGTAGCGTAGCCGTAAAGCCAGGCAAACCATTAACCGTAGCTACTTTTAAAGACAACAATTGTCTGTATTTCGGCATTCCAGGCAATCCCGTATCGGCACTAGTTAGCTGTTGGCGCTTTGTACAACCCGCGCTGAAAAAGCTTTCAGGACAATTTAACTACCAACCTCGTTTTGTTAGCGCCAAGACTCGTCACGATTTGCAGGCTGGAGGAACTAGGGAAACCTATCTTTGGGGACAATTACATTTAGCTGATGGTAAATATGAATTTGCCTTAGCAGGAGGTAGTCACAGTTCAGGGAATTTAATCAATTTGGCACAAACCACTGGACTGGCGATCGTGCCTGTGGGTCAAAAATTAATTACAGCAGGGGAAGCAGTAAAAGTGATGCTGCTTGATTAATTAGCTTTGCGGGCAACTTGCCTATAGATTTTGTTTCGGTTGAGTCTTGCGCAAGCTAAATGAGCCATGGGGGAGGCATCTAAATCGGATTCCTTACTATCAAAACATCTAATCAAGTAAATACATACTAAGATTAAACTCAGATTGAAATTTAAAAGACGTTAATGTCTAAGTTTTTTAACAAGCAACGTCATCAACAGCAAAGCAGTGATTTAACACTGGGTCTATTTGTTTCAATATTGATTCATGCTCTTGTGGCATTAGCTTTATCTCGTCGTCAATCGCCTCAATTACAGACAGACAAATCTACGCCAATAATTATTGTTGAACAACAAACACAATTAGCTTCAGGGAAAGATTCGCGATCACGTAGTGGAGAAGGATCAGTGCCTCCCAGCATTTCCTCTCAACAATCTCAGCCTAAAGCCAAACCTATAACCCCAATCCCGAAAACATCTCAAGCCGTAAAAACTACTCCTACGCCTCCACTAAAAGCAAAACCAACATTTACAAAAACAATTTCCAATTCTTCACCTAAACCACCAGAATTTCCACCCAAAGTTAAATCCCCTGTACCAGCTACCCCAAAATCAGATTCACCTCTATTGACTTCAAGTCAGACACTAAAAAAGCTTCCTAAGATTGTGACTCAATCTAAAGTAGAGCCAGAGATTGAAAAATTAATCGAAGAGAATGAAGTAAATAAATCCGAAAATTCAGAAATAGTAACTAAGCCTGGTTTAAATAGCAATCAAGCAAAACCGATTACTTCTGCCCAAAATAAACCAGCCTCATCCGAATTCAAGCAAGAAAGCAATCCTGTTTCGACTTCAAGTATTAATGCAGATCGTCCTCTAAATTCTTCAGAAAATAGCCAAGAAACTACTCAAGCTAACAATTTTGATACCTCGACAAAAGGCAAAGACGAAGCGCAGACTGCTGCCAACACGACCTCAAATAAACCAGAATTACTATCGATTAGTTGTGAAGAAAATTGCCAGCCTGAATATCCTTCGGCTTTAAACGGTGCAGAAGGTAGTGCAGGAATTAAGCTGACTATTGATAGAGAGGGCAATGTTATTGATGCTGCGATCGCTTCTTCTAACGGACATTCGCAGTTAGATGAAGAAGCTTTAAAGGCTGCCAGATCGATGGAATTTAGTTCAATAGACCATGACAGTGCGACAGTCAGGATTAATATTAGCTTTACTATTGCAGGCTCAGATTTTGAACGACAGGCTCGTGAAGAACAAGAATCAGCGGAAAATAGCCCAGAAAATTAATCATAAATTAATGTATGACAGGCTGTCTTTTGATGGGAGTGCTTTTCCTATGATATGTTCATAAGCCGATGTTCAGACTATAAGATAAGCATTCGCTCGCTACGCTCGAAAAACGTTGTGTGGCTTATCTTGTTTGGTCACTAATTTAAAGATATTCAAAATAAAGAGTGAAGCAACAATTACGTAATGGGATTGTCTTTAACCTGCTGGTCTTATCCGTCTTGGTCAATGTTCGTAGGTCAGCCTATGGAATAGAAGAGCGAGTTAAACCCATACCTGCAACCACAGTTAAACAGTGGCGATTACCCTTCGGGTACGCTTCGCGATCGCAATTAAATAATTCTGTAATCAATGTAATTATAGTTAAAGTACGAGCGACCACGTCATCAGGCATAGAGATTGTTTTAAATACCGACAAAGGTGAAACACTTCGAGGTATTACTTCTACAAGCAAAAATAATCTGATTATCGATATTCCTAATGCTCGGCTTCAGTTACCAGAACCAGGATTTGTGCGTCAAAATCCCACTGAAGGTATATCTCAGGTTAAGGCGATCGCTTTACCAGGAAATCGAATCAGAGTAATTATCTCTGGGGTTGAGGGAATACCTACGGGAGAAACAGTTAGTACTGCTCGTGGTTTAACTATTAACGCCACACCACCTACACCAGTAGCAGACACAGCAAAACCTGACCAAGTAATCAATATTATTGTTACGGCTCAGAAACAGCCAGAGAAGCCACAGGATGTACCAATTAGTTTGACTACCCTATCTCAAGGAGAAATTGCAGATGCCAAAATAGATTCATTTCGTGATGTAGCAGCAAATACTCCTAACTTTTTTACCACGGTAAGCGATCGCGGTTTTAATTTTCAAACTATTCGCGGTATCGGTAATGCCAACTTTTTATCTAGAGACAGCATTAGTTTTTTTATTGATGATGTTCCCTACGAAAATGTTCACCAATTTTTACCTGGAGCATTATTTGATCTGGAAAGAGTTGAAGTCTTACGGGGTCCGCAAAGCACCCTCTATGGACGTAATAGTCAGGCTGGGGTAGTTAATGTCATCAGTCGCCAACCTACCAATTCTCCAGAAATCACTCTAGGAGCAAGTTACGGCAATTTTAATCAACGTCAGCTAGAGTTTTCCGCTAGTGATGCGGTGATTGAAGACAAATTAAAGTTTCGCATCGCTGGTATTTACGATGCGCGAGATGGCTTTACCGAAAATACTTTTTTAGACGACGATGCCAATAACCTATCTAGTGTCGGTGGACGGGCTAATCTAGTTTGGACTCCTTCAGATCGGTGGAATATTTCTTTTAACGCTACTGGTGCAGCTAATAATGATGGAGACAATACCTTTGTTCCGATCAACCAGGAAGACCCTTTTGAAACTGAGCTAGATATTCCAGGAGATACGGATTTATCAATCAACACTCAATCATTACGAGTTGGTTATGAAGGAACAGGATTTAAACTGACTTCCATTACTGCCCGTAACGGTACAAATCTTAATTACAATGCCGACGGAGACTATAGCCCAGAGGATTTATTTGAGTTTGATACTAGACAAGAAACAACTATTGTCTCTCAAGAGATTCGCTTTCAGTCTCCTGACAATGCCGATCTCTTTCGCTGGATAGTTGGTGGTTATTTTCAAGATCGCAACTACGATATCGATCCTCAACAATTAAAATTTTCTCCCGCAGGAGGAACAGCATTTTTTGGAGTTGAAACTGCTGGGAACAGTGTTACTCAAGGTAGATACGATCAAACCACATTAGCTGGTTTTGGTCAGGTTGATTTTAAACCGATCGAGCCTCTTACCTTAACGGCGGGATTACGCTATGAAAACTCCGATGAATCGTTATCAAGGCGATCATTTGTGCTATTTGAAGGGGACAATTCAGGAGAAGATACTCCTTTTATTGATTCTGATGTGGATGATGATGCGGTAATTCCCAAATTTGCTGTTGAATATAGCTTTAGTCCCAATATATCTACCTACGGTAGTATCACCCGTGGTTATAAACCGCCGACGCAAAACTACTCTACAGACGATCCAACGTTACGAGATGTCGAAGCCGAAAAGTCTTGGAATTACGAACTGGGAGTTAAATCTTCTTGGTTAGGCGATCGCCTGAGCGTTAATGTGGCAGGTTTTATTAATGATGTCAGCAACTATCAAGTCGCCCTAACAGGAGATACGGGATTTTTTGAAGATATTACCAACGCCGAAGTTTTGATTAGAGGGGTGGAACTGGAAGCTAAAGCAAAACCCATACAAGGATTAGATTTAATTGCTGGTTTTGGTTATGTCGATGCCGAATACACTGATTATATTAACCCGTTTACAGGAGAAGACTTTGAGGGCAATCGGTTAATTTATGCTCCAGAGTTCACCTACAATTTAGCAGCCCAGTATCGCACTAAGTTTGGCTTATTTAGCCGAGTTGAACTTCAAGGATTGGGTAACTATTTTTTCAATGATGACAATAGCCTCAAACAAGACTCTCTAGCTTTAGTTAATGCTCGTATTGGCTATGAAGCCGATAAATATGGCATTTATTTTTTTGCTAATAATATCTTCGACACAGAATATCTAACTGCTGCCTTTGTTTCTGACACCACAGGGAGTACCTTAGCTTCCTATGGCGATCGCCGAACTTTTGGGATTCAGGTGAAATCAGAATTTTAATTATGAATAAGTGGTTATTACTTGCCAGCTTATATGTAGCGCAGTTTTTGCCTGTAGCTTTCTTTGGGCAAACCATACCCGTATTCCTGCGACAACAGGGAGTCTTGATGAAAAACCCATTTCATAGTGGAAGACTCTGTAGATTTTTCTAACTGATTTAGATGCGTAGACCCTGCTAGATAAGTCATGAATAACCAGCTTTTAAAGTTACTCTTTAATATTGCCTGGAAAAAAGCTATTATGGTAAATCGTGAGTTTTTATACTAGCCATGAATGCCGAAGCAATTATACGTTCGATAGAATCGGAACAGCTTAAGTCCAATCTTCCCAAGATCTATGTAGGGGATACAATAGAAGTCGGGGTCAGAATCACAGAAGGAAATAAAGAGCGTGTCCAGCCTTACAAAGGTACTGTAATCGCCAAACAAAATGGTGGGATCAACGAAACTATTACTGTGCGTAAAGTTTTCCAAGGTGTAGGAGTCGAAAGAGTCTTCCTGTTACACTCCCCGATGATCGATCAAATCAAAATCGAACGTCGTGGTAAAGTACGTCGTGCAAAACTATATTATCTGCGCGATCGCGTTGGTAAAGCAACTAGAATCAAACAACGTTTTGATCGCCCGATCAAATAGCCCCCTCCCAAAAATTAGCTTGGGAAAAAATGCCATGATGCGATATCATTGTATGGCTTTGACTTAATTAATTTATAATTTAATTCAGAGCCAGCGTGCGTCTTTAGTTCAGTTGGTAGAACGTCGGTCTCCAAAACCGGATGTCGAGGGTTCAAGTCCTTCAAGGCGCGTTACTAAGTTTTCTCTTGTAGGCGCAATATTTATCTGGGGCAGTTTAGTCGGTGGTAGGTTAGCTTATTTATTCTGAGTTAATTTTGCCATTTTTAAACCAGCCAATATAGCAATCCGCGATCCAGTTAGGAGAGATTTGAGATTGCTGCTTGCTACCAATCAAGCCAATAACTTATTTTTTGTGTTCTAACCTAACTTTGAACGGCTTTATAGATCATCTAACTTGTTGGTATTTACTTAATAATTACTAAAGAGTTAAGCTAATTAATAGTTAAGTTGGCATTCTTCGACGACGGTAACATTTAAATTATAAAAAGCGAAATATTCGCGCGAGGCAACAGTTTTGGCTAAAAAAGATATAGTAAATAAAGAACAACCCGTAACCAAAGAGGCAGTAAAAAGCAATAGTGCTGCTGATTTTGCGCTTGAAACCAAAGAAGAATTAGGCAAGGTTGTCTGGCCCTCTCGCCAGCAGTTGGTTAGTGAATCAGTCGCCGTAATTTTAATGGTGATTTTAGTGTCGACAATTATTTATTTGATCGATCAATTTTTTGCCTGGGGAGCAGGAAAAGTATTTTAAACTATGAATTATGACTAATACCGCAGATATACCAGAAGAAGATCAGTTTGAAGATGATGATCGGCAATTTGAAGAAGAGCAACCAGGACAAGTACAGGTAAACGTCAAAACCAAAGGGAGTCCTCGTTGGTACGCGGTACAGGTCGCCTCTGGTTGCGAAAAGCGCGTCAAGACCGATATTGATATGCGAATTCAAACTCTCGATCTGGGCGATCGCATTATTCAGGTACGCATTCCGCAAACTCCTAGTGTCAAAATTCGTAAAGATGGCTCTCGCTATACCAGTGACGAAAAAGTCTTTCCTGGCTATGTTCTAGTTAAGATGCTGATGGACGATGATGCTTGGCAGGTAATTAAAAACACCCCTAACGTGATCAACTTTGTCGGCTCGGAGCAGAAGCGTCGCTACGGTCGAGGTCGTGGACACGTAAAGCCATTGCCTCTATCCCGTACTGAGGTAGAAAGAATCTTCAAGCAAGCTGAAGAACAAGAGCCAGTCATTAAAATTGACATGGAAATTGGTGATAAAATTGCTGTACTCTCTGGTCCATTTAAAGAGTTTGAAGGGGAAGTAATTGAAGTTAGTCCAGAAAGAAGTAAGCTTAAGGCTTTATTATCTATTTTTGGGCGGGATACTCCTGTAGAATTGGAGTTCAATCAAGTCGAAAAACAAAACTAAAACATGCCTAGAAAAGTTGTAGCGTTAATTAAACTAGCTCTACCTGCGGGTAAAGCTAACCCAGCACCTCCTGTCGGCCCAGCCTTGGGTCAACACGGGGTCAACATCATGGCGTTCTGTAAAGAATATAATGCCAAAACAGCAGATAAAGTAGGATTGGTAATTCCTGTCGAAATTTCTGTATTTGAAGACAGAAGCTTTACCTTTATTCTTAAAACTCCTCCTGCATCAGTCTTGATTAAAAAGGCAGCAGGGATCGAAAAAGGAGCGAGTGAACCCAACAAGCAGAAAGTTGCCACCATTACTCAAGACCAGCTTAAAGAAATTGCTCAAACTAAATTGCCCGATCTCAATGCCAATGACCTTGAGGCAGCGATGAAAATTGTAGCAGGAACAGCTAAAAATATGGGTGTGGCGATTAGCGAAGCTTAGCCGTAGGCATCGCTGAATAATCTGAATAAACAGCCTTCTGGTTCAAAATTAATCATTAAACATTACAAAATTAGTCAACACCTTAATGGGGAGAAGCAAATTGCTTCGCTAGATACCCAAGGAGAACATCATGGTAAAAAAAATGTCTCGTCGTATGCGCGAGCTAGTCAACAAAGTAGACCCCAACCAGGTTTATCAACCTTTAGAAGCGTTAAGCCTACTCAAAGAAACAGCCACGGCAAAATTTGATGAAACTGCTGAAGCTCACATCAAGCTGGGTATTGATCCCAAATATACCGATCAACAGTTAAGAACCACCGTTAGCCTCCCCAAAGGCACAGGACAAAGCGTTAGAGTTGCTGTCATTGCTCGCGGTGAACAGGTTAAAGAAGCAGAAGAGGCTGGAGCAGAAATTTATGGTTCAGAAGAACTAATTGAAGATATCCAAAAAGGCATGATGGATTTTGATATCCTAATTGCCACTCCTGACATGATGCCCAAAGTAGCAAAGCTAGGACGTGTTTTAGGGCCTAAAGGTTTAATGCCTTCACCAAAAGGGGGAACTGTTACAGCCGATCTACAATCAGCAGTAGAAGCGTTTAAAGCTGGTAAATTAGAATTTAGAGCCGACAAAGCAGGCATCGTTCATGTTATGTTTGGTAAGGCATCTTTTTCGGCGGAAGATTTGCTAACAAATCTTAAAGCATTACAGGAAACCATCGAACGAAATCGTCCTTCGGGTGCGAAAGGTCGTTACTGGCGTACTATGTATGTTTCCGCTTCGATGGGTCCATCAATTCAGATTGATATCAGTGCTTTACAAGATTTAAGTTTGACTGGCCTAGCCTAAACGAAAATTCGCGACAAAACACTACAAATAATCGAACCTTAAACGACTATTACCGAAGACAGTGGGTGTGTTAATTCACTTAATTTCCTGCCGAGGTCAATGTCTATTAGTTTGAGATCTCCAGCCAAATCAGCTGGTAATGGTCATGAACCTAGACAACCTCTGGCAAGAAGCTGGAGGTTTTGTCGTGTTAGACCCAAAAAGATCCAAATTCAATCGGAGGTGATACAGAATGGGGAGAACCCTCGCCAATAAAAAAGAAATAGTAGCGGATCTCAAGGAAAGCCTTAGTGATGCTCAGTTAGCTTTCGTGATTAACTATGAGGGTTTATCAGTAGCAGAAATTACTGAACTTCGTAATCGCTTGCGACCCATTGGTGCTAGCTGCAAAATTACGAAAAATACCCTCATGAATATTGCCATTAGTGGCGATGAAAGTTGGCAGCCCATGGAAGAATTCTTAGGCACTGCGACCGCTTTTCTGCTTACAGGAGAAGAGATTGGCGCAGCCGTCAAAGCCTATAAAAGCTTTCAGAAGGACACCAAAAAGACCGAGGTACGCGGTGGCGTAATGGAAGGTCGAGCTTTAACCAAAGATCAGGTTGAGGCGTTAGGTGACTTGCCCACCAAAGATGAGCTATACGCACAAATTGCTGGCTCTATTAATGCCCTGGCGACCAAGCTTGCTGTGGGTATCAAAGAAGTTCCCAGTGGACTTGCCAGAGGGATCAAGGCTGTTTCTGAGCAAGAACAGTAAACCGCTTGGAACTATCTACACAACTAATTATTTATCTATAACACGGAGTAAAATATGTCTGCTGCAACTGATGAAATTCTCGAAAAGCTGAAGTCTCTGAGTCTTTTAGAGGCTTCTGAACTTGTTTCTCAAATTGAAGAAACTTTTGGCGTAAGTGCTGCTGCTTCTGCTGGTGTGGTTATGGCTGCTCCTGGCGCTGCTGCTGGGGAAGCTGCTGAAGAGAAAACTGAATTTGACGTGATTCTTGAAGAGGTACCCAAAGAAAGCAAAATCGCAATTCTTAAAGTAGTACGTACCATCACTGGCTTAGGTCTAAAAGAAGCTAAAGAAATGGTGGAATCAACACCCAAAGCTCTTAAAGAAGGTGTGGCTAAAGAAGACGCAGAAGAAACTAAAGCCAAGCTAGAAGAAGCTGGAGCTAAAGTTACTGTTAAGTAATTTAAGTGATTCAATTAAATTTGAGTTTTAAGGGATGTTCAAAACCAGAATGTCCCTTTTTTATTTCAATTAAATTAATTGGATTTAGATTGTATATCGGAAATTAAATTAGTACTAAATTACTGGACTTTTACAAAAAATAATGAACTAGCTTCCAAAGAGGGAAAAAGATTTAATTTCCCGCCAAGCCAAAAATCTTCGCAGCACCACCTATTATATATCTTAAGTGTAATTGTTTTTTGTATAGTCAGAGCGATCGCTTTTAATGGCAATTTTACCGATGCGGGTACAGACGACATCCATACCGTGGAGTGAAATTTTGGCGATGATGGTAAAGCCGAAAATGTGAGCAAAGGGAGGTTTGCCCTACAAAAAATTGGCTTTGATCGTTATTCTAGTGATAGTTTAAATACAAACAAAATAAGGTGAGCATTGCCCACCCTATTAATTTAAATTGCCATAGTGCTTTTAAATAAGACTTGATTACTCAAGTTACTCTGGCTAGTTATTCTTGACCCATTACCTGATTTTTTAGAGCTTGAAATTCTTGACCTAACTCTTGGCGAGAAGAGTTAGTTAGCAGATAGCGATAGACAAACCAACCTGTGTAACCCAAACCTACTAGCTCAAAAGTAGGCGCAAGCAGGGGAATATCGTTAATCGCTGAAATGATCGCCAAAGTTACTTTGACTGCAATAATGCCCAAAAATATTAACAGTAGGTTAATTAGAGATTTTTGGTTACTGTCGACAAACTCTTTGAGATAGTCAAAAATCTGACTCAAAAATCTTGACCCAATACTTAAATATTCTTGAACTGCATTATCTGCTGGTGATGATTTCAAAGTTGTAGATTTAGGGGTGATCATGCCTGCCGATTCACCATTTAAACCTGTGGTAGTTTCTTGAGTTTCAATGACTTCTGGAGTATTTGATTCCATATTTTATGCTCTCCTGTTGTTTATATGAGTATTAGTCAGCTACTGCTCTGACCTATTATGATGACTATACTTTTGCTCATAGTATCAAACACTTTTGACAGTTGATCTGATTACTCAAAGCAATAATTAACAGTCTCGAAATATCCTCTCACAGTATAGTAGTCGGTCTAGGTCAGATTATAGAGATTAATGCGATATATTGCTAATTTTAGGTAGATTAAGGGCGTTATCTACCATTAATAGACTTGATATCGTCGATTAATCTTAATTTAACCTTAATATTGAGGTCATAATTACTCAACATTCAGCCGTAATTCTAGCTTAATTAAAAAAAGATACCCTATTTATAATTAATAAGATATCTCGACTAATTGTAATTTGAATCAACCAGAAGATTTAGTTAGCTGATTTTACAAGCTAGGAAGCCATTACCGCTGCTTGATTTGCTGTTTCAACTGTGGCGTGAGCGTTGCGACAGTTAATCTCACAAGAGTTATTGGGACTTTCAATCAGCTTAATTTTATCTAACTCAGCACCAATTTCTTTAATTGGCGATCGCAATAAATCAGCAATCCTCACGGCAATATTCTCCGCCGTAGGTACAACCTCAGCAAAATAGGGAATATCTTTATTCAAGAAAGTGTGATCAAAAGGCTCGACAACATATTCATCGATCGCATTTTGCAACGCACCCAAATCCACTAACATTCCTGTACGAGCATCGATTTCTCCCGCTACAGTGACTTCTAAATGATAATTATGTCCGTGTCCATTAGGTCGAGCGCACTTGCCATAAATTTCTTGATTTTCTTCAAAGCTCAGGCTAGGAATTGCCAAACGATGAGCGGCACTAAAGTGAGTTTTGACTGTTAAAGTAGCTTGCATATTATTTCCTTGGTAATCTGTCCAAAGTTCAGGATGTTCAAATAATCTAACGTTGACTAAAGGTAGATGCGGGGCAAGTCTTTGCCAAATAATCCGTGAGATATTTTCCGTTGTCGGCAAAGTGGTCTGAAACTCTGCCCAAGTATCATTGAGATAAGAATAATTCAGTTGGCTAGTAACTTCCCGTTTAATTACCTGTTTTACTACAGATAAGTTTTCCACCATGCCATATTTGTCCAAATCTCCCTCTAAAGATGCGTACATGACATAGTTATGTCCGTGTCCAGGAAAACGACTACAAGCACCAAAAAGACGCTTATTTTCAGCTTCGTCCAATTCTGGCAACCAGTAGCGATGACTCGCGGAAAACTGAGCGCGGCGATTAATAGTGCATTTCATATATTGAGTTGAGACTCGTTAAATGTAAAGTTAGGTAAAGTATTTGTTTATTATAGCAAGCTGAGTCAATTCAAATTTATTTTTTAGTAGATTAAGGCTTAAGTAAAAACACCACTTTGTTAACCTCAAACCCTAATTATATCTAACTTGCTACTTGCTACTTGCTACTTGTTACTTAAGCGAAGCGGTACTAGAGTTCTCCCAATAAAATAATCGAACAGTGCAAATTTTCTAACAAAGGTTTAGTTGTCGCACCCAAAGCCAAACTATCTACACCAACACGCTGACGCTGCGATCGCAAAATAACTAGTTCATGAGTGCGACTTGCATCCAAAATTTCCTTAACAAAATTGCTTTGCGCAGTAACTTTCACATCCACTGTCGCTTCAGCTAGAAACTTGTTGGCAACTGTCTCTAACTGCTCATGAAGGCTAGCTTTACGTTCTTTGGCAGTACGAGCAGGACAAACATGAAGTAAAGTTATTTCGGTTTCTTTGCTGGTAATCAAGCTTTTAGCAAAACTTACTGGTCGTAGACCAACAGGATTGATGCTTTCTACAGGAATAAGGATACGTCTGATGGCTAGAGGTGAAGTTTGAAAGCGAGCGACAACTACAGAACAGTGAGCCGACCATAATATACTGTCAGTAACCGAACCAAAAAAGCGGGAGCGAAAGCCAGTTAAACTGCTAAAGCCCAAAATAATTAAATCGGCATTAACTTCTCGACTAGCATGACTAATTCCCTGAGCAATATCATATTCAACCCTTAACTCAGGCTGAACGGAAATATTAAGCTCGGCGGCGATTGACTCTGCTTGGGTCAGTAGCTTAGCGCAACGCTGGAAATCAGCCTCAAGTTGTGGAGAATCCAGATGAGATTCCGCTTTGGCGATCGCTAGAGGGACAATTTTGCCTTGATTTTTCTTGGCTAGTAAAGATGCTAGCTCGAGCAAATAACGCTGTGTTTGCGGATTATAAATTGGTACTACAACTCGATACTTATCTTTTGACTTCACCTCCAAATCAGATTCTGTGTCAGATTCGAGCCGATCGCTAACGGCTAACTGAGCCGCAAAACGGGAAGTAATTAAAGGGCCGACGATGGAAGTCACCAACATGAGTAAAATAACGCTATTAAAGACCTCTTCGTTGATAATTTCTGCCTGAAAAGCAATTAAGGCCGCAGCTAAAGTAGCGGCTACTTGAGGCAAAGATAGCGACCACATGGTGATAGTTTGTTGCCAACTATAGCGAAAAATTAATTGAGCGATACAGGCTGCTAAAAACTTACTCAGGAATAAAGCACCCAAAATTGCCAGCGGAATGCCCACAGAGCCTAAAATATCTTTAAATGCGTTGAGATCGAGCAGTAAGCCCATATCAACAAAGAAAATAGGAATAAATAAGACCGTACCGACAAATTCCACCTTTTCTTTAACCGGTCCATCCCCTATTACATCATTAACTGCCAAACCAGTTAAAAATGCGCCGACAATTTTTTCAATGCCAATTGCTTCTGCTCCTACTGAAGCCACAAACAACGATAATAAGATAAACAGAAACTGGTTACCCTGGTCATTCTTAGAACGGCGGAAAAACTCTCTCCCCAGACGGTCTAAGCCAAATAACACCACCAGCGCATAAAGTGCCAAAGAACCTAATAAAATACCTAGATCTACAACGGTAAAATCTCCTTTATTTACTCCCAGACAAATTGCCAAGACCAATAAAGCACCAATATCGGTAAAAATAGTCGCGCCGATAGTGACGGTAACAGCTTCGTTATTCACTACCCCTAAACGCCTGACAATGGGATATGCCAGCAGGGTATGGGAAGCCAATAAAGAACCAATTAAAACAGAGGTATTCCAACTAAAACCAAATACTCGTCCGACTAAAATACCGCAAATTAAAGGAACGGAAAAGGTCGCAAAACCAAAGGTCATGGAGCGATTTCTGGTACGACGAAACTGTTCCAAGTCAATTTCTAACCCTGCCACAAACATCAGATAGATTTTACCGATGTCTGCCAACAAAATCATAGTTTCGGATTTACTATCAAGTAAACCCAATCCACTAGAGCCAAAGATTACTCCCGCTATTAATAAGCCAACTAGCCCTGGCAACTTTATTTTTTCAAAAATTGGTGGTACGAGTAAGATAATTGCTAACAGCAGAGCAAAGGTAAAAATCGGTTCTTTTATCGTTTCAGAGATAGATTCCATGTCTTAATTAATGACCAATTGACGAAGAGAAACTGTTCGCTTGTGATAAGTTTATTCCAGTATCAATCAAAGCGTATACATTCCTAAATTTGATTCACCGCAATAATTCTATTGCAGCCCATAGAGCCACATAATCAACAGGGGTGTGATAATTGCCATTAGCAGATTGAGAGGTGCGCCAACGCGGAAAAAGTCCCAGAATTTATAACCACCAGGGCTATAAACCATAGTATTAGTCTGGTAACCAATCGGAGTCATAAAGCTATTAGAAGCAGCAAAAGTTACGGCAAACATTAATGCTATCGGGTTGAGACTTAAAGATTCAGCAACTTGCGCCGCGATCGGAATTAAAAGTACTACAGTGGCATTATTAGATAGTATTTCTGTCAGTAAAGAAGTAATTACAAAGAAAAATAATAAAATCCAATAACCGCTAAAGTTACCACCTACTACCATCAAATTATTCGCCAGCCATTTTGTTGCCCCAGAGTTTTCCATTGCCGTACCCAAAGGAATCAACCCAGCCAAAAGAAAAATTACGTCCCAACGTACTGCACCATAAAGCTCCCCAGGCTTGAGAACTCCAGTAATGATCATCAATACGACTCCGATCAAGGCACTGACTAAAATTGGTAAAATGTCAAATGCTGCCAGCAGAATTACTCCCAGTATGATGCCGATCGCAAGCCAGGCTTTATCACGACGAATGGCTTCAGGCTCTTTTTGTTCAATGACTAAAAGTTCCCTGGTAGTTTGTAAACCGAGTAAACTTTGTTTGTCTCCTTGGACTAATAACAAATCTCCAAATTTTAATGGTACTCTACCCAATCTCTCTCTAATTAATTCTTCTCCGCGACGCAAAGCTAAGACTGTCAGATTGTAACGCTGACGAAAACGTAAATCTTTGAGGGTTGCACCGATTAAACGAGAGTTAGATAGAATTAAAACCTCAGCAACTCCTTCCTCAGTTGAATTTAGCTCTGTGGCTAAGGTTTTTTGATTGAATTTAACATCGGCTAAAATATCTAATCCTTGCTCTGCTCTAATTTTCAGCACATCATCGGTTTTACCCCGCACTAACAGAATATCCTCGGCGCGAATAGTCCGACTGGTTACGGGTTGAGGCAAACGCTCTCGATCTCTGATAATTTCTAAGACATCTACCTGAGAATCCCGCTGTAATTGCGCCGAGCGAAAGGTTTTACCAATCAACTTAGAAGTAGGAGAAACAATCACTTCGGTTACATAGTCTTCTAAGCCATAGCCTTCACTAACCAAATCACTCGTCAGATTTTTGCGGTTGGGTAATATACGTGGGGCAATAAAAGCCAGATAAGCTAAACCTATGAGAAAGGTAATAATACCTAAAGCGCTAAACTGAAAGAGACGGAATTCCCCATAGCCTAAATCTTTAGCAATTCCACTAGCAAGGACGTTGGTTGATGTGCCGATCACGGTGATCATGCCACCCAAAATCGTTACAAAAGATAGGGGCATTAGAAGCTTGGAAGGAGATATACCCCGTTTTTTGCACCATTCTTCGACAATTGGCAAAAATATCGCTACTACTGCCGTATTATTAATAAAAGCAGAGATAGGCCCAACTAGTATCCCCATAACTAGAATCTGACGAGTAATACTTTTGCCACCCCATTTTAGTAGTAAATCGCGAAACACTTGAATTACTCCAGTGCGCGTAATACCAGCGCTCAGAATAAACATTGCCATTACGGTAATGGTGGCAGAGTTGCCAAATCCTGCTATACCTTCATCGGGTGTTACCAAACCCAAGACAATTAAAACCACTGCTACACAAAGAGCCGTAATATCTACTGGTAACCATTCAGTGATAAAGCAAATTAAGGCAGCTATCACTACACCTAATGTCAGAAAGATAGTCATATATTTTAGTTGGTTATTTAATTGTCTTATTTGACAATACTGGAAAAATGCTCGGCGATCGCGTTATAACTTAATTGTTTTAACTGAACTAGATATCAGCCTCGGTCGCCCTTAGTCTGCAAAATAATCATCAATCATAAATTACTCAACTAATTTGATTGTTTTGTTTTGCTTATGAATTGACAAAAAAAAATAAAGTTATAATATCTTATTAGTTATGGTTAATTATTGTTTAAGCATATTTTTGGTTAGGCAAATCTACTTTAATTAAGAGTGGAAAATACACCATAATCTAATCACAAGAAGAATAACAACATGCTCACTCTTTCATTGGTAACTCTCTTCGTAGCAGCGATCGCCCTGTATATTAGTTACACAATTAATGATGATGTTTTCCAAGCAGCCATGCGGTTTACATCATTAACATTTTCTTTAGTGACCTTACTTTGCGCTCCTTGGCTATTAAAGTTAGGTTTAGTGGCTATTCCTTTGGCGATCGCTAGTTGGAATTCTTTTTCCACTGAAAATTTCTAAAAATATTTTAGTCTGGGTGGGACAATTCATTTCTTTGCTTTAACCAAACCATCATCCAGTATTTAAACAGTAAATGAACGGTAATTAAAAAAACTTTTAAGACAAACATTTGATAAGATTACAAAGTATTAAGATATAAAAACTATTTTTAGCTATTTTTACAAAATATGAATTTACTATTTGCCGTTGCAGGGGAATTTCCCACCTATTTCGTAGCAGTTTACGTGGTTGGATTTCTTGCTGCGGTTACTATTGGTTCAATTGCATGGTACAACTCGAAGCGTCCTGCTGGTTGGGAAAATATGGAACGTCCTGATATTGTGCCAAAAATGGGCAGTAAAGATGATTCTGAAGGACAAAGCTAGTGGCTAAAAACTAATGGCTAATTAAAAACTTCTCCTGTTTCCTGTAAAGAATGCAAACGATGATAAATGCCACCCTGACTTAATAATTCGGCGTGGCTGCCAACTTCAATAATTTGACCTGCATCTAACACCACGATTTTATCTGCTTCGCGAATTGTACTAAGACGGTGAGCAATAATTATGGTGGTGCGTGTACCTAAAATTGACTTCATCGCTAGCTGAATTGAACGCTCTGACTCATAATCTAAGCTAGATGTCGCCTCATCAAAAATCAAAATATCAGGATCGACAATTAAAGCTCTAGCAATACCCAGTCGCTGCTTTTGTCCTCCCGAAAGTCTGACTCCTCGTTCACCAACTACGGTTAAGTAACCTTGAGGTAGATCGTGGATAAATTCATCAACTTTAGCGATGGAACAAGCTTGTTTTACCTGTTCTCGTTGCACTTGGGGATTACCATAGGTTAAATTATCCCAAACTGTACCGTTAAAAATATCCACGTCCTGATGGACGATCGCTAGACGGCGACGATAACGAGCAATATCTAGGTCACTAATGTTCTCTCCATCGATTTTAATTGCCCCCTGATGGGGTTGAAAATAACGAAATAGCAGTTTAACCAAAGTAGACTTACCAGAGCCAGAACGACCCACTAGAGCAACGGTTTGATAGGGTTCTACTAACAGGTTAATATCTTTGAGAATTAGCGATCGCGACTATAACCAAAGCTAAGATGTTCAAATTCTAATTTGCCAGTAAACTTGTAAGGATTGTCTGCCACATCTTCGATCGCCAAACTGGCTGCATCGGATCCAACATCAAGCTGCATAAAGTCGTGAAGTCTGCGCATGGAGGCATAACGACGAGCAAATATTTCGGCTAGCTGGCTAATGGGTTCAAGCTCAGCATAAGCCATACTGGCAACTGTCAAGGTAGTAATAAAGTGTCCTAAAGTTATATTGCCTCTCACGGTTGAGATCAGCGTAAAGAGCAAAACCAAAAAGACACAAGTTTGAATTACGGTGCGTGACCAAGTAATTAGATCGACATAACCCCGATGAATCCGATAGGTGACATATTTAAACTCGCGCTCAAAACGCTGTTGCTGTCTGCGATACTCCTGAGCCTCCGTAGCGAAAGACTTAACAGTTTTAATATTGGTAATAATTTCTGAGGTACGGCTTTCGGTATTCTCTTGATGTTTTTCTAATAATTCTTCTTTCTTAATTAGAACCCGTAAATCCTTTAAGCTGTAGGTCAAAATTAGGACAAAAGAACAAAGAAAAGCGATCGCAATTCCCGCATCAATAAATAAAATCATCACAAATATCCCCAAAATCCGCGCAAATTTGGGTATTAACTGTCCTGCAATTTCAGGATAACTCCAGGTATGATTTTCGATTCCCCGAGAAATTCTACCGGCGATCCGCCCAGGATTATTCTCATCGTAATAGCCCAGAGGTAAGGTAAGAATTTTACCTACCACCTTGTTAAAATTATCTCGTCTAGCCTTGAGAGCAATTGCCCAATGATGCCATACCCCAATCCACGGTTGAATTGGCGATCGCACTACCGTAACCAGAAAGATAACGCCCAATAAAACCCCAAGAGACAACCACTTACCAGTCGGAAAATTGCCGAGGTTTTGCACCACAGTAATTAAATTCACCAAAGGTTGATCTAAAGGCTGTGACGACAGTACATTTAAAATCTGTCCGATACAATAAGGAACTACCAGATCGATAATTTCAAACAAGCTAGAAGCAGCAATGCTGAAAATTGCGATCGCTTTATACTGACTAAAATAACCAACAAGATTGCGCCAAGAAGACATACTAAATAATTACTAACTGGTGTTACGCACTCATTGATTTGTGAGGATTGGCAAATGGTTAAAGGTAAAGGGGAAAAGGATTTAGTGTTCTATTTTCATTGCTCATTGTTTCTGGTTTTTTGCTTAACTGATTAATCCATCGAGAGAAAAGCTGCTTAGATAATATAGAGGGAGTTTCATCGGCCGATCATCAATTAATCCCATATTCACATTAATAATATACACATGTCTTCTAATTCCACTTTAGCTATTCCTAACTTATATCGCTCAGTATTAGCCAACGGCATTACCCTCATAATTGTTGAGAATCAAGCAGCAGATATCATCTCAGGTCGCTTTTTTGTTAAAGGTGCAGGGACAATTATTGAAAAACCAGAACAGGCGGGGTTGGCTAATTTAGTTTCAGCAGTAATCACCAAAGGCACAAAAAACTTATCAGCTTTAGAAATTGCCGAAAAAATCGAGTCAATCGGTGCGGGGTTGGGGACAGATGCCTCAACTGACTATTTTTCCTTAAGTTTAAAAACCGTTTCCGCCGATTTCCCGCCGATGTTACACCTATTGGCAGAGATCATGCGATCGCCAATTTTTCCTGAATCAGAAGTAGAATTAGAGCGCAAGCTAACCCTACAGAGTATCCGCTCGCAAAAAGAACAGCCATTTAATGTCGCTTTTAATCAACTCCGCCAGCAGATGTATCCCCAACATCCTTACGGTATCTCAGTATTAGGAACAGAAGCGAGCGTCAGCAGCTTAACTCGCAGCCAGCTACAGCAATATCATCAGACATATTTCCGTCCTGATAATTTAATCATTAGCCTCTCAGGTAGAATCGATCAGGCACAGGGGCAAGATTTAATTGAGAGAATTTTTGGCGATTGGAAAAAGCCAGACCAACTTCTGCCAATTTCTCAGCTACAGTCGCCGATTTTCAATCCTTCTCAACAAGTAATTGCTCAAGATACCCAACAGTCAATTGTCATGCTGGGTTATTTGGGGAGCAAAGTAAATCTGGAAGATTACCCTGTTTTAAAATTAATTAGTACTTATTTAGGTAACGGACTTTCTAGCCGTTTATTTGTCGAACTACGAGAAAAACGCGGATTAGCCTACGATGTTTCGGCATTTTTTCCGACTCGCCTAGATACTGCTCCGTTCGTTACCTATATGGGAACAGCGCCAAGCAATACGGAAATTGCCATTGAAGGTTTAAGCAGTGAAGTTGCCAGACTAAATAAAGAAATCTTAAGCGAGTCAGAAATTCAAGGGGCGAAAAACAAACTATTAGGACAATATGCGTTAGGCAAACAAACTAATAGTGAGATTGCTCAAACTTATGGTTGGTACGAGTCTCTTGGATTGGGGATCGAGTTTGATCGTACTTTTCAAGCCTCAATTCCTCCTATTACCCCCGAACAAGTGCAGGAAGTAGCCAATAAATACCTAAGCAAACCGTATCTCTCGATTGTTAAACCTGAAGCTCAAATAAAAAACTAGAAAAAAAAGCTAGAAAAATTAAGTATGCAGCATGATTTAGTACAGCCTCTTTTGGTTAACTTTGACCGAGAGAGGAACGGAGCTGACAAACAGATATTTGAGCGATCGCCGATTGTTTCTAGTATGTCTGTTGGTTGGAACGATTTAACAATTGCCTACGACCAATATCCTCCAGTCGTCCATCTCGAAAAGAAAGAACAGATGGTATCGCCAAACAATTACGATGATTGCAATCACTTTTCTAGTAATTAATCTTTAGAAAAACTTATTTTTAGAACCAGATAATTATTGTGTAGTCACCTTGAAGAATATCAACAAGCGGCTAATATTACTTTTTAGCCACAACTTCTTGTTGAACGGTTTGCAAGACACGCGCTTCTAATTGTTTAGGCAACGGAATATAGCCTAGCTCTGTGGAATATTGATCGCCACTATTCAAAGCCCAATCAATAAATCCCTGTAATACCTGAGCAGTGTTAGGATCTTTGTATTCTGGATACAGCAGTAACCAAGTCATGCCAGCAATGGGATAAGCTTGCGGATTAGCAGGATCGGCAACTGTCAGCGCAAAATCTTCTGGAATTGTTTCTCCTTCAAATACTAATGACGCTGATTCAGGAGAAGGTAAGATTATGTTACCGGCTTTGTTTTCGATCCCCGCAGCGGTTATACCATTTTCCTTAGCATAGGCATACTCTACATAACCGATTCCGCCTTCAGTTTGAGCTATTTGAGCAGCAATCCCTTCGTTACCCTTAGCGCCAACGCCAGTGGTCCATTCTACCGTTTTATCTGCACCACCTTGCCAATTAGGACAGGCTGCTTGGAGGTGACTGGTAAACAAGAAAGTTGTACCGCTACCATCAGAACGATGAATCCAAGAAATAGGAGTGTCGGGCAAAGTGACATTTGGATTTGCTTGAGCGATCGCAGGGTCGTTCCATTGAGTAATCTCGCCGTTAGCAATCCCACAATAGGCTTGACGCGGTAACTCCAGACTATCTACCCCTGGCAAGTTATAGGCAAAGACCACACTCCCCGCCGTCATCGGGACTTGAATTGGCGCTTTACCATAAGTTGCTTCAAAAGTGGCTCGCTCTTCGTCAGATAAGGGCTTATCAGAGGCTCCAAAGTCTACTGTACCTTGGAGATATTGCTCTACGCCAGCACCACTACCTACAGATTGATAGCTAATTTCAACTCCAGGATTTTGCTTATTATATTCAGAAAACCAACGTTGGTAAAGAGGAGCAGGAAAAGATGCCCCCGCACCAGTTAAGCTGGCTTCAAGACCAGAATCCTGAGCATTAGCAGCAGGAATATTGGCTGGTGAGTTATTAGTTAAATCGATACTTTGGGCAAGTAATGTTAAAGATAAAGCGGAAACTGTTGCTAAACAGAATCTTCGAGTAATTTTAAATGTCATTTAATCTAGAGATTTTTTGAGGTTCGTTTTCTCAAGATAAAAGAATATGCTATTTAGGTAAAGGAAAATTTAAGATTGAGTTATTGTTACCTAAAAGTTTTGAATAGTCGTGCAAAATTAATTATTAATTTCCTAGTTGGGATCGGGAAAAGAGCAAATAAAGTGTGTAATTAGTTTTGTTTAAGCACTTACTGCTTTTTGCCAAGTTATTAACTCAATCTAATTGATAAATTTGTAACACAAACAATCTCTAAAATCAATATTTAAGTTTCTGGTTAATGCACGAGAACTGAGATTATTTTCATACTACACTATGCTGATGCTGCTAGGAGTAAAAAAATTGTTTAATGCTCGTGGGGTTCTATATAATAAGAAGCTTAATAGTACAAGCTGACCTCAACCCCAGGGTCTGCGATCGCGTTTTTTGCAAATCATCATGCTTAATCCAAACTTGGAAGCAATAGAACTCAATCAAGAAGAATATCAGCGATATTCGCGTCATATCATTCTGCCAGAGGTCGGATTAGACGGTCAAAAACGCCTTAAAGCAGCTAGTGTTCTTTGTATTGGTAGCGGTGGTCTTGGTTCGCCACTATTACTTTATTTAGCAGCAGCAGGTATCGGCAGAATTGGCTTGGTAGACTTCGATATTGTCGATAGTTCTAATTTACAGCGTCAAATTATTCACAGTGAATCCTGGGTAGGCAAACCAAAGATTCAGTCAGCAAAAGACCGTATTCTCAGTATCAATCCTCATTGCCAGGTAGATTTATACGAGACAGCGATTAGTTCAGCCAATGCTTTGTCAATTCTTGAACCCTATGATGTGGTAGTTGACGGTACGGATAATTTCCCCACCCGTTATTTGACTAACGATGCTTGCGTCTTGCTAGATAAACCTAATGTCTATGGTTCGATCTTCCGCTTTGAAGGTCAAGCAACAGTCTTTAACTATCAAGGAGGACCAAACTATCGCGATCTTTATCCTGAACCACCACCACCAGGAATGGTTCCCTCTTGCGCTGAAGGAGGAGTTTTAGGCGTTCTTTGTGGGATTATTGGCACAATTCAGGCAACCGAAACAATTAAAATTATTCTGGGTGCAGAAAATACCCTCAGTGGTCGATTGTTGCTGTACAATGCTTGGGATATGAAGTTTCGTGAGTTGAAGCTACGTCCCAACCCTGAACGACCAGTAATTGAAAAATTGATTGATTACCAAGAATTCTGTGGTATTCCTCAAGCTGCGGCGGCGGAACAAGCAGCGAGTAAAACGATCGCTGAAATGACTGTTCAGGATCTTAAACAGCTAATGGACAGCGGTAAAGATGACTTTGTACTGCTAGATGTCCGCAACCCTAACGAATACGAAATTGCCAAAATTGACGGGTCAGTTTTAATTCCTTTACCAGAATTAGAAGACGGTAGCGCAGTTGAGAAAGTTAAGGAACTAGTGAATGGTCATCGCCTCATTGCTCACTGTAAGCTAGGAGGTCGTTCTGCCAAAGCCTTAAATATTCTTAAAGAAGCTGGAATAGAAGGCACTAACGTTAAAGGGGGAATCATTGCTTGGAGTCAAGAAATTGATTCTAGTATTCCCCAATATTAGTTCTCTTCTTAATTAGCTGACTTGCTAAGTGGATCGATTTTAAGGGATGAAGGAAAAGCAAAAGCAAAAGATAAATTTATTGCTGTTGTCGCTCCTTCATCTTGTTAAGGTTTTTATTACTTCCGATTTTGACAAGCTCGCTTTAGTATGGTTGTGAGTGAAAATAATAATTTAATTGCCATGCAAATTTTCTTGAAAGTAGTTGGTTGGACTAGTTTAGTTTCTTTTCCCCTATTTTTATTAGCTACCCCTAATTCTCCTGCCTTAGCTGGCAGCGTTGGCACCTGTGCTGAGAGTATGATCTCTAGTGGCGTAGCTAAATCATCGGCAGCATCTGCCTGTTCTGATGCTTTAGAACCTACCGATTTGGCGAGTTGTGTCACCGAAATTACCGCGACCAATATCAAAGGCGATGATGCTTTACAGGCTTGTTATCGCGTTCGTAGAACTGATGAATTGGCAAGCTGTGTCACTACCATCAGCAGCGATTTAGCAGCAGGAAAAGGAAAGTCAGATGTAGTTCTAGATAGCTGTCGTCGTAGCTTATTGCCAGAGCGCCATGCAGAATGCACCCTAGATCTGTCTACTGTATCCAAAATATCTCCTGAAGAAGCAATGAAGAGTTGTTTAGCAGCAGAAATTACTCCTGGGATGGTATCTCCTGGCATGGTATCTCCTGTCGAAGCAAATCCTAAATAGTTACCAATGGTTTAGTTTTCCTGTAGTTCGACGGATTAAATGATAACTGAAACAAAGCAGCACAAGTTAAACGATATATTTAAATATATTCAAACAAATCTGTCAGCAATTAACAGTCCTGCTCGGCTTTGGTAATTAAATATTTATTTAATCCGTTTTATTCATCGGATTGAGTATAAAACCAGCAACGTCTTAAAATATTCTATTGGATTGAACTAGTTATTTCTTTGAATTGATTAGTTGTTTCAGCAATTTCCAATTTGTTTTTCGAGTGCTGTTTAGCATTAGCTTTAGTTTTTATTTCGATGAGGCAAATTGGTATGACAACGATCCATAATGTGGACGCTATAGCAATTAAGATCCATGATTTCAGTTCAGTCTTAGAACATTCTCGATCTTTGAATTTACTAAATAATAAAAAAGTGCAATATGCACCTGATCCTAATAAATAAAATGTCATATTAAATTCTAAATCGTTCTTAGGTTAGATACCTTAATATTATTAATTATGCCGATCTGACTTTTATCAAGAAACAGTATTGATTAAAAAATATTTAATGAAGTTTTTAAGAAGTAAATCAAATTACATTGCTGTTTATGTATAGATGAGCATCAGAGGAATTAATAAATATATTATTTCACTGGATTTCGTATCTGCGACGGGTAATTATGTCAATCAATTCAGAAACTGAATACAAGCATCCTCAAGGGCAAGAATTAGCCAATTTAAGGACTGTTCAGGATAGAGAATTAGAAGAGATAAAATGTCATTTAGATCTAGTTCTGTTGGCATTAGAAGCGATCGCCAAGATCAATTCAGAAATGATAATTCAAGCAGCCCAAGATTTACAGTTAGAATCAGTAATTGGCGATCGCCTAACTTTCTGGGGATTAAGATCTTCTCACCCCAAACAAAAAACTACGGGAGAAGAAAAAAAACTAGATATTGAAGAAGCGCGATCGCTCGTATTAATTATTTGTCATTTGGCTAACCAGCATCAAGAATTACTTCGTCGGGGAGTAAGTTTATTAGAACAAGTTACAGAACAGAATGAATCGCCTTATAAAACTGCTTTACTAAGTAATTATTTAGACCGATTTATCAATTATTATCAGAAAAGAATTGCTTATCCTCAAAAGAGCTCAGCAGAATCTTTATCTCATTTAGCCTGGAAATTATTAAGCGATCTGTTGTTTTATAGTGGTCAAAATGGTCATCGTTTACTCTGGGGAGCGATCTTGGAGGCGACTCAAATTAATTCCCTTTAATTTAATTAATTTAAATATTGCTATTATTGTCGAGCTACTAAATAATCATCAGATTTAAACTAGCTTCAGCACCATGTCCTCTACAATCCATCGTTTCACACCACCTACCTGCACTTTAGAAATTACCGAGAAAAAATTATTCTTCTCTGGCTGGCTCAGTTCAAATATCTTACCAAATTGCCAGTTTAAATTGAAATTTGACGACCCACGCCAAACCACCTTTAAACAGATCACAATTCAGGGAGATCGACAAGATTTACTCCAGCTTCAGACAGTAATTAATTGCTATGTCCAAATGCGGCTACAGAGTTCTTTTCAAACAAAAGCGATCGAGACGACTCCTAAACGAGATGATATTAACGAGAAGCCATATTTAACACCCCTGGGGTTAATGCATCATGAACTATTTTTTGGCAGATTAACTCATGATAGCCAGCTTCATAGTCTCAAACTGAGTACAATCCAGCTATTCGATCTGGCTACCGCATTAGAAGCATCTCAAACTGAAACAATGGTGTCTGGGAGCAAACCGCAAGCTTTACCAAAAATTATTGCTCTTGGAGGAGGAATTGCTGCCGTGGCGCTCACAGCGATCGCCAGAATTACTGTTTTAAAACCCCAGATGCAGCCAGATATAGGTACAAATACCCAGCCTCAATCTTCAATAAAAATTCCTGAACTAAATGAAATTACTCCACCTTCTCTCCCAGATCCTCATCAAAAAACTGCTAAACCAAAACTGAGAGAACCCATTGCTTCGATCACCAGACTACCTCCGCCTCCAGCAGTAGAAACCCCCAAACCCAAGCCAAACATACCAGATCCTGCTGATTACCGATTATCTGATGTTGCCCGTCAATCAGGATTGAATAACTCAGTTAAGAATAAAAACATTAATAATCGCGAGACAAAATCAGCCAGGATAAATCCTCAAACAGCATCAAAAACTGACGTTTTAGAGCAAATACCCACTGCCACAATTTCTCCCCAAGCAAAAACTAACTTGGTTAAACCAGCTCAGGATTTAGCCGTTAAAAGCTCATCCAATCAACCAAGTCAAGCAGAACAAATTACCGCTTATTTTGAGAATAAATGGCAACCACCCGCAGAGCTAAAGCAAAGTCTAGAATATCGCTTGATTTTAAATCGCAACGGTTCAATCATACGGATAATACCGTTAGGCAAAGCTGCTCAACTTTATTTAAATCAAACTAATATTCCAGTCAACGGTGAAGCATTTATTTCTCCTCTAACCAAATCGCAACCAGATATAATTCGTCTTTTGTTAAATCCTGATGGTCAAGTTCAAGTTTTTACTGAATCAAAATAGTAAAATAAATATTTGGAGCGAACATTACGCGCTATCATTTTTGGCAAGGGTAATATATTCCAAGCTTGAATAATCATTTGACTCAACCACTTGCGACGTTCTGGATCGAGAACCCGATCATCCTGTAGTATGCTCTCGGTTAACTGCTCTATAGACTGTCCTTGCTGGCGAGCCATCTGAACTACGCCTGCGATCGCCGTGGCGATAACTTCTTCATTTACAGCACTATTTTTTAATGCCAGCATTTCTTCCATGTTGGCGGGAATAGAATAATCCATAGTGGAGTTAGCAGATTTTAAAATATGGTGGCAACTATAGTAACTAAATATATTAATTCTGCTATTTTGCTCAGAAGCAGAGGATCTAAAAATTAGCAGCCACGCCAGCTTAACTCAATGCTATTGTATTTGCCTACGGTTTCAAACTTTTTAAGGATATATTAAAATTATTTATATATGAAAGAGTTAGCCTATTTGGAAATACCCACTTCTAATATCGTCAGGGTAAAAGACTGGTTACAGCACACATGGCAACCATTATCGGGTAATAAGGTTAAGACTCCTGACGGAATTCGGGTGAAATTTGACGCACCTAATAGTGAAGCGTCAATATTCGTCTGGCAGTTACAGCGCACAACGTATTTAAAGATATTTCAGTGGGGAGAAGGCAATCAGGCAAAGCAAATTAAGCAGCAGCTAATCGAAGCAATTCAAGCAGCATATCCACCACATTATCCTGTCCCCCCTGAAGTCGATCTGTCACAACAGTCAATTTTTGAGGCTTTGGAGGCAGACTACCCCAAAACAGTCCATTTTTTTCAGAAAATGCCTCATGGGGAATACGATCTCAATCGAGTCTATTGGTGGGAAAAACGCTGGCGCGAAAGTGTGCAGCATCCTCAGCAACCTCAGAAAGTGATTTTTCAAAGTGATGCAGGCTCAAGGGAACAGAATTTTGATTTAATTTATATTGGTGGAGCGCTAGGAGTCATTCACGCTGCGGTAATGGCGCTAAAAGGCTACAAAGTGCTGCTGGTGGAAAGGCTTCCCTTTGGCAGAATGAATCGAGAGTGGAATATTTCTCGTGATGAGTTTCAAAGTTTGATTAATTTAGGCTTATTTACTCTTGAAGAATTTGAGTCGGTTATTGCTGCGGAATATATAGACGGTTTTAGTAAGTTTTTTGATGCTTATAACCCACCTCAGCTTAAAGCAGCAGTTTTACACACTCCTAAAGTGCTGAATGTGGCGATCGATGCGGAAAAGCTTTTGCGCTTTTGTGGAGATAAACTGCGTCAGTCGGGGGGAGAAATCTGGGATGAAACTGAATTTATTCGCGCTGATGTTTCGGCTACAGAGGTGACGGTTAAACTTACTCATTTACCGACCAAAACTAGTAAACAGGCAAGCGCCAGACTACTGATCGATGCTATGGGTACTGCCTCGCCGATCGCCTGGCAACTAAATGGTGGACGCGCATTTGATAGCGTTTGTCCCACAGTAGGAGCAGTCATTGAAAGTGGTTTTGCTCCCGAAGTTTGGGACAAAAACTACGGAGATGTCCTCAATTCTCACGGTGATATATCTAGGGGTAGACAGTTAATTTGGGAATTGTTTCCCGCTGGCAATGGAGAATTAACCTTTTATCTCTTTCATTATCATCAAGTGCATCCAGCTAATCCTGGTTCGTTACTAGAAATGTACGAAGATTTTTTTACTATCCTGCCAGAATATCGTCGTTGCGATCTGGAACAGCTAGTCTGGAAAAAGCCGACTTTTGGTTATATTCCAGGACATTTTAGTACTAGCGATCGCGATCGCACCGTGGCATTTGATCGTCTAGTGGCGATCGGTGATGCTGCTTCTCTCCAGTCTCCTCTAGTCTTTACTGGCTTTGGTTCTTTGGTGCGTAACTTAGAGCGTTTAACAACCTTACTTAATACTGCTTTGCAGCACGATTTACTTTCGGCTAAACATCTCAACCAAATTAGGGCTTATCAAAGCAACATTTCTGTCACCTGGCTGTTTTCTAAAGGTATGATGGTGCCTACAGGTAAAACTCTGCCTCCTCAAAGAATTAACTCCATGTTAAATACCTTTTTTGGCTTGCTCGCAGACGAACCACCCGAAGTAGCCGACACCTTTATTAAAGATCGTACTGACTGGGTTACTTTTACTAGATTAGCCTTAATTGCTGCGCGCAAAAATCCTGCCTTGCTTATTTGGATTTTGGAGATGGCTGGAAGTAAAGATATATTGCGCTGGTTGGGTTCATATTGGTCTTTCAACCTTGATGCCTTAAGAAACTTGCTGTTGGCAAGTTGGTTTCCTGGTTTATTAAAACAATCTCAACCCTGGCTAGAAAAACAAAATCCTGCTCTTTGGCTGAAGTTACTGAGTTTAAATTACCAGTTACGTCATTCTAAATAGACAAAATAAAAAAATATTAGTTTTAGTAGAGACTTGGGAATTTAGGGATTTAGGGATTTAGGGATTTAGGGATTTAGGGATTTAGGGATTTAGGGAAAGTAGAGTTGATTTGTTACCCCCATATTCCCAATCTCCCCACATCCCAATTTGTGTCAATTAACAAGTGTAGGCAACATCAGTAAATAAGCTATTTACCCATGCCAAGCTGTTGTGCTTTCTGGTAGACTTTTCCTTCGGTTAAAAGAGAGGGCGCAATAACTACATCTACCTGCTGCATTTCCTTGAGGTTTTTCGCCCCCAAAGTTCCCATACTCGTTTTGATTGCCCCTAGTAAATTATGCGTACCATCATCGAGTTTAGCAGGTCCTACTAGAATCTCTTTAATCGTTCCTGTCGTTCCCACCTTAATTCGAGTTCCACGGGGTAATACAGGGCTAGGAGTTGCCATTCCCCAGTGAAAATCGCCCCCAGGAGCTTCCTCCGCCCGTGCGATGGGAGAGCCGATCATTACAGCATCTGCACCACAGGCAAGGCATTTACAAATATCGCCTCCAGTGACAATACCACCATCAGAAATTACTGGTACATATCTACCCGTTTGCGCATAATAATCATCTCGTGCTGCCACACAGTCCGCCGTTGCCGTAGCTTGAGGAACACCAACTCCTAATACACCACGAGAGGTACAAGCAGCACCAGGCCCGATACCAACTAAGACTCCCGCAGCACCAGCCTTCATTAATTTGAGGGCAACTTCGTAGGTAACACAATTACCCAAGACTACGGGCATGGGCATTGACTGGCAAAAAGCGGCTAAATCTAATGAGGCGATCGCTTCTGGAGATAGATGATCCGTCGATACTACTGTGGCCTGAATAAAGAGTAAATCTGCTTCTGCCTCCGCGACAATTTTGCCATACTTAGTCGCTCCTGCGGGGGTCAGGCTAACAGCAGCGATCGCATCTTGGCTCTTAATTTCTTTAATCCTTTGAGTAATTAATTCTGGTTTGATCGGTTCGGCATAAAGCTCCTGCATCAAGCCGACAAATCCATCTTTACCGACAGACTCAATCTTCTGCAAAATCGGTTCTGGGTCTTCATAACGAGTCTGTATCCCTTCGAGGTTTAAAACCCCAATTGACCCCAACTTTGAAAGTAAAACTGCCATTTTTACATCAACCACCCCATCCATTGCACTAGCTAGGATTGGTATTTCGCGGTTGATTCCGCCAATTTCCCAGGTAGTATCCGCTAGACTAGGGTCTAGAGTACGCACTCCAGGGGATAATGCGATTTCATCAAATCCATAGGCTCTACGAGCCTTTTTTCCGCGACCAATTGATATTTCCACGCTCTTGATTCGTTCCCAAAGCTTATTAACTTAGGCTATCAAATTTTATCCATCTTTGAACATAAATCGTAGTCGAATCTTACGATGCTTGAGCGTCAAGCTCTTTGTTTAACGGCGAAGTATAAGATAATCGGCGATCGCAGCTAATAATTTATTTGCTCAAGACAATTACAGCATTTTGTCCCCCAAAGCCAAAGCTGAAACATAGGGCGCGATCAATTTGAGCTGGTCTAACCTGCCTAACTACATCCAAATCAAATGCCAAATCCGTTAAACCAACACAGGGAGGCAAATAATTGTGCTTCATTGCCATCAGCGTTAATGCAGTACTAATTGCACCCGATGCTCCCAAAGTGTGTCCTGTAGAACCTTTAGAAGAACTTACTGCTACTTGAGGAAATAAATGCTGAATTAGCTGTGCTTCATGACGATCGTTCAAGACTGTACTAGTGCCGTGGGCATGAATATAAGCGATCGCCTTTGGTTCTAGATTACTTCGTTCTAATGACTGTTTAATTGCTTTTGCTGCACTACCATTAATCCCTTGCGGGGCGCTGACATGGTAAGCGTCACAGGTTAAACCAAAGCCCTTGATTTTGCCATAGACTTGGACTTGGCGACGAGTGGCTAATGCTGCTGTTTCTAAAACAAACATTGCGCCACCTTCTCCTAAGACTAAACCCTCTCGCGATCGATCAAAGGGATAACAGCCTGTAGTAGCTAATGCCCCCATTTGCGCAAAAGCAGCTATAGTCAGGGGACTAATGGGAGTTTCTACCGCTCCCGCAATCACCCTTTCACACCGACCAGTTTTGATTAGTTCATAGCCTCTGGCTAATGCCCAAATTCCCGTGGCGCAGGCAGCCATGGGGACTAATACTGGAGCAGTGGTTTGGAGATAATTACCTGCAATGAGGGCGGGTTGATGAGGGAAAGTTTGCAACCAGTCAGGAATATGTTGCTGTTTTCCAGTTGCTAATTCTTCCCACTGTGCCTGACAACCACGGCTTGAACCAATAACTACACCACTCTGATTTAAGGGAACTTGTAACTCAGCATCTTGTAAGGTCTCAATTAGAATCTTCAGGGTTAAATCGCTGATTTTACTGGGCTGGGCATCAATCATCCCTAGAGGATAAGCAGGAAGTTGAGGAAAAAGTTGGCGGGACTTAATTCCCGATTTTTCTTGTAAAATGCTTGACCAGGTTGTTTGGAGTGAACCGAGACAGGAACTTAATCCTATCCCAGTGATAACCACATCCATAGGCTTGGGAAATTATGGGGAAATTATGAGCTTAGAGTCTAAGACTATTAGTCTAAAACTATTAAACTAGAGACTCGTTGCTAATAATCAAACAACCAGCTATTTTTTAAGGTTGTCTAAGCCTTCCACTACTTTAGCTGTGGTAATGCGATCGCCTTGCTTAATTTTATTAACTACATCCATACCTTCAATTACCTTGCCAAAGACTGCATAGTCTCCATCTAGTGAAGGTAAGTCTTCTAGGGCAATATAGAACTGAGAAGAAGCAGAATCGGGCATAGCAGAACGAGCCATGGCAATGACACCGCGATCGTGTTTGAGAACTACACTAGAACCAGGTAGTTTAGCTTTACTGTAAGTAGGTTTCTCCTCTCCATCTAATTTAATTTCTAAGGGAATACGGCGCTCCATGCCAGTTTCAGGATCAGTAAATCCTCCCGTACCTAATTGACCACTAAACTTAGGATCTTTTCCTTGAGGATCTCCACCTTGAGCGACAAATCCAGGAATAACTCGGTGAAACACTAGTCCATCGTAAACACCTTGGTTGATTAAATCTACAAAATTTCCCGCAGTTGTTGGTGCGTCTGTGCCATTGATTTCAATCAAGATAGGAGAACCATTAACCTGCAATTCTACCTTTGCCATCCCTTCTAACTGGGGCAAATTATTAGTCATTTTATTACTGTTTTCGGCATTCGCCACTTGTGATTGATTAGTTGCCAGATTATCAGATGATGAGGATGATTGTGAAATATCTGTCGCCGATGTGGCACATCCTCCCAGTACCAAACTGCTAATTAACAGTAGCGAAAACATTTTGATTAACCACGCATTAGATTTTTGAGTCATATTCTAAATTTTGACTGATTACCGCTGATGACATTGACCGTTGTAGCTTAATTTCTGCTTATTTAGTATATCTTTACAATCTCGGCAAAACTATTGCAAATTATGTAATATATACGTAACTCAAAAATAAAGTTATGCCACACGAACAATTAGATTTATCAAGTAACAAACCAGTATTGTCTTGGGCGAATCATCAGCTTGATAGTCGAGAAGCCCAGATGGCAAAAAATGTCGCATCTCTTCCTTTTGTTTTTAAGCATGTGGCCTTGATGCCTGATGTTCATTTGGGCAAAGGAGCATTAGTTGGTTCAGTCATTGCCACAAAAGATGCGGTAATTCCTGCTGCTGTCGGGGTTGATATTGGTTGTTTTACAGGGGATACAAAAATTCCGTTGGTAGATGGTCAAGAGTATGAAATTGCCGAACTAGCTAGCGAACATGGTTCAATTCATGTTTATGCCTGTACGGATAGTGGCAAAATCGTCTGTGCAGAAGCGATCGCCAGAAAGACTAGAAGTAATGCCGATCTGATTCAGGTAATTCTAGATAATGACCACGAGATTAGATGTACTCCAGACCATCAATTTATGCTGCGAGACGGCAGTTATAAACAAGCTAGAGAGCTTCAGGCAAATGATTCTTTGATGCCTTTCTATTCCAAGATGGATAAAAATGGATATACTCTAATTCAGCAAAACTACTCTGGAAGATGGCAAAAAGCACATTGGATTGTTGCTCGTTCAGGGATTTTAGGCGAAATTTCTCTTGATAAATCTGTTGCAGATCGTGAATATAGTTACAATCACAAGGTAGTTTCGGTAAATCCCATAGCAGAAAAAGAAGATGTCTACTGTTTAAGTGTTCCCGAGTACAACAACTTTGCCCTTAGTGCAGGAGTGTTTGTCCACAATTGCGGGATGGCTGCGCTGAAGATGCCCTTTACGGGCGATCGCCTGGAAGGAAAGTTAAAAAATATTCGTCATCAAATAGAGCGATCGATTCCTGTGGGCAGATGGGAAAATAAGCGCATTGAGAAGAGCGTTACCAATTGGCAGGGATGGCGAGATTTTAAGGAATTGCATCCAGGGGTACAGGATTTAGATAACAAAGCGCAAAGACAGATGGGTTCTTTAGGTGGTGGGAATCACTTTATTGAGCTTTGTTTGGATACAGAAAACTATGTCTGGTTGATGCTCCATTCTGGTTCACGACATATTGGCAACAAGTTAGCTCAATGTCATATTTCTACAGGCAAAAAGTTAGCAGAGTTAGCTAATCTGAGTTTGCCCGATCCTGACTTGGCTTATTTCGTCGCAGGTACGCCCGAATTTGAGGCATATTGGCGAGATTTGCAGTGGGCGCAAGATTATGCCCGTTTTAACCGAGACGTAATGATGGAGCGTTTTAAACGGATCGTCGAAGAATTTGTTATGGGAGGGAAAGAAACTAAACCTCTGTTATCCGTAAATTGTCACCATAACTATGCCGAAAAAGAAGTTCACTTTGGGGAAGATGTTTATGTAACCCGTAAGGGGGCAGTACGCGCCCAAACAGAAGACTATGGCATTATTCCTGGTTCGATGGGGACGAAATCTTACATTGTCAAGGGCAAAGGAAATCATGACAGCTATTGCTCTTGTTCCCATGGTGCAGGTAGGTTAATGTCTCGTACCAGAGCAAAGAAGGAGTTTACCGTTGAAGATGTGATCGAGCAAACTCAAGGAGTCGAATGCCGTAAAGATAGCAAGATCATCGATGAAATTCCTGGAGCCTATAAGCCGATTGAACAGGTGATGGCGCAGCAATCAGATTTGGTTGAAGTTGTCGCTACCATTAAGCAAGTAGTATGTGTCAAAGGATAACTAGGGACAGCTAGGTCAACCTAATTAATAAAGATGGCTACCAAAAATAATACTGATCTTCAGGAGCTAAAAACTTTAATTAGCGATCCGAAGGGTATACCCATTCGGATCGCCAAACACTATCTATAATTTATAATTTTTAGCTTACAATCCTTCGAGAGGAACTTGTAAAAATCTAGCTAATTCTGCGCCTTGATTTTCCAAAGTAGAAAGAGCAATAGGTTCACCCACACGAGTTAAAGGCAAATCTCTTCTTTTTTTCGAGCGTAAATATAAAGCTCTTTTAGGACTTAATCCTTCTCTAATCTCGGCTCTTACAGACTGTACTTCGGAGATAGGAAACTCAACTTCTACCTGGCGATTTTCACCTGGATATCCTTGACGAGCGATCGTGACTTTTCCTGTCTCTTTATCAAATTCATTGTAACCGCCGCCAACATTCCAAACTAGTAGTAGCCAGAGATATGTTGCTAACAGTGAACCCGCAACACCATAAAAAGTTAGAGCAACTCCTTGGGGGATAAACTGTAATTGGCTAGTATCGGAAACAATTAACAAATTAGTTTTTAGATAGCTGGATAAACCAGCCAGCAGAAAGCCAACTCCTCCTATGGTAACGATCGCTGCCCACAGTAAATTGCTAAATCTGCGAGAACCCAGAATATCCTGGCGAAGAATCTGTTGTTGCGTCTTGTCTGTGGTCATCATCATGCTCTAAAAATTAAATTAATATCTTGGGTGGATTTAAGTTGGGAATCGAGTACTTAACTTATATTTTCTCACTCAGTTGATTCAGTAAAAACATAATCAATCTAAAGACTTGGTATTGTCCTTTCTCAAACTTAAGTCTTGGCTCTGTCTGATCCTAAAATATGTCTTTTTGTAAATTTTTTGCTAATAATTATTTAAGCACTTACGGCAGTGAGAGAGGTTAACAATTTGCTCAAAATACGTCTTGGGTTACCTCCTGATAAGAGTTTTATGCTATTTTAAGATAGTCACTAAAAACAATTACAGAATTTGTTTTGTAACTGTATCTTAAGAAAATTTTCATCTGATGACAGGAAATACTCCCTGGTAATCTGGTAAAGTTTTATAAAAATAGGTGCTTCTTAAACAGCATTTTAAGTTAGCTGCCTCAAGGCATAATAGAAAAGTACGTTTTGACAAATCTTGCAGCCTAAAAATTATATATATCTAAGCAAGAGGATTTAAAAATTATGACAATAGCAGTAGGACGCGCACCAGCCAAGCGCGGGATCTTTGATGCCGTAGATGACTGGCTCAAGCGCGATCGCTTCGTATTCGTAGGCTGGTCGGGTATATTACTCTTC
>JAAUOU010000036.1 GCA_012034765.1 Pleurocapsaceae cyanobacterium CSU_1_1 | reverse complement strand
ACCTTTCAAGTTATTGCAATTATGAAAGAAACTAAATATTTATCTTTTCCCCAGAAAGTAGAAATTTATTAGAATCTTATGCTAATTCCAACTATAAATTAAGTATAAAGCTTGAGAATATCAATTCACCTGATAACCCAGAACAAGTAATACCTGCTAAGATTATTAACTATAAAATAAGATAAATAATTAAAAAATGGAAATTATTTCTTTGTTCTCAGGTTGTGGAGGATTAGATTTAGGCTTTTCTCAAGCAAAATTCAACATTATTTGGGCGAATGAATATGATAAGACTATTTGGGATACTTATGAATTAAATCATGCTAAAACTTTTTTAGATCGTAGAAATATCAAAGATATAAACTCTTCAGAAATACCAAAGTGCTTAGGAATTATTGGTGGCCCCCCCTGTCAAAGTTGGAGTGAAGCAGGTGCTGGTCGCGGAATTAATGATTCTCGCGGGCAACTATTTTATGACTATATCAGGATTGTTGAAGATAAACAGCCTCTTTTCTTTTTAGCCGAAAATGTCAGCGGAATTTTAGCTGAAAAACATACAAAAGCTTTTACTAATATATTGAATCAATTTAGAAATATAGGATATGAAGTTTCTTATAAACTTTTAAATGCTAATAATTTTGGAGTGCCACAAGATAGACAAAGAGTAATTATTGTTGGATATCATCATCAACTAAACGGTACTTTTGATTTTCCTTCATTTGTTAACTCAGGCTTAAAAATTCAAGATGCTATATACGATTTAAGATTAATAGAGCCAATTAAAACTAAAGATAAGCTAATTAAAAATTGTGAATCAGTGACAAATCATGAATACTTAGATGCAAGTTTTTCTAGTATTTATATGTCAAGAAATAGAGTAAGAAGTTGGAATGAACCATCTTTTACTATTCAAGCTGGAGGAAGACATGCACCTTTACATCCTCAAGCCAATAAAATGATTTTTGTGGAAAAAGATAAAAGAATCTTTGATCCTTTATCCCCTAAACCATATCGTAGATTATCTGTCAGAGAATGCGCCAGAATACAAACATTTCCTGATGATTTTGTCTTTAAATATGAATATATAAATAATGGCTATAAAATGGTGGGAAATGCTGTACCTGTTAATTTTGCATATGCTTTAGCCCAGAAAATTTTTATAGATATTCAAGAATATTTAACTACAGGAACTTGTAATAATTTACGCAAGCTAGAATGTACAAGGCAATTAACTGTACTTAATTAAATTCCCGATCTCATCATCAAGGCGATCGCAATATAGATAGTGAAAGATATTTGAAATAATATTCCCTTGTAAACTCGGATATCTATAGCAATTCTCAGAATCATAATGTTACGCAATGATTAATCTGTGAAGGTAGAAAGTTGTCAAAGTACAGTATTGACTGAGGCTATTATCCTTCTTGTCGATACAGCTAACTAAAGCAGGAGAAGCACTGAGTACCCATGCCAGTTTTTTGTTACATCGCGCCGAAATATTGCAGCGAGAGATAACCGAGCTAGTTTTAGGAGCAACAGGTCATTTACGGATTGGTGTGATCGAACTGAAAATACTGTAGTGAGAAATATAAACAAGGTCGATTTAGAATTACCCGTAGGGATAGCAACTTCATTCAATGACAGAATACCTGGATTGGCTTTTGATGTTCTCATTCGGGCTTTGATAGAAGGTTTAGAAGGCTAATCAAATGGAGATTATTTCTTTATTCTCAGGCTGTGATTTAGTATCTGCTTTAGCCCAGAAAATTTTTAGAGACATCCAAGAATATTGAACTACAGGAACTTGTAATAAAATATGCAAAACAATTAACTTTGCTTTTCGCTTATTTACTTGTTTGATTGATTGTAGGAGATTAATTAGAATCTCTAATAACACGTAATCAGATGGCTTGAGATATTTTTGGAAATGGGTTTGATATAATTCAGGTAACATTATATAACGATAGGTTTGACGACTCGCTCTTCAGCCTATCTTTTTTTGCTACTTGTCTCAAACTCTCTCCTCCTTTACTTTATAGTCTAGATTGTCGCCCCGCTAGGAAATTTAGTACTTTTTGATACGAGTGCGTGATTAAAACAATACTTCTTGTTTAGGAAGATAGGGAGATAATTAATCAGCTAGAAGCCACTACAGCTTCGATTGTCTGCTGAATTTGAGCCTCTGTATGCAGACAGGTAATAAAAAAGCGTAAACGAGCAGCATTGTAGGGTACAGAAGGATATACCATCGGGTTAACGTTAATTCCTGCTTGATTTAATAGTTGTGACAAACGCACTGCTTTATGGGGTTCACCGACGATAATTGGGATGACAGGCGAATCGGCGCTGTAGCCTGTATTTAAACCTTTATTTTTAGCTAAATCGAGGCAGAATTTGGCTCTCGTTTGGATTTTAATCGCTCTTTCTGGTTCTGACTTGAGTAATCTAATTGCTGCTAAAGCTGCTGCGGTATTAGCAGGAGACATCCCCACGCTGAAGACAAAACCAGGAGCAGTATATTTGAGATATTCGATCAGTTCACTACTTCCCGCAATATAGCCACCACAGCTAGCAAAGGATTTGCTGAGAGTTCCCATCCATAGATCCACATCTGTTGGTTGCAGGTTATAGTGTTCTCTAATTCCTCCGCCAGATAAACCCAGTACACCAATTGAATGAGCTTCATCAACTAAGAGAAAAGTTTGATAATGTCGCTTCAGGGCAACTATTTCGGGCAAGGGAGCAAGATCGCCATCAGTGCTATAAATACCTTCGATCGCAATTAAGACTTTTTGATATTTAGTTCTTTCTCGGTTTAAGATTTCTGCTAAAGCCTGACAGTCATTGTGGGGGAAATCAATGATCGTTGCTCCTGATAGGTTACATCCTTCTCGAATACTATTGTGGCTGAGGGCATCACAGATAATTAGATCTTGTTTGCCAAACAGATGACCAATAGTGCTGACGTTGGTAGCATGACCGCCTACATAAATGATCGCTGCCTCTGTGCCGATTAAATCTGCTATTTCCTGTTCTAATTCCAGATGGATGGGACGTTCTCCCGATAATACTCGACTGGCGGAGACTGAAGTTCCGTATTCGGCGATCGCTTTTTGGGTAGCAGCAATGACGGTGGGATCTCCTGACATACCGAGATAATTGTAGCTGGAGTAGTTGATTAAGGTGCGATCGCCAGTTTGAATTGTATCTTGGGCAATACCCTGATGGAGACTAAAGAAGGGATTGCCTAATTTTTCTACCCGTTGTAAGTCTTTTTTAAGATTGATATATTCTGGAGTAAGTTTGAATTGGCTGTATTCGGGTTTAACCTGGATTTTCTTGGTGGTTATCGGCGTAATTTGCGGTTTATTGGCGATAGGGATTTTAGCTGTAACCTGCTGCGGGGATTGATCTATATTTGATAAAACATTTCCGTCTAATAATTCTTGAGCAAGATACGCTGTTAGCAGTTCGACGTTGGGATAGTCAAAAGCAGCCGTTAAAGAGATCGCATTACCAAAGCTAGCCTGGAGATTGTTTTTAAACTCTACCGCCATCAGGGAATCCATACCCAAATCGGCAAATTTTTCTTGGATATCAACATTTTCAGGATCGCTAAAGCCTAACACCTTGGCTATTTGTAGGCGAATGTGGGATTGTAAAAGATCATGTTGTTGTGCTGGGTTGGTTTGGGCTAACTGCTGGAGGAAAGATGAAGTTTGAACTTTTTGAACCTTGGCTTGGGGCTGTACTCTCTCAAAGAAAGGATTAGCAGGTTGTTGACTTAAAAACCTTGCCCAGTCTACGGGAAAGACGATGGTTTGGGTTGCCTGTTGCTGCAATAATTGTTTGAGTACTTTTAATCCCTGAGATGGCGCGATCGCAGTTAAACCCTGTTGGCTTAATCTTTGCTGTTGTTCGGGAGTCAAACGACTTGCCATTCCTACTTCATCCCAAATACTCCAGTTGATGCTTAAGCCTGGTAAACCCTGGTGACGGCGATAACTCATCAGGTTATCCATAAAAGCGTTAGCAGTCGCGTAGTTACTTTGTCCTGCTGCACCAAAAGTAGATGCGATCGAAGAGAAGCAGACAAACCAGTCTAGGGCTAATTTTTCCGTAGCTTGATGGAGATTCCAAGCCCCAGCAACTTTGGGCTGTAAAACTCGCTGAAAACGCTCCCAAAAGAGGCTTTTTAAAAGACCATCATCCAGGATTCCTGCTGCGTGGATTATACCTTTGAGCTTAAATTGACTCGAATTAAAACTCTCAAAGAGATCGTTTACAGCTTGACTATCGCTAATATCAATCTGGATCAGATCTACTTTAATACCTTGCTGTTTGAGGGAAGCTATTTCTTGTTGTGCAGATATCTCAGGCTGGTTTCTACTTACAAGAATCAGATGTTTTGCCCCTTCTTCGGCTAGCCAGTTTGCCACCTGTAAACCCAACGCACCCATACCACCTGTAATCAAATAGCTGCCGTCGCTGGTAACTACCTGATGATTAGTAGGGAAATCAATTACCACCTTGCCGATGTGTTTAGCCTGTGCCATATAGCGAAAGGCATCATCCGCTTGCTGAATGGGAAAAATCTGGTGGGGTAGAGGCTCTAATTTACCATCAACAAACTGCTGAATTAATTCAGCAAACATACGCTTAATCAGATCGGGATCTTGACGGGAAACCTCTAGTAAATCAAAAGGAAAATAACTAATATCATCTCGTGCTTCCGCCACCTGAGCATGTTCCCAAATACCTACCTTGCCAATCTCTACAAATCGACCATTGGGGGCGAGAATAGCTAAATTCTGGGGAATAAAATCACCGTTTAAGCTATTGAGAATTAAGTCTACCCCTTTGCCACCCGTTAACTGCATTACTTCCTCAGCAAAATCCAGATTACGGGAGTTCATTACATATTTAACCCCTGAAGCCTTCAAAAAGTCCCATTTGCCAACAGAAGCGGTAGTGTAAACTTCTGCACCTATCTGTTGGGCGATCTGTACCGCAGCCAGCCCGACACCCCCCGCAGCAGCGTGAATGAGAATTTTATCTCCTGGTTTGATTTGGGCTAAATGATGTAGCCCGTAGTATGCAGTCAAGAAGGTAGTGGGGATGGTTGCAGCTGAACTATAGGTGAGATTTTTTGGTTTTGCGATCGCAAATTTAGCCTGCACCGTTACATGACTACTTAAGCTTCCCACCGCCTGCGCTGCAATTACTTCATCACCGATCTGGAAATTCTTTACATCTTTGCCTACTGCCACCACAACCCCTGCACATTCTCCCCCAAAAGGAACTTCAGTGGAGTCATTAAACCCCATTGCCTGAAGATATTCTTTGAGTACTCCCAAGGCGTTCAACACATCACGGAAATTAACTCCACTAGCTGCTACCGCAATTTCGATTTCTCCCTGTTGAGGCGCTTTACGCTCTATGGGTGCGAGGGTAAGATTGTCGAGACTACCGTATGCAGATAATTGCAGACAGTAAGGATGATCTAAGGTATTATCTCTGGGAGTTAGTCTGGGGACATATCTTTGCTGATGATGATACGCTACTTGAGTTTCACCATCCGAGGCGAGTAATTCTGAGAATATTGGGGGTAGATTATTAAGCTGTAAACTATCAAAATCAAGTAAATTACAGCATAACTGGGGATATTCCTGCTGTATTGTGCGACCTAAACCCCAGAGTCCTCCTGTCAGATTATTTATTGCTTTGTATTGACTTTGCTCGGTAATAATGTTTAATTGAGTCAGATTAAGCCTTGCTTCGGTTATAGACTGAATTAAATTGAATATTTCGGCATAAAGGTTACTGCTTGCAGGTTCTTCCTGACTGCAAAAATAAGCAATTTTTAAATTATTCTGCGGTTGGTAGTTAACAGCCTGCCATAAACTCTGCCAATCTTCTACTTGACTAGGATTGATGGTATATAAATGGGTATTAGATTGATTAAAGTAATCATCCCCTAAAATCACTGAAATACCAGCTAATTTTTGAGTTAACACTTGAGTTAGTTCGTTGTCCCTAGAAAAGATCAGCCAGCAGTCATGATCTGTTGGTTTTGTCGCTTCAGTGGTAATTAAACTCTTCTGTTCCCAGTCTATTTCGTAGAGATGTTGAGTAAGACTATTTTTATTTTCTGCTGATGGAGAAATATTGAGGAGTTTTTGGAGCGATCGCCAGCTAAGATATTGAAGAGATAAATTAATAATCTCTACTACTACAGTACCCGCATCATTTGTTAAAACTAGATCTGCTGTAATAATTTGCTTGTTTAGGGTGGGTTTAATGGTTATGTAAGCCCATACTTGATTAAGATTAGCTTGAGTCAAACTTAGAGATTCAATGCCGACGGGTAAGTATATGCCTGAGTTGGCTTCGGTAACTGTGCCAATTAACTGTAAACAAGCATCAAGTAAAGCAGGATGAATTTGATAGTTACTAGCTTGACTGTTTAAATTATCTGGTAACTGAATATAGCCTAAAGCTTCTGTTTCCCCATACCAAATCTGTTTAAGGCCTTGAAAACTAACGCCATAATTTAAGCCTTGTTTGCTCAACGACTGATAGTAATCAGCAATTTCTGCTGTTTGTGGCTGTAATCGCGATTTTAGATGAGCCAAGTCTAGGTTGTTAGTCAATTCCTCGGCTTGAAAAGTAATTACCACTTCACTATGCAGAATAAATGCATCAGGATCACTATCTACCTCACGGCTAAAAATCTGTACCCGATAAGCTGAATCTACAACATCTACAACAGGGGATAACACCGTCTGAAGTTGAGTAGATTTATCTCTCAAGATTAAAGGCTGATGAATAATAAATTCTCTTAGCTGTATGCTCTTAGCACAAATATCTGACCCTGCTGCTAAAGCCATCTCTAGATATGCCGTTGCGGGAAAGACAATCTCCCCCTCTAAGCGATGATCCTGAAGATAATCAGGAAGATGACCATTAATTTGCCCTGTCCAGCGTATTTCTGATGTCCCTGCTAAAGTTAACGGATTCCCCAACAGAGGATGTATCTGCTGTACAGGAACATCTTTAGTCCAAAACTTAGCCTGTTCCCACCAATAACGCTGACGTTGAAAAGGATAGGTGGGTAGTTTAACTCTACGGGAATCAATATCCTGGTTGAACTTGCGCCAATTAATTTCTATTCCCTGATGATATAACTGGGCAAGGCTATTTAAGATTACTTGTTCATCAGGTTGCTTATTTGATAAACTCGACAGCAAAATGGTTGCATAATCGGTTGTGGCTGAGATAGTTGCACCAATACTAGAAAGAATTGGTTTTGCCCCAATTTCGAGAAAGATATCTATTTTTTGCTCTAACAAAAACTGAAACCCATCAGCAAAATTAACAGGTTGAATAATATGCTCGACCCAATAATTAGGACTAGTAATTGATTCATTGGCAAGCTGCGCCGTAACGCTAGAAACTAAAGGAATCTGAGGCAGATGATAGGTAATAGACTCCGCCACTTGTCGAAAATCTCCCAGCATCGGCTTCATCAAGGGAGAATGAAAAGCATGAGAAACTTCCAGCAGAGTGCTAGAAATCTCTAAACTTGCCAGCTTATCTTCAATTACAGCTAGGGTATTGATGTTGCCTGCAATAACTGTATTTTGCTGATGATTAACTGCTGCAATATTTACTTCCTGATACTGAGCAATCAATTCGGCAATTTCAATCTGACTGCTAAACACAGCCAGCATCCCTCCTGATGAGGGCAATTCTTCCATTAACCTACCCCTAGTGGCAACCAACTTTAAACCATCTTCTAGACTAAAAACCCCTGCAATACAGGCAGCAACATATTCGCCAATACTATGTCCCGCTACATAATCAGGTTTAATTCCCCAAGCTAGCCATAATTGCGCCAAGGCATATTCCAAGGCAAAGATCGCGGGTTGAGTATAGACAGTGCGATTAATTTCTGCTTGATGATCGGTGCAATCAGAAGTATCTGAGGAAAAAATCACCTCTAATAAAGGTCGATCTAAATAAGCTTTTAGAATGGTGGCACAGCGGTCTAATGACTCCTGAAACACAGGCTGAGTGTGATAAAGTTCTTGACCCATCCCCACATATTGCGAACCTTGTCCAGTAAACAGCCAACAAATTTGTTTAGTTTGATTACTAACGGTGCTAAATCTTAATCCTGCTGCTTCTTGGTTGGTTATAAAAGCTGTTAACTGTTGCTGCAAATGCTCTGGAGATTTAGCAATACAGGTTAGACGATGATTAAAATGACTCCGCTGCGTTTGAGTCCCCGTACAAATTTCTGTCCAAGAGAGATCGCAATTTGGGATAAAATTTAAATAACTTTGCGCCAACTCCTTTAAAGCAGACTTACTCTTCGCCGATAAAGTCAGCAGATCAGCTCGCCTATGCGAAGCGGTATCCTTTAGGACTACTTCCCTAATTCCCCATTTCCCTAATTCCCCATCCTCAACCCCACCCATGACAACATGAGCATTCGTTCCCCCAAAACCAAAGGAATTCACCCCCGCAATTAAAGGCTTGTCTGCTAACCAGGGAGTCAATTCTGTTACCACCTGTAACTTAAGATCTTCAAAGGCGATCGCTGGATTGGGTTTGTTAAAATTTAAGCTAGGAGGAATCTGTTTATGCTTGAGCGCCAGTGCTACCTTGATAATCCCTGCGATTCCCGCTGCGGTTTCGGTATGACCAATATTTGTTTTAACTGAACCAATTAGGCACTTATTTCCTGATTCACGACGCTCTCCAAAAACTGCCCCTAAAGCATTCGCTTCTATAGGATCGCCCACTTTTGTTCCTGTACCGTGTGCTTCAACATAATCTACCTGAGTAGGATCTATCCCTACTTTTTGATACGCTTCTCGTAATACCGCCTCTTGCGCCTGGGGATTTGGTGCTGCTAAACCGTTACTTAAACCATCCTGATTAACAGCACTACTGAGAATTACCCCGTAAATATTATCCCCATCTGCTTTAGCTTGAGCGAGAGGTTTTAAGAGTACCAAGCCTGCTCCCTCTCCCCTAACATAGCCATCCGCATCTGCATCAAAGCTCTGACAGCGCCCTTGGGTAGACATAAATCCACCTTTACTAAAACCCACCATAATTGTTGGCAACAGCAGCATATTTACCCCACCAGCTAAAGCTAACTCCGACTCCCCCGTCCAAATACTCTGACAAGCCAAATGAACCGCTACCAAGGAAGAAGAACAAGCAGTATCCACCGCCAAACTAGGCCCTTTAAAATCAAAACTATAAGAAATCCGATTAGCAGCAATACAGTTACCTGTCCCTGTAGTGGCATAGGGTTCACTCACAGGCTGTTGCCACATCATGATGGAATAATCATGAGTCCCAATCCCGATAAATACTCCTGTTTTACTACCTTTAAGCTCTTCAGGAATTTGTCCTGCATCTTCGAAAGTTGACCAAGCCACTTCCAACAAAAGACGTTGTTGAGGATCCATTGTGATTGCTTCCTTGGGAGCAATGCCAAAAAATTGCGGATCGAAACTTTCTATATCGTCGAGAAACCCACCCCAGCGAGTATGGGCTTTCCCTGGCTGACTACAATCCGCATCGTAATAGGCATCAACATCCCACCTAGATTCAGGGACTTCAACTATTCCACTTTTGCCATCTCGGATCATTGACCAAAAAGCTTGGGGATTCTCAGCACCTGGAAAACGACAGCCAATACCAATAATTGCGATGGGTTCTAGTTGCATTGTTGAGGGTAGTACAATCGGGAACTAATTAACTGTCGTGTAGATTAGCATATCTCTCAGTTATTGTAGACTTCGTTTATTTATCTAAATCTCAAATTTGAGCAAAAATTCAGCATTCTTTCCCTATACAAAGTTCCTTTATGTTAAGTTAATTTTCATAAAGTTTTAAGCTGATTTCAATTCAAGAAAATATTATGGCGTTTGAAATTCCCGATGGCATCAAAACTTGGTCACAATTTGGTCATCCAATTCTCATGTGGGTTTTGCTAGGTCTTACGGTTTATGCACTGTATTTAGGACTTCAATATAAAAAAGTTCGCAGTGCCGATAAAGAAAGCAGAAAAGAGCTAGTCAAGCAGAAATTTGGCGAAAGGCATCATCAAACAGGCTCAATCCTTTTAGCTTTGATGGTTGTGGGGAACATTGGCGGAATGGCAATTACCTATATCAACAATGGTAAGCTTTTTGTTGGTCCTCATCTTTTGGCAGGGTTAGGGATGACTGGTTTGATTGCCGTCTCTGCATCTTTAGTCCCTTTAATGCAGAAGGGTAATAGCCTTGCTCGTACTACTCACGTTTCTCTTAATATTGTGTTGCTAGGTTTATTTGGATGGCAGGCGATTACAGGTATGCAAATTGTCCAGAAAATTTTTGATAAGATGGTGTCTTAGTAACAGCTTCGACCTCGGTACAATTGATTTTACTAAGCAAAGAGCCACGGGGAGGATTTATAATGTTTCCGAGTCAACAATTATAGTAGCAGATTTAGTTAGAGCGATCGCTTCTATTGTCGGTTGGCAGGGCAAAATAGTAATCCTTCCTAAAAGCCAGATGCCAGATACTTGGAAATTTGAGGCTAATCTCGAAAGTAAATTAATTGGAATGACTATAAATTTAATTACCTTAAAGGGAACGAATCCGATAAATTTCGCGATCGCCAACTTTTTTAACTAACTTATATTTGGTGGTTAAAACCTGCTTCAATAATAAATTCGCATCAGGATGATCTTCAATATAGGGTGTATCTTCGCCTCCTTTGATGATAAATTCGGGCTTTTTTGTCAATATTTTGCTTAATTCTGCTTCTGTAGAACCTGCTGCACCCTCGATGTATTTAAAAAGGTAATCTTTAGAAAGATTAGAAGGATGAGTAGCTGCTTTACTTAGAGGCTTAAGCTCAGTAAGCCAGTAAACAAGATGATTTTTCATCAGATATACAGGTCGTTGTTCAGGATTATGGTGCTGTAAATATTCAATAATTTCATAGGAATGACCATAATTTAGAGGTTTTCTAGTTTTAGGCGATCGCCAACAACCTGATATTGAGTATATATCGGCTTTAATATAGAAATCAGCCCAAAAGCAACCAAAGTCACCAGCAGTAAGCGACTTATTTTCGGTAATCTCGCCCAAAATAAAGCAAAAGTTAAGGATAATAACGGAAAAATCTGAATACAGTAATGCTCGTGCAATTCCCCACCTTGAATAATTGAGATGACTGTACTCAAAAGAAATACCTGCAATAGCCCAAATTCTCGCTGTTGCTTGGCTGAAGTTCTTTGCCAGAGTTGATTGAGAATCCCGAAAATTAAGCAGGCAAGAAGTAATTTTTTCTCCGTTCCCATTCCTGTGTGTCCTGCTGAATTAGCATAACTGAGAGGAGCTAACACCACGGAATTAAACCAAATTAAACTGTCTCCCTTAATCAGATAGGGAAAAAAAGTTAAGAATATTAAGCTAAAGCTACCCAGGCAATAGGCAGCTATTCCTTGTAACTCTAGCGTCTGATGCTTAAAAGTGCTATATACAAGCCAAATTCCGACTCCTAACACCACATAAGCCAAATTAAGCCTGACTAATGTTGCTCCAGTTAGCAATAGACCCCCTAGAAATAGCGCTCCTGGAGTCATTTTGTGGGTAACTAACCAAGTTAATGCTCCTAGAAGCGGTACACAGGCAACATGTTCGGTCATAGTAGCCTGTCCGCTGTCGATCGCCGTTACAGTCACAATTGTCAAAATGCCCGCAAATATGCCTGCGGAATTGCTCCCAATATATCTACCAACTAGATAAACTAACCATGAAGTTAGAAACACGCATATTGTCCCTGCAATACGAATAGCCAGAATATTTTTGCCCAACAACATGATCACAAAAGCGTAAGCTGCAAATGCTAGGGGTGGTTTAATATCCCATAGTTCCGTATAAGGAAGATGTCCATCCAAAAGAGATTGACCCATCAAAATAAATGTGCTTTCATCCCAATTGATGACATCGACAAAATAGTAGGGGAAACGAACCAAGACACTTATTCCCAATAGGCAAACAGCAATTACCCACTTTTTTTTCATGGCGTATTTAATTACCGCACTCCTTCAAAGCTAAAGTCAAAAGTAAGCTTTGAAGGATCAGCAGTATTTCTCATCCCTGCAGCAATCCCATTAATAGTTAACATTGCCCCCCGCAATAATTCTTCTTTGCTAAAGCGGAAGTGAAGCACTTGAGATTTATCGTGTTGACGTAAGCGTTTGATTAGCGCTACCTGTAAAAATCCAAGGGGAACAATTGTGCCGTTACGCAATTGCACTGATCGCTGTAGCTCAAGATTACCGTCTAGCAGCTTTTGCTGACCGTTTATTTTGAGAATTAAGGCTTTAGTGAGATTATATTCTTCTGAGATCTGAGCAAATAACTTTTGGAAACGCTCAAGATCTTCTGGTTGAGATAATTCTTTGACGTAATGTTCGGCAATCTGAAGATCTACTTTAGCCAGGGTCATTTCTACTTTAGAGATAACCACTCGAAAGAAAGGCCACTTGACATAAAAATATTGCAGCAGATCGAGATTTTTCTCAGGCTCTTGCTCTAAAAAGCCATGTAGTGCCGAGCCGACACCATACCAAGCAGGTAGTAAAAAGCGACTTTGAGTCCAGCTAAACACCCAGGGAATTGCCCTGAGACTGCTCATATCTTTTTTGTTGTTAGCTCCAGCTCCACCTTTGCCTGGACGCTTAGAGGGGCGAGAGCCAATCTGAAGCTGGCTAATTACGTCTATAGGAGTGACGGAATGGAAAAAGTCAACGAAGTCTTCTTGTTCATAAATTAGAGAGCGATAGACGGTGCGCGATCGCGCTGATAGCTCTTCCATAATCTGATTCCAGGGTTCAACCCGATCAAATCCACTACCGAGTAAACTAGACTGAATTACCGCTGTAGTCATTGTTTCGAGATGATATAAAGCCAATTCAGGCAAAGAATACTTAGAAGCTAGCACTTCTCCCTGCTCGGTAATTTTAATTCTGCCCTGAATCGTATCTGTTGGTTGAGCCAAAATTGCTGAATAAGCGGGTCCACCACCGCGACCTACCGAACCACCGCGACCATGAAAAATCCGTAGGGAGATACCAAATTCAGCCGCCACCTGCTGTAAAGCTTTTTGAGCTTTATGAATTTCCCAGTTACTGCTTAAAAAACCTGAGTCTTTATTACTGTCGGAATAGCCCAACATCACTTCTTGTAAATTACAGGGTTGCAGAGGCACTAAAGTAGTGGTTGAAATCTCCTCCCGTTGCGCTGAAACATGTTCGTACCCCCCCGCCAAGGAAGCACGATATAGAGGTAGCTCAAATAGTTCTCGCATCACTTCTGGCGCGCGTTTGAGATCTTCTACCGTCTCAAATAAAGGAACAATCCTAATCGAAGTGCAGCAAGTAGCAGGGTCGTATAGTCCCGCCTCCTGAGCCAGCAGCAGCACCTCTAAAACATCGCTGACAAAATTAGTCATGCTGATGACGTAGGTTTTACAAATTTTGGTGCTAAATTCCTGCTGCAAAAGTCGCAACATCCGAAAAGTTTCAATTGTTTCACAAGCCGTAGGGGAAAAAGGCATTTCTCCTGGAATCAGGGGACGACGAGTTTTTAATTCCTGAATCAACCAGGTAGTTTTTTCGGCTTCAGAAAGTTCATCGTAGGGTTTTGGTAAGACCTGAAGGTAGGCAGTAATTTCGGCGATCGCATCACTATGTCGAGAGGAGTCCTGACGAAAATCTAACTCGACCAAGTTAAAGCCAAACACCTCGGCTTGAGTAATTAAATTATCCAACTCACGACACTGTAGCCTGGTGGCAGCTAAACTAGTCTGCATCAGCTTTAATTCAGCGACAAACTCATCTCCCGCAGTGTAGATATTTTCAGTCTGAATTTCGGAGATTGCCTGTCTTCCCGCCGCTGAGGACAAAGCTCGATTTCTTTCCAGCGTGTTGCTCAATCGACAAGCAATATAGGCTAGCTTGAGACGATAAGGTTCTTGACGATAGCGAATTGATAATTCCTGGTAAACGCTGGGCATTTGCTGCTGATCTTGCTCTAGAGAGTCAAGTAATTCTTGCTGTACATCACTCCAGTGCAGGGAAAGGCTCAAAATTTCTCTTAATTGGGCGATCGCCTCTAGATATTTGCCGATGACAATTGTTCGCTGATAGCAGGCAGTTTCCCAGGTTACTTGAGGTGTCACAAACGGGTTACCATCACGGTCTGAACCGACCCAAGACCCGAAGTAGCAAAAGTTATGGGTTGGAGCAATTAGTTTGGGAAAAGATGCCCCTAAAGACTGCTTGAGGCGAGAAGCTAATTGAGGAATTACGTCAAATAAGACTTCTTGAAAGTAGTGTAGGGAGTAATCTACTTCATCTAATACTTTAGGTTTAAATTGATGCAGCTCATCAGTCCGCCACCAAAGGCGAATCTCTTCGGTTAACTGAGCCACGATTTCATTAGCTTCCCAGGATTCAATTTGCCCAATTTCTTGCATTGCTTCTTCGGCAACGTCTAACTGCTCTAAAATTTGGGCAATACGGCGCTGTTTTTGCGGATGGTGTGACGGACAATTTCCGTAGGATGAGCGGTAAAAACTAATCTAATATCAAGCTGATCTAATAGTCTTTGCAACATCAACGGAGGCATATTAATTTCCTTGAGATAAGGAAAGAGCCAATGAAATAGTCCCGCCTGATTGCTGCTCGATATGCTGGGTTCAGTCCAATTATTGTTTAATTTTGGTGTTTTACTGTGAGCTTCCGTAGTCGGAGTTTCTGGCACTAAGGGCTTTTTATCGTTAAGGTCATGAGGGGAAACTTGAGTCACACGCCGAGCTAGTTTTTGCTCTCTTGATTCGTAATGTTGTTCAACAATGTTAATTAGTTGAAAATAAAGCGCAAATGCCCTGGCTCCTTGAATAGCATCGTTCAGACTTAACTTTTCAATTAACTGTGGTACGGAAGATTGGGTAAATGTTACTGTTACTTGTCCTTCAGCAGAATGAAGAGAGCGCATTTGCTGGAGCAGATCGAGCATTTCCTGACCGCATTCTGAGCGCAGCACCGACTCCCAGAGGTCTTCAATTAATTTTTGTCGATGACGCAACAGTAAGTGGGAAGTGTCAACCACATCAGTGTCTTCTCGATTTACTATCGAAGATTGAACAAGCGAACTCATAAAAACCTCTATTTGACTTAAATAAATCGTAGCTTGATTGGTGTAGTGATAATGTTGGGAATTTGACAGAGCAAAAAGTTTATAGCTTCCAGCTTTGAGCGGATCTAGATCAACTACACCAATACTAGATTGGTAAGGGCGATCGCCACATCGCTAGTTAAATTCAAAATACTCAAGGCTCAAAATTAGGAAAATTAAGGATCGGCAAGCGTTCTGAGCGAAATATTTCTTCACTAGCTTTGCCGAATTCAGTCATGAATTCTGACAAGAGATATAGCAATAAAATGCTAAAAATAAAAGGACTTGTCGCAATACTTAATCCTAAAAATATTTTGAAATCTGTCGGGTTGCTAGGGTTCATAGTTTAATTATCCAAATACTCCTTCTTTAGTATTGTATTGACTTTAGGTATTAGTAACGCAAAGCCAGCTGATTTTTTTTGATTGCAGCAAGATAAGGCTTGCTTTGATGGCTATTGTGGTTTAAGTTTTATTTAAGTTCGGCTAGAGCAATATTTATGAAACAAACTATCGTTCAAGTAGATGCTTTTACCGATCGCCCTTTTCAGGGGAATCCTGCTGCTGTCTGTATATTGGAATCACCTCAAGATGAGCAATGGATGCAGTTGGTAGCTCGGGAAATGAATTTGTCAGAAACAGCATTTTTATACAGGGAAGGTCAAGCTTACAGTTTGCGCTGGTTTACTCCCACCAGCGAAGTTTCTCTATGTGGTCATGCTACCCTCGCCAGCGCTCATGTACTTTGGACAGAAGGATATGCTTCGACAGGGCAATTAATTCAGTTTGAAACCAAAAGTGGTATTTTAACGGCTAAATATCAAGACGACTGGATCGAGCTAGATTTTCCTGTTAATCGCTCCCAAGATATTCCCCCAATTACTAAATTAGGGGATGCTTTAGGCGTACCTTTAAAAACGGTCTTATACAACTCCTTAGGCTACTTGGTAGAAGTTGCTACTGCTCAAGAGGTGGAAAAGCTACAGCCTAATTTTAACCTGCTCAAGCAATTACCTATCTCTAATGTAATTGTGACGAGTAGAGCTGATCGGGATTCCAAATATGATTTTGTCTCCAGATTTTTTGCCCCTGGGGTTGGCATCGAGGAAGATCCTGTCACTGGATCTGCACACTGCTGTCTTGCTCCTTATTGGCGGGATCGCCTGAACCAAGATCGGTTTTTAGCTTATCAAGCCTCTGCTCGTGGAGGGGTAGTTAAAGTGTATTATGATGGTGGCGATCGCGTTTTGCTTCAAGGTCAAGCAATAACGGTGATGCGAGGGGAGTTGTTGTAGGTTATGGCTTTTAAATAGATGAAAATAAAAATTAAACGAGCTATATCTCTCGTGGTGAGCGTTGTTTTGCTCATTGTAATAAGTAATTATCTCATCAATAACTTTTATCTAGTTTATTCAACAGTTGATAGCTGGAGTAAGGTCAATGCTAAAACAGTCAACACACAAGCTCTGGGGACTAATGGAGTAGTCGTTTCAACTCAGCAAGATGCTTCAGAGGTGGGGTTGGAGGTGCTTCAAGATGGAGGAAATGCGATCGATGCTGCGGTGGCGGTAGGTTATGCCTTGGCAGTGACAGATCCCTGCTGCGGTAATCTAGGGGGAGGTGGGTTTATGCTGATTCATTCAGCCGATGGGAATGAAGCTTTTATTAATTTCCGTGAGACTGCACCTTTAAAAGCTGATAGCAAGATGTATCTAGATGAGCGGGGGAAGCTGAGGGAAAACTTGAGTACTGATGGTTACTTAGCGGTAGGTGTTCCAGGTACGGTTAAGGGTTTGAATTACGCCCTAGAGCAATATGGGACGATGGAGCTAAAAAAAGTGATCAAGCCAGCGATCAATTTAGCCGAACATGGTTTTGTACTGCAAGCAGGAGACGTAGAGATATTTGAAGCAGGAAAAGAGAAACTGCTGCAACCTAATGTTGCCAAGATCTTTTTGCAAGATGACCAGAAAACCTATCAAGTCAGAGATGTTTTAGTTCAGCCCGATCTTGCTAACACGTTAAAAGCAATCTCTCAGGAGGGAACAGAAGCTTTTTATCAAGGAGAAATAGCCCAAAAAGTTGTGGCAGCCAGTCAAAAAAACAACGGTATTTTGAGTTTAGAAGATTTTTCCAGTTATCAGGTGGCAGAATATGAACCCGTAAGTTGCAATTATCGGGGGTATCGTATAGCTTCTTCACCTCCCCCTGGTGGTGGTACTACCGTTTGTCAAATGCTCAATATCTTATCTGGCTATAATTTAAAAGAATTAGGCTGGCATACGCCCCAAAGTTTGCATCATATGTTCTCCTCAATGTTATTCGCTTTTGGCGATCGCAATCGTTATTTGGGCGATCCTGATTTTGTTGATAACCCGACGAATAAACTACTGTCTGCTGAATATGCTGCTTCCCTGAGAGAAACAATAGCTTTTGAGGCACTCGATCCTGAGTCTGTATATTCGACTGACGTTCAGCAGGAGGGAACAAATACCACTCATTATTCTGTAGTGGACAAAGAAGGTAATGCCGTAGCCGTTACCTACACAATTAATTCTTATTTTGGTGCGGGAGTAGTTGCGCCAGGAACAGGATTTTTACTTAATAACGAGATGGATGATTTTACGACCAAGCTTGGATCTTCTAATCAGTTTGGTTTACGTCAGGGATCGGCGAACTTAATTGAGCCTGGCAAACGTCCTTTAAGCTCTATGTCCCCTACTATAGTTACCAAGGATGGACAGGTTTATCTAGTTACAGGTAGTCCAGGAGGTTCAACTATCCCGACTACGGTGTTGCAGGTAATTACTAACGTGATTGATTACGGTATGGACTTAGCAGATGCGGTTAATTCTCCCCGTGTACACTATCAAGGTTTACCCAAGCGCGTAGTTGCTGAAGCTCATGCAATTACGCCTGATACCTTTAGAGCTTTAAAAATACGAGGTTATAGCACTATGCCTTTTATGTCTTGGGGTGCAGCAGAATCAATCCTGGTTAATGGGGATAAAACGATGATTGGGGTTAATGACATTCGTAAGCCTGCGGGAAAGGCAGTTGCTTATTAGTAATCATTCATCAGGAAATTAATTGGAATGACTATATATTTTGCAATTACCACCTAGAGGGTTTATAGGTATTGATTTGTTTTTGGAAAGTTTGACATACTAATTCTCCTGGACTATCGGGCTGAAAAGGTATGGGATACTTGCCTTTGCGAGTCAAAGTGCGATCGCGACAGTTATATACTTCTATATTCCTTTGTTTTTCTCCGTCAATGCTAACTGTAGCTCGATATTCCCAATAGTTTTTGGCACTACGTTTTAACTTGAGAATACACACCTGATGATCATCTCTATTGCGACACATTTGTGCCTTAGCTACTGGCATAAACCCCAGCCAAAATAGCAGCAACAATAATAGTAGTAAATTTATGTATTTCACGTATATTTTCAATACTTCAGATCACTTACTCCAATCCAAATTTCTGGAACACTTTTTTTGACTTACACAGGCGGTAACTCCAGGGGAATTTTACCCATGTTTCCTGTCCGAAAATCATGCAGCACCTGTCGCGCCACTCTTTCTTTGTCTCCTTTAAAAGAGCGCTCGCTCACATCTTGAATGAATGATTCTCCTGTAGTTTCAGTCGGCTCGAAGTCAAAATTAAAACGGGATCGCAAAACTTGCTCATAGCCAATTTTAATCAGCAAATCTATGGCTGCGGCTGCCACAACTTGATTATCATAAGAAGCCTCGCCAATATCTTCACAAATAGCTAATTTTATGGCATCATGCTGATTTTCTAATCTCCAGGGGATAATTCCAGGGGCATCAAGTAATTCAATTTCCTGAGATATTTTTACCCACCGTAGCTGGCGGGTAACCCCCGCACGACGTTCACTAACAACGATTTTTTTGCCTACTAAACGGTTAATTAATGCTGACTTGCCCACATTTGGAAAGCCAATGACTACAGCTCTTACTGGACGAGGACGCATTCCGCGATCGCTTCGACGTTGATTCATGGTGATTCCTGTTTTTTGAGCAGCACTTTTGATCGTGTTGATGCCTTTGCCCTGCTTGGCGTTGGTAAAATATGGTTGTTCTGACTGGGATTGAAACCAACCTAACCATTCTTGTTTGGCCGCTTCAGGAATCATATCCTCGCGGTTTAGCACAGTGATTTTGGGTTTAGTGCCAATCCAGCTATTTATTTGGGGATGGTGAGAAGCCAAAGGAATTCTCGCATCAAGGATCTCTAAGACTACATCTACTTTTCCTAGCTGTTCTTTTAATTGTTTTTCTGCTTTAGCTATGTGTCCTGGATACCACTGAATTGGAGGAGCAGACATAAGATAATTAACCTAGATAAGATTGAATTGTTTAAATTGTTCGTGATTAATTTGAGTAAACTAAAATTTAGTCAGTCTTGACTGACCAAGCAAAAACCCCTGAGATTAATCTAGGGGTTTTGATTGTAAATTACCAAGATTATTTTTTGCCTGATTAAAAAACTTTTATGGCTTAACAATATATTCAGACTCTAACGGTTTAAGCCTACCAGTTTTAACTAAAGCTTGGTGGATCATAGCTACGACTTCTCCTCTAGTTGCTGATCTTTCTGGTGCTAAAGAACCTTTGTCAAGATCAGGCGGGTTAACTACTAATCCAGCTTCTGTTGCTGCTGCTACCTGTTGTTTAGCCCAATCTGGCATCTGAGCAAGATCGCCAAACTGCTGAAGAATTTGATCGGCATCCTGTGATGGCTGCAAACCCAATCCTGTCGCTAAAGTAACTAGTACTTGATAACGAGGAATGTTTTCCAAAGGCTTAAATTCGTTATTGGAGTAGCCTTGCATAAAGCCAGTCCGTACCGCTTTGTCGATATCCTTGGCAAGCTCATTTTTATTACTGACATCGTTGAATTTTTTAATAGCCTGTGTTTCAGGCTGTTTATCAAAAGCCTGACTGACCAAAGTTGCCATACTCGCTCTAGTGATTAGAGCATTTGGCTCTAACTCCTGATTTTTTGCTATCTCAGAAACTAACCCCCTGTCCCTTATCTGCTTGATAAAGGGATACGCCCAATAATCGACAGCAACATCTTGAGGCATTTTAGTTGCAGGAGCGATCGCTGGAGGTTGTTGGACAGGTGCAGGGATGGGAACAACCTCTGCTTCTGGCTTGACCTTTTCTGACATACCGATCGGCGGTTCAGTTTCAACATTATTCTCAGCTTTGGTTGGAGGGCGATCGCCAGGTTTATTTCTCAATCCAGGCAAAGTAGCTACCCCAGCCAAGGGAACTAGTTTGCCCCCAGAATCAAGAGAAATAGATTTCCGTTCTGCTTTGGCTGGTAAGTTAACTGTTTTATTAGGCGGAATATATACCACAGGAGCATCTTGTTCCCTGAGTCTAGCAGCTAGTTGACGATTTTCTGCTTCGAGCTTCTGCTCCCTGACACTGGCATCAGTATTGGTGTCTTGGGACAAAATGTTGCCAAAACCAAAGCTAGTATCATTCCCCTGATCTGAAGCGAGCAAACTGCTATTGCCATTTAAACCAAGATTGCCCGCCAGCTTGTTGTTTCTGCCACCAATAGCCCAAAGTAAGATAGTACCAATAGTAGAAAAAGCAACGATAATTGCAATCATTTCGTCGAAAGTTAGACCCGTTGCAGGTCTTCTACGTCTTTCTGGGATTGGATTTGGTGATTCTGGAGGAGATGAATTTGTCATATTTTTTAGGCTACCAAATAATGGTAGTTTAAAAGATAAATTAACTTTTAGCTCTTAGCAGAAAATATAAGTCTAAGTTTTTAGAGTTTGAACTGGGCTAAATTTCAAGCAAATAGGTAATTATTTACCAGCTATTTTTATTCAAAGTGTACTAGTAAAGTTGGTGATCGCGATCGCCAGTAACAAAAATCAACCTAACTCAGCAAAAATTGATTTAAAAATCTTATCTTTATCTTCGGTATGATTAGCCAAAAAAAAGTAGAGCCTGTAATATCTCTACCTAAATTAATAATTTAATTGCGATTGATTATGAAGAAGGCAGTAATTCTATTTTCTCTTTTTGAGGTACAATCGCAACCTTGTTTTCTTCGTCGATATCGACTGTTGCGGTGTCTCCTTCCCGCAGACGACCAGATAGAATCTCTTCAGCCAGGACATCCTCTAATAAACGCATAATTGCTCGACGTAGAGGACGCGCGCCGTAGGCTGGGTTAAATCCTTCGTCTACCAAACGCTCCTTAAACTTGTCGGTAACTTCGAGGGTAATATCTTTCTCAGTTAAGCGCTGGAACACTTCTTTGAGCAAGATCTCGCTGATCTCTTTGACTTCGTCTTTATTAAGCTGACGGAAGACAATAATTTCATCGAGACGGTTGAGGAACTCTGGACGGAAGTAGCTTTTCAACTCTTCGTTAACCAAAGAACGGATGCGGTTGTATTTAGCTTCTGCTTGGTCATCAGCAAACTCGAAACCAAGACCGCCACCACCTTTTTCAATCACTTTAGAACCAATGTTAGAAGTCAAGATCAGCAGAGTATTTTTAAAGTCTACTGTTCTACCTTTGGCATCAGTTAAGCGACCATCTTCTAAAATCTGCAATAGCATATTGAAGATGTCGGGGTGTGCTTTCTCAATTTCATCAAACAGCACTACTGTATAGGGACGACGACGTACGGCTTCGGTTAATTGACCACCTTCGTTATAACCGACATAGCCTGGAGGAGAACCAATTAGTTTAGAGACTGTATGGCGTTCCATGTATTCGGACATGTCGAGGCGAATCATCGCGTCTTCTGAACCAAAAAAGTAAGCTGCTAAAGCTTTGGTCAGTTCGGTTTTACCCACCCCAGTCGGGCCAGAGAAGACGAAACTAGCAATGGGACGGTTAGGATTCTTCAGACCAACTCTAGCTCGTCTGATGGCGCGAGAAGTGGCTTTAACCGCATCTTCCTGTCCGATAATGCGCTGATGCAGGGTATCCTCCATATGCATTAGTTTTTCCGACTCAGATTCAGTGATTTTGTTAACTGGTACTCCAGTCCAAGATGCCACGATGTGAGCGATTTCCTCAGCATCAACATTGGCATTATCTTCACCGTCGTCAGCTTCGTTTTTCTTGTTGGAAGCAATGGTGCGGATCTGCTCTTTGATTTCCATTTCGCGATCGCGCAATTCTCCAGCCTGGTCGAAATCTTGCGATCTGACCGCTTCGTCTTTTTGTTTGAGGATTTCTCTTAGTTCCTTGTCTAACTCTTTAGCTGCGGGAGGAAGTTGAGAATTAATCAAACGAACGCGAGAACCAGCCTCATCAATTAAATCGATCGCCTTATCGGGCAAAAAGCGATCGCTAATATAGCGATCCGACAGCTTGGCTGCTGCTTCTAAGGCTTCGTCTAAGATTTTTAGCTTGTGATGCTGTTCGTAACGCTCACGCAAACCGTAGAGAATTTCAATAGTTTCATCTACTGATGGTTCCCCTACCTGTACGGGTTGGAAACGACGTTCTAAGGCTGCATCTCGCTCGATATGCTTACGGTATTCATCTAATGTGGTAGCACCAATACACTGCAATTCGCCCCTCGCCAAAGCTGGCTTGAGAATATTGGCAGCATCGATCGCCCCTTCAGCAGCCCCAGCACCAATGAGGGTATGTACTTCGTCAATTACCAGAATTACATTGCCAGCTTGACGAATTTCATCCATGATTTTTTTGAGACGTTCCTCAAATTCACCACGGTATTTTGTCCCAGCTACCAATAAACCGATATCTAAAGTAACGACTCGTTTGTCTTCCAAAATATCAGGAATATCTCGATTAGCAATGCGTTGTGCCAGTCCTTCAGCGATCGCGGTTTTACCAACCCCAGGTTCACCAATGAGAACAGGATTATTTTTAGTTCGACGACCCAGAATTTGAATGACTCGCTCAATTTCTTTTTGTCTCCCTACTACAGGATCGAGTTTTCCTTCTCCTGCCATTTGAGTTAGATTTGAGCCAAATTCATCCAGAGTCGGCGTTTTATTCCTACCTTGAGTCGCGCCAGAACCAGCAGCCACTTCGGCAGTTTCGCCCAGCATTCTAATTACTTGAGTACGGACTTTCGACAAGTCTACCCCCAGGTTTTCGAGGACTCTTGCGGCAACTCCTTCCCCTTCTCTAATTAATCCTAAAAGTAGATGTTCGGTGCCAATATAGTTATGACCTAACTGGCGAGCTTCTTCTAGAGATAATTCCAAAACCCTTTTGGCTCTCGGGGTAAAGGGAATTTCTACTGCTACAAAACCAGAACCACGCCCGATGATTTTTTCAACTTCGATGCGAGCATCTTTTAGATTTACTCCCATTGATTTGAGAACCTTAGCGGCGACTCCAGTACCCTCTCCGATTAAACCCAAGAGAATCTGTTCAGTCCCTACGAAATTATGACCCAGACGGCGTGCTTCCTCCTGGGCTAACATAATCACTTTTATTGCCTTTTCTGTGAAGCGTTCAAACATGTCTTATTCCATCCACCTGCTATGCCCTTATTATTGGTGATTTTAGCACAGCCTTTTGGTTTCCTGACTCGACTGGAATGGACGGGAAATACGGTAGGGAATTTAACAGAATTTGGTCTGCTTTAAATGATAAGAATTTTTACTTAGGCGATCGCTTAAGTGCTGTCGCCATTGAATCAGATTGGATTTAAAAGTTTCTTGCTGTATACCTTTGAGCCAGAGGACTAGAGCCTCATCTCCTGCTGGTTGATAGTAATTTCTTCTGCTTCCTGCAATCTGAAAACCATACTTTTGATAGAGATTTATCGCTGCTAAATTATGTTCGTTAACTTCTAAAGTTGCCCGTTCAAGCTGACGGGCGATCGCATCTTTGAATAAACTAAGTAACAGTAATTGTCCTAATCCCTGCTGACGATGATCGGGATGAATGCCCAACAGGGTAATATGCGCCTCTTCTACAATCGACCATAAACAAGCCATGCCAATCATTTGCATCTGCTCATTAAACTCGGAATCGACCATAAACAAAGCGATCAAAGTGCTTTTGTCACTCTCAATTTCCCTCAAATAGCCTTCCTCTGTCCACAAGCCTCCCAGACAAACTCGATCCAATGCTAATACTGCTGGCACTTGAGAGGGAGTTAGTAATTTTATTTCAATTTCTTTCACAAACAAAATAACAAAATAGTTTTGCTCCGCATCTTTCAATTGAATGGTAACTAGGCACTAGACAACTGTAGACTATTAAAATAAGTAATTATTTATGATTTCACTCGCCAATAAACTAATAAGATATCACTATGCTTTCGACCGATCGCAGTTTACCAAATACGGGACATCGTTACATTCCTCAAATTACTAGTCTCGAAGTTCCTCCTTCACCCAATCAGGAGTTGATGCCCCTGACTGCTCAAGTCAACAGCAATAATCAGCTAGAAATTGGCGGTTGTGAATTGCAACTGTTGGTTAAACAATATGGTTCTCCTCTCTATGTTTTAGATGAGTTTACCCTCAGAACAGCTTGCAGTCAGTATCGTGATAGTTTTGCTACCTACTATGGCGGAGAATCTCTGGTTATTTACGCCTCTAAAGCCTGGAGCTGTATGGCGGTATGTCGCATTATTGACAGTGAAGGTTTAGGTTTTGATGTGGTTTCAGGGGGAGAACTATACACAACCCTGGAAGCTGGAGTAAGCAAAGACAAAATTTATTTTCACGGCAATAATAAATCGGCTGCTGAACTAGAATTAGCCGTCGAAGCTGGCTGTACGATTATGGTTGATAACTGGTTAGAGCTGAAAACTTTGACACAAATAGCTGCGGATAAAAGCGATGAGACCCCGCGTCGCCGACAGGCGCGACACGAAGTTAGTCCTTTAGGGCAAGGGAATGCTCATCAAGAAAGCTCGCAACCAGTGCCGATAATGATTCGTCTCACTCCAGGAATTGAGTGCCATACTCACGAATATATTCGCACAGGACATCTAGACAGTAAGTTTGGCTTCGATCCTAATCAACTGGAAGAAGTGTTTGCTTATCTCGCTCAGCAGTCAAGCATTAGCTGTATTGGTTTACACGCCCATATTGGGTCGCAAATTTTTGAACGTCAACCTCACCAAGATTTAGCAGCAGTTTTAGTAGATTGGCTGAAAAAAGCTCAAGGTTATGGCTTGCCCGTAACAACTCTTAACGTTGGTGGCGGTTTAGGTATTCGCTATACAGAATCAGACGACCCGCCAAGTATTTCTGAATGGGTTAAGGCAGTCAGTCAAGCAGTAGAAAAAGCTTGTAATGAAGCGGGTTTACCTTTGCCCCGACTAATTGCGGAACCAGGCAGATCTTTGATTGGTTCGGCTTGTGTTACAGCATATACCGTTGGTAGCCGTAAAGAAATTCCTAATTTCCATACCTATGTGGCGGTAGATGGTGGGATGTCGGATAATCCTCGCCCGATTACTTACCAGTCCGTATACCGCGCTGTCATTGCCAATCGCATGTCTGAACCGCTAACGGAAGAAGTCACTGTAGCAGGAAAACACTGCGAATCAGGAGATGTAGTAATTAAGCAAGCGACCTTACCAAAAACCGAACCAGGAGATATATTAGTAGTCCTGGATACAGGAGCATACAATTACAGCATGGCATCAAACTATAATCGTATCGGTAGACCAGCAGCAGTTGTAGTTCATGAAGGAGAAGCCAATTTAATTATTGAGCGTGAAACCTATCATAATCTAATTGAACGCGATCGCTTGCCTGAAAGACTGGTAAAACCTGAATAAATTTAGTATGGAAGCTCGCATACTATTGACTGTGGCTGGGTTTCCATACTCTTTATTGTAATTCAGTATCTTGATCCAGGTTTGTCTTCTTACCTTAATCACTCATAGTCGAGTAACTAAAATAATGTCATTGTCGGGTTTGGTTCCTGACTTCAACCAGATTCTTTCTTGGTTGCCAGATTTAATCAACATCATCGATTTGGGCTTAGTCTTAGCCCTAAGTTATGCCCTGCTGTTAATTATTGGCGAGGGTGAACGTCGTAGCTTGTGGATGATTAGGGGTTTTATTATCTTGATGTTGGCAACCGTAGTCAGCGGAAAACTAAACCTACAGTTACTCAAATTTTTATTCGAAAAATTAGTCTTGGGTTCGGCTGTCGCCATGGCGGTAATTTTTCAATCCCAATTTCGCCGTCTCCTAGAGCAAATTGGGCGCGGTGAAGTTTTAAAACTATTTCAAGGATCTGGTAGACCAAAAACTCAACCAGACAGTGTAATTGACCGTATTGTTGAGGCGGTTAAAGAACTATCTCAAAACCGTACAGGTGCTTTGATTTTAATGGAAACCACAGGATCTTTAGAAGACGAAGATTATGTTTCTGTAGGGGTTAGTTTAAATGCCGAAGTTTCTAAAGAACTGATCCAAACTATTTTTCAAACTACTACCCTGCTACATGATGGCGCAGTAGTAATTAGTGGGTCCAGAATTTTGGCAGCAGCAGCAATTCTACCATTGTCAGAGCGTACTGCTTCCCGTCAGTTAGGAACTCGTCATCGCGCAGCCATGGGCATTACCGAGCGAGTAGAAAAGTGTTTGTGTATTGTTGTCTCTGAAGAAACTGGTTCAATTTCTTTAGCCGAAAGAGGAACGTTAAATAGACCCCTAACCAGTAGTAAACTAAAAGAGCTATTACGAGAAAGATTTACCCCAATCGCCGAAGGAGATGCTGTGCGGCTTAGTCGCAAAATTGGATTTCAGGGTAAGGTTTTGCTTGAGCGCGGTTTGCGTTTCTTGCCCTCAAATTCTCGCAAGAAGCATTAATTATTCCTGGCAATTTATACAAATTTAATGTTTAGTGGTCGATGTTTAATGTTCAGTGTTAAAAGATGAGCGTAGAGCCAATCATTTTGCAACAGTTACCCACGGATTTGAGTAAAGACCGTCTCCCACAGCACGTCGCTGTGATTATGGATGGTAATGGTCGTTGGGCTAAGAACCAGGGCAAACCACGTATTATTGGTCATCAGAAGGGTGTAGATGTTCTTAAGGATTTGTTACGCTGCTGCAAAGATTGGGGAATTCCTGCTCTAACTGCCTATGCTTTTTCAACTGAAAATTGGGGACGACCTCACGGGGAAGTTCAGTTCCTCATGACTTTATTTGAACGGGTGCTACGACGAGAATTGCAGGAGATGAAGGCCGAGAATGTCAAAATTCGCTTTGTTGGCAACTTACAAGATTTACCAGCTTCTCTCCGACAAGAAATCGATCGCTCGATGGAAGATACGAAAAACAATCAGGGTATTCAATTTACTGTAGCTACTAACTATGGTGGTAGACACGAAATTATTCAGGCTTGTCAGCGATCGCCACCAAAGTAGAACAAGGGCACTTAAAAATCTCGGAAATTAACGAAGCAGTATTTGAACAGTACCTTTATACTCAAGGCATTCCTCACCCCGATTTGTTAATTCGTACTAGCGGCGAAATGCGAATTAGCAATTTCTTACTCTGGCAAATTGCTTATGCCGAAATTTACGTAACTCCTGCCCTCTGGCCAGATTTTGATCGCGAAGAGTTTCATCAAGCTCTAATTACCTATCAAAAACGCGATCGCCGTTTTGGTAAAGTTAAATGAGCAATGAACAGTGACAGTAAATATGTTATGCTGATAAGTGATTCGGACTCATGCAGTATTAACGCCCGAACCTTGTCAGGGTCGGAAGACAGCAGCAATAAGGGATGCTTAACACAGGCGTGATCTCCGAATCATCTAGCATTTTAGATAAACACGTTTCAAGGTTTAATCTAAATCAAGTTTTTAAATACTATCGGTAATGCTACTAAAGTGAAAATTCTCTACTTTACAGCCAGGAATTACACTACCACCGAAGCGTTTGGCTTCACTTACTGCAACTATGTTTTTGAGCATTTCAGGTAAACACTGGTTAAAACGCAGGTTTTTGATGGGATGAGATATTTTGCCATTTTCAACTAAAAAAGTACCGTCTCTGGTCATGCCTGTAACTTCCAGGGTACGAGGATTAACGTAGCGGACATACCAAGCGCGACTTACTAAGATACCTCTCTCGGTGCTGGCAATTAAATCAGCTATACTCCGATCTGAACCAGTCATGACGATGGGATACATTCCCCCTGTTGGTTCTTGATTTTGTTCTTTTGCCCAATACCGACTATAGGAAAGAGTTTGGGGAATACCGTTTTTAATAATGTCTAGGGGGTGATTGCTCAAGCCATTGCCAAAGAATCTGTCATTCTGTAATAAATGATGAGCAGGATTACGCTGTACCTCAACCAGCGGGTTGAATAGCTGTTCACCCACTTTGTTGCCGATAGGCTTACCAGAATCATCGCTGCGAGACATAAAAGAGCGTCCTTCGTCGGCTGCACGAGCATCTAAATTCCAGATCACCCAAGGCAATAAGCTAGCAAAGGCAGCGGGTTCAAAGATAACTGTATAGTCTCCTGGTTCAATTGTTTGAGGATTACGGGAAGCGATCGCCCTTTTAATTACTTGCTCAGTTAATTCTATAATAGGTAACTGGTCTATACTCCAGGCAGTGCAGCGATTCCAGCTAGAACCATTATCGATCCGAGCGGTAAAGCTAAAGTCGGCTTCAGTAGCGCGATCGCAACCCCGCAAACCAGCCGAATTGCCAATGGCATCAAGAGATGCTTTAAAACTGATTGTTCCCGATCCGTTTACTCCTGCATTCTTGCTTAAAGAACATACCTGTTGAATAATTTCCCCTTGCTTGAGAGGAGAAAGGGAAGCAGTAGCTTGGTCAAAGGCAGGAGTGCGATCGCTGTAGACTTGCTGTGGTAATAATTCGACCCATTCTGGATCTTCGGGGGCAATCCGCGCTAAATCTTCGGCACGTTTTAGAGTGTGAGCGATCGCTTCACGATCTAATTCTGTAGTGGAAGCCGAGGCGCTTCGCTTGCCAAAATAACTAGTAACAGTCAGGCTAAAAGTATGCTTGCGGATATTTTGACTAATCTGATTTTCCGAAAAACGACTGAGGGCTGTTTCACGAACACTCAGACTGATAAATACGCCGTCGGCTTGAGATTGGGCGATCGCGGAGCGTTCCCAGAGGGAAATCGCAAAATCAATTAATGAAAGAGCTTCTTTTTGTGTAAGAAATGTATTAGAAGTGACTAAAGTCATATTTAACTAACAATTGAGGAGTGAAAGGTGATGATCTTTGAGCGATCGAGCCTAAGATAAAATTACATAGTAGCAATCTGGTAGTGATAATATTAGTTTCTGGTGACTAAAAATAAATTATTATGGCTGAAACTTTAATGTTTAACGCTTTGAGAGAAGCGACGGACGAAGAAATGGCAAGGGATAAGACTGTCTTCGTCTTAGGTGAAGATGTCGGACATTACGGTGGTTCATATAAAGTCACCAAGGATCTGCACAAAAAATATGGCGATTTACGTCTGCTGGATACTCCCATTGCGGAAAATAGCTTTTGCGGGATGGCTGTAGGGGCTGCTATGACTGGCTTACGTCCTGTGATTGAAGGAATGAATATGGGTTTTTTGCTCTTAGCATTTAACCAGATTGCTAACAATGCAGGGATGTTACGCTACACTTCTGGCGGTAACTTTAAAATGCCCATGGTAATTCGAGGCCCTGGCGGGGTAGGTAGACAACTAGGTGCAGAACACTCTCAACGCTTAGAAGCTTATTTTCATGCTGTACCTGGATTAAAGATTGTGGCTTGTTCTACAGCCTACAACGCTAAAGGCTTACTCAAGGCTGCAATTCGAGATGATAATCCTGTACTGTTTTTTGAACACGTCCTGCTTTACAATCTTAAAGACGATTTACCTGCTGATGAATATGTTCTCCCTTTGGACAAGGCAGAAATGGTCAGATCAGGAAAAGACGTAACAATCCTGACCTATTCACGGATGCGTCATCACTGTACTCAAGCGCTTAAAGAGATCGAAAAACAGGGATATGATCCCGAAATCATCGATCTGATTTCTCTCAAGCCTTTTGATATGGAAACGGTCGCTAAGTCTGTACGCAAGACTCACAAGGTGATCATTGTGGAAGAGTGTATGAAAACTGGTGGGATTGGTGCCGAATTAGTGGCATTGATTAGCGAACAGCTATTTGATGAATTAGATGCACCCGTGTTGCGTTTATCATCTCAAGACATTCCTACTCCTTATAACGGAAAGTTAGAGAATCTGACCATTGTGCAGCCAGCGCAAATTGCGGAAGCAGTACAGAAAATGATGAACGACCAGATTTAGCGAATTAACTTGTGTAGGGGTTGTGTAAGAGATGGATTGAGGCGATTTGAAATCTATTTTCTTGGGCTGGAAACTCTCTCAGAATCAACTTGTGTGTACACGGTAGTTGTGGTGCAGGCAATGATGAAGCAGGAACGCGATCGCATTTATTATTTTCTGGAGTTAAAAATGCGATCGCGAATTCCTTATCCAGATATGATGAAATGCTAAACCATCGTCATATCTTTAAAGCTAATTTTTAAATAATCATCTTCCATTTTTGCCCCGATGGTTGCAGTGCAGCCAAGGCTTGAGGAAGAACTAAATTACGACGATGATTACCAATTCTCACGTTTAGCTCATCGCCAGTTTTATTTAGCTGAATTTGCTCTTTGGGGATTCCTGGCAAATATAGCTGGAGACTATAATTTCCTTGCTCCTGAATAATCTTAATCGTGTTTTCTTTATAGTAAACCTGAGTTGGATCTTCGTCTTGATAGAGTATCTCTTTAAGTTTTTCTAAAGCTTCCATACCGCACATTTCAGTCGGAAATAGAGGCGCTTCTTTTACAGGTAAGGGATGAAAATTATCATATATTTCTTGCTTATAGATGTCTTGATTAGCTTTCCAACGTTCAAAGAAGGGATCGTTGACTTCGTTAGGAATTACACGGTTAGCCACGACTAAATCGGTCGCCACGTTATATAAGCTGAGATAAGCATGAGCGCGCAGGGATTCTTTAATCACCATTTTTTCGGGGTTCATTACCAGACGTACCGAAGTCTTGGTGTTATCAGTCAAAACCTTTTCCAAAGCTTCAATTTGCTCATAAAACTCATAAGGTGCATCCATTACCTCATTATCAGGCAAGGAAAAACCTGCAAGCGGTTTGAAAAACGGCTCGACCAAAGGTCTTAAAGCAGCAGACATCCCCTGTAATGGCTTATAAAAGCGTCTCATGTACCAGCCACCAACTTCGGGTAAGCTTAACAGTCTCAAAGCTGTTCCTGTAGGTGCAGAGTCAATAATGAGAATATCAAACTCGCCCTCATCATAGTGACGTTTCATTCTCACTAGACCAAAAATCTCATCCATCCCTGGCAAGATTGCCAATTCTTCCGCCTGCACTCCATCCAATCCTCTAGCCTGTAAGACTTGAGTAATGTATCGCTTAACGGCACCCCAGTTTCCTTCTAATTCCCGCAAGGCATCAAGTTCAGCACCCCAAAGATTAGGTCGTACTTCTTGAGGATCGTGTCCTAGTTCAAGATCGAAACTATCTGCTAAAGAATGTGCAGGATCGGTACTCAGCACCAAAGTTCTGTAACCCAATTCAGCACATCGAAGACCAGTAGCAGCAGCAACAGAAGTTTTACCCACACCGCCTTTACCCGTCATTAAAATTACCCGCATCTTAAATCTTAGATTCCAAATTAAATATATTTACATTACTTAACTTTATTGTGACGCTTTTTTGCCCGAAAAGAAATTCTGACGTAAAACTGACCAGGGAGAAATATGCCAATAATCAATGTGGGAGACAATCAAGTTATCTTGATTAACCCTTAGTTCACTTTTGCCAGGAATAGAGAGACGCGGTTGCCAAGGTAAAGGGGGGGTCATATTTAATGTCCACTCAGTCTTAATTAGTTCTGCTTCTGATTCAATGCTATGAACTTTCATTTCAACCTGGCTGAAGAAGTTATTGAGAAAGCCAATCATGGCTTGATATTTCTTGACTCCTCGAAATTCATTCAAAGGGTCTTTAAAATAGACATCATCAGCATAAATATCATAGGTCTGGTTTTCAGGAAATTTAGCATAATCTTCCTGGAGAATTGCTACCAAATCTTTAAGACTTGGATCATCAGAAATAGATGGTTGTTTTTTCATCGTGTTAGGTTGCAGTTAAATGCTCTTGACTTTTGACTTTTGATTTGCCCTAAAGGACTAGCTCCTTACGTCCTAAAGGATACCGCTCCGCATATCGCGTCGCGAAGCTTATCCTTTAGGACTTTTGACTTTCGCGCAGCGGTACTAGCCTAAACCTCAGACCATAAACGCTGTAGTTGAGCTTTCCAAGCTGCCAAAAACTGTTCTCGTTGAGCAGGATCTTGATCGACACCACCCATAACTCCTTCTTGATAAAAACGATCGATAGTTTGATAGGTAGACTCTAGACTTTGCCCTTGTGCTTTGGCTGCTTGAACAATTTGCATAATTTGTCTTTCAATTACCTGATTAAAAGGTTGGGACAAACCTTTTTCCGTTAGAGAAATCAAAGATGCGATCGCATTTTCTAAATCTTCTATAGTCAAGCTTTCTAAACGATGATGAAATACTCCCCAAAGAACGTTTTGATTGAGGGCATAGCGAACTTCTTGAGTCGTATCAAAATTGTCTTCTAACAACTGAGACAACAAAGATTGAGCTTCATCAGCAGTAGCAATGGGAGATAGTAATCTTAGCCAACCATGATCCTCTGAAAGGATAACCAGTAAATGTATTTGCGAGTTTCTGATTTGCCATGCTTCTTCTACATCATGTTGAATATCTTCGTGATTAAAAAGGCGTTCTAGAATAGGTGATATGGCAGTTATTTCCATGGGTAAGTTATCTAAGAGCAGGATTTAATCAAATTCGATTTAAAATCAGTTTAATATTTTTCCTTGACCAAACTATCTGCAATCCTATATATTCTGACAGGTTTTATGTAATGGCTAAAAGAGGGCAATATTCTGGAAAATACGCTGCTCTAGGACAACTGGACTATAGTATTTACCTAACTCACCGTCGCTGGATGGAATTTGCTTTTCAGCTAGCTAAAACCGCAGGAGATTTAGGAGAAGTCCCCGTTGGTGCAGTCATAATTGACCGTCAGGGAAATTTAATCGCTGAAGCAATTAACCGCAAAACCAGAGAGCAAGATCCTACAGCCCATGCTGAAATTTTAGCAATTCGCACCGCAACGAAAAAAAAGGCAAAGTTGTTATCTACAAGACTGTACTCTTTACGTTACTCTAGAACCCTGTCCCATGTGTGCGGGGGCAATTATTCACTCTCGCTTAGGTTTGCTGGTTTATGGTGCTGATGACCCCAAAACTGGCGCGATACGTAGCGTTATTAATCTGCCTGATAGCTGTTGTTCCAATCATCGTTTAAAAAGTTTTGGCAGGAATCAAAGAAACATCCTGTCGGCAACAATTACAAACCTGGTTTAGTCGTCAAAGATAGGCTAATTTTATCATCACTATATAATAAGCGATCGCCATTTCGCAATTGTAGTAATTGTTCAAGTTAAAAACTCAAAAACGTTTACTATTAACGAAGCTATTTCACTCCCAGCATCATCAATATCAATAATGTGTCGATTATTAGGTTATCTTGGTTCTTCAATTCAACTAGACCGTATATTGCTTAAACCAGAACATTCTTTAGTTGTTCAAAGTTATCAGCCTCAACAAATGACCGCAGGATTGCTTAATGCTGATGGTTTTGGCATTGGTTGGTATGGCGAACCAGAAAATCCGCCTTATGCCTATAAAAATGTGTTGCCCATCTGGAATGATGCTAATTTACCTCAACTAGGACGCTACATTAAATCATCATGTTATTTAGGGTATGTACGCAGTGCGACTTCTAATCTTTCGGTAGATATAATTAATTGTCAGCCATTTTTACATCAGAATCTGTTGTTTGTTCACAATGGCTTTATTGATAATTTCCGCAAAACGCTTTACCGACCAATTCGCAATGAATTAGACGATTTTGCCTATCAACGTATTGAGGGAACTACGGATTCAGAACATATCTTTGCGCTGATCGTCAACGAATTCGAGACAAACCACAATATCAGTCTAAAACAGGCTTTAGGTCGTACAATTACACGCTTAATCAAGCTAGCACATACAGACCAAATTGCTTTTTCTGCCAATATTATTCTCAGCAATGGCAAAGAATTGGTAGCTTCTCGCTATTCCAATCGTGAAGCAAGTCCTACTTTATACTATATAAAAGATCATCATTTCTTAACTGATGGAGTGTTGATCGCCTCAGAACCTATGTTTAAAGGAGACTGGATTAGCTGTCCCGAAGCAAGTATTATTGGTGTAGGAGAAAATCTTGAAATCAGCGTCAATTCTATCTCTTAGATATTCTATTACCACAGCCTTAACCCAAACGCGATCGCCTACCTTAGAGCTACTGACTCAGATTGATGAATCATTATTTTGCTTGCAGATTCACCCAGAGTTTAGTCCGATAGGCTGGCACTTTGGGCATATTGCTTTTACCGAGGCTTATTGGTTAGAACAATTGGCTGGTATATCCCTAAACTTCCCTGACGCAGATCAGCGATTATTTGCTGCGGATGGATTACCAAAACAGGAGCGTCAAAATCTACCTGCCGTAGCGACTATTAAAGAGTATCTAAAGACAATTAGAAGTCAAACTTTAGACTATCTCGCAACTGCCCCTATTGCTCAACAAGAAAGACTTTGGCGCTGGCTAATTCAACATGAAACTCAACATTGCGAAACTATTTCATTCCTGCGACAACTATATCAGCAGCGCTATTTAGATATAGCCAGCTTTAATACGTATCAATCGATCTCATCTGAAAATATGGTAGCGATCGCGATTAATGCAACTGAAATGCTCAAGGTTGAAGGGGGAAAATTTACTATTGGTAGTGATGCTGTAGACGCTTTAGATAATGAACGCCCTGCACATCAGATCTATCTAAATACCTATTGGATCGATCGCCATCCTGTTACCTGTAGACAATATGCTCAATTTACAGCAGCAGGAGGTTATCAACGGCGAGAATACTGGAGTGCAGCAGGCTGGCAATGGTTACAGCAATATCCTGTTAATCAGCCTTTATATTGGTCTAATGATGCCGATTGGTTAGATCATCCTGTATATGGTGTGAGCTATTACGAAGCAGAAGCCTATAGCAATTTTGTCCAGAAAAGACTTCCTACCGAAGCCGAATGGGAAAAAGCAGCTTTAGGCGCATCTCTCAACTGCAATCATGGTCATTTAATTGGGCATACCACTCCTGTAGATACATATGCTGAAACTAGTCATTCTGGTTGTCAGGATATGTTAGGCAATGTTTGGGAATGGACAGCTTCTTGGTTTGATGGTTATCCAAGATTTAGCCCTTATCCCTATCCAGGCTACTCACAAGTATATTTTGATGGTCAGCATCGAGTCTTGCGGGGTGGTAGTTGGGCAACCAGTAGCGTCGGTATTAGAGCCAGTTTTCGTAACTGGTATCATCCTCAAGTTAGACAGATATTTGCAGGTTTTCGCTGTGCCAAAGATTAGACTATTTAATTATTCTTGATCCCGTTTTTTTGACTCTGGCAGATCGATAAACACCTGCTGATTAGCTTTAACTCCCTCAAGAATTTGAGTTTGCTCCCCTAAATATATTCCTACCTTAACAGGCTTAAAAACTGGTTGATCGTTTTGATCGGGAATCATAACCCCCTGCTTACCATCTTCAGTAAAGATTGCCACAGTCGGCACAACTAAACTATCGCTTAATTCCTTGCCGATAAAAGTAACGTCCACATTCATTTTAGAACGTAAAACATCCTGACCTGTAAGCAGTTTGACTCGTACTTCAAAAGAGGTAACGTTTTCTTCAACAACGGCTTCAGGAGCAATACGCTTGACCTCCCCTGTAAATTCGCGATCTGGATAAGCATCAGCGACAATTTTGACCTTTTGACCTGGCTGTAGCTGACCAATATCCAATTCAGGAACTTTGGCAACAATTTCTAATCCTTGGGCTAATGCCAAAATTGAACTAGCCGATGCCGAAGCTGTATCAGAGCCAGAAGTACTCGGTGCAACATATGCCCCCTCTACTGCATATCTTTGGGTCACAATCCCATCGAAAGGAGCTTTGACGATACTATCGTTATATTGAATCTGTGATTGTTCTAAAGACATTTGCGCCTTTTCTAAAGAAGCTTCCAAAGCAGCAATTTCATCGGGTGCAGTTGCCCGTTTTTGCTCTAGCGCAATTCTCGATTCGGCAATTTCCGCTTGAATTTGTTCAACTTCTCCACCACTAGTATTTTGTAGCTGTGCTAATTTTTGTCGCAGTTCATCAATACTAGACTGAGCATTTTGAGCATTGTCACTAATCTCATCAAAAGTATCTTGAGAAATTGCTCCTTGCTTTAACAGATACTCGTTACGCTGGACTCTTTGCTGTACCAAGTTTAAACGAGATGTGGCAGCATTAATTTGTGCTTTAGTTTGTTCAATATCTCGCGGGATTCTATTTTGAACCTGATTTAATTTTGCCTCAAGCTGCTTTAACTGTTCCTGAGATTGAGCAATTTCAGCATTTATTTTTGCTTTACTTTCGCCAAAAGTTGCGCGATTTTGCTTTAAGTCTGCTTGTGTCTGACCAGCTTGAACCGCCAGTTCAGCGTTTTCCATAATTGCCAAAGTTTGACCAGCCTTAACGCGATCGCCTTGTTCTACCATCAGTTTAACTAGTCTTCCTGGCTCTTTGGGACTAACGTTAACGTTTTTAATCGGCTCAACCCTACCACTAGCTTCAATCTCAAGATTAAGATCTTGTTGCTTAACGGGTACGGTTAATTCTCCCATCTCAATTTCCGAGTTGTTGCCTTTGACTACTCGGTAAGTAGTCAAACCGATTAGAGCTAAACATATTGCTGCTATGCTTGTAACTACAACAGGACTACGTTGAAATTTTTTGTTTATAGATAATTTCATATATGTTGTTTAATTTCGAGAGATATATATCTACTATCTAGATCTGGATTAATCGGGTTAGATGAATCTTGCTTTCACACGGTTACTACTTCATGGTAGCTATTTTGCCTTAGTAAATGCTTTAGATCTTACGATAGTTACATTTCAAGCTCTTAGCGATTTGAAAAACATCCTTTGCTATTACTTTTTATAGTTCCCAGAAATGTCTTGTCAATGCTTATGAGCAATCTGCAACAAAGAAAGGTAAGAAAGTTCCAGTAGATTTTGCCTATTTAGCGATCGCTTTAACTCAGTCTTTAATTCGCTAAATAGAGCCTGACGCTGCGCTGATGCCAATCTAATGTAGGGAGAAAGAGTACTCAGTAATGTCAGGTAGTCATCTACTGTATAGGTAACGGGAATAATTGTCTGGTGAGTGATTAAATCTTGAAAATAACCTGAAGCGATCGCCGTTTGAGCTATTTTGCCAATATTGTGCTGATAATCCTGATGACTCTCATATTTGCCTAGTTCGGGGGCATAGGTTTGATATATAGCTTGGCAACTTCGATATATTTCATAACTGGCTTGAGGGGGTGTATTCCAGAGCAAAATTAGTAACCCGTTGTCATTTAAAGCTGCTGCGGTTTTAGCATATCTGTCTTCTGGTGTGATCCAATGAAAAGAAGTTGCTGCAACTACAGCATCAAACTTTTGCATCCCTAACTTCCATTCTTCAAAAGTATGGTTAATTACCTCCACGTTGCCATAAGCTGCACATTTATCTCTTGTTATGGCGCAAGCAGCTTGACTCGGCTCAAGACAGACTATTTTTGCTCCTAAGCGAGCCAATTCAACCGTGGCAATCCCCACTCCCGCACCAATTTCTAAAACTGACTTACCAGGCTGTAAATCTGCTACTTCCTGCATCCGAGCCAAAATTTCAGCAGGATATCTTGGTCTTGTGCGATCGTAAGCTGACGCTACTGAATCATACCAGGTACTTTTATCAGCACAGCGATAAATATTGTTTAACAGACTTGATTTATTTCTTGCTTGTCTTTCTTGGCGATCGCGAAGTTCACCGAAGGTATCGCTCATATATTTAATGATCCCAAAATAATTCTCAAGATAGATTAGATAAATTTACATAAATTAATATATATTGCTATAATAATTTACATAAGTTAATTTAACGCTATTTAAATCTTAAATTTAAGCGTGGTCAACTTATGGCAATAGTTTTAGATCCACTTCTCACTTTATATATTTAGTTTATTTAGTTTTTATATTGAACTACTAGATTATTTTGAGCGAAAGCAGCTTCTAGAGCAAACAATCTTCTCATAATCAACCTCAGTCTGGTAGCGTGGGTTTTTCTTAGCCAAAAATCAGTCAATTGCAAACCCATTGTAGCGATTCATAGATTGGTCAATCCCTTGTCTTAAACTTAATTCAATCGCTTTAACCGCAACAGATAAAATTTCTTCGATAGTTTTAAATTCTTGAGGGGCAAACTTACCTAAAACATGCCCAATGGTATCTTTTTCCCCAGATGATTTCCCGATCCCAATTCTTAAACGAGGAAACTCTTGATTGCCTAGATGAGCAATAATTGATTTCATGCCGTTATGTCCGCCAGCAGAGCCTGATAGACGGATGCGTAACCTGCCTACGGGTAAATCTAAATCATCATAAACAACCAATGCTGGACGACCAGTATCACGGAAATATTCACCGATGGCAGCACCCGTAAACGGAGCAAAGAATTGAAGTGGAGCCGGATCAGCCGCAGATGCCAATACAACAACGGTGTAAGCCAGTGCACCAGCTTTTTCAAGTTCAGCTGTTACCGCGGCAACAGTCGATGCTTTCTGACCAACCGCTACATAGATACAATATACAGGCTCTCCTCTATCGTAAAACTCTTTTTGATTGACAATTGCGTCGAGCGCGACGGCCGTTTTTCCTGTCTGGCGGTCACCAATGATTAGCTCACGCTGACCTCGGCCAATAGGGATCATTGAATCGATGGCTTTTATACCTGTCTGCAACGGTTCGTTTTACAGGCTGGCGGAAAATAACGCCCGGAGCTTTGCGTTCCAACGGCATATCAATATAACTGTCCTGAAAGGGGGACCTTTTGCCGTCGATGGGGTGACCCAATTGTGTCTACCACCCGTCCGAGCATTCCATCTCCAACTTCAACTGAAGCGATCTTTCCGGTGCGCT
>JAAUOU010000156.1 GCA_012034765.1 Pleurocapsaceae cyanobacterium CSU_1_1 | reverse complement strand
CTTGCATCTCCATAAGAGCTAGGAGCGTCACCATAGTCATATCCAGCGATCGCAATTTGATAATCTTCAACTTCACCGCTTGTGGCGATACCAACGGAAGACTCTGCTTGTGCCTGTGTACTACTTAAGCGAAACCGTGCATAGGTGTTTCCAGCATTCATCCCTGCTGGGGTAGTAAATACTACACTCTGATTTGCAGTTGGATTATTGGAGACGGTAACAGTAGTAGATTTCTCATTCGCATCGTCGAAGTCTCCATCTTTGTTAAAGTCGATATAGCCCACCAAATATGCGTTGTTACCAGTAGTATTAGTGACGTTAACAGAAACACTGTAGCTTGTACCAGCATTAGTGTACAGCGTAGGAAAACTGGCAATGCCATCTTCATCATCAGGGCTACCATTGTTATCATCATCAGTAGCAGGAGTATTTTGTAAACTACCAGAATCTCCATCAATATTGGTGCCAATCCGCAGTCCAGCAATAATTTCATGCCCTGGACCATTATCTAGAGCTTTAGTCCTATAGTTATCAGTCCCAGTGCCATCACCCGTATCAGGAGCATCCCCATAGTCAACTGTATTCGGGGGGTAAATCGGCGGAGCGAGGGCGCATCTGGCTCCATCATTTGTCGAAACTGAAGTTGCTGATGAAGTTATGAGGGTAGCAATGGGCGAACCTGTACCGGAGACATTAGTAATACGATAAATTTGTCCATCGTTGCGATATCCATAAAAGCTGCCATCAATTGCAAAGAACATCGCACCATAGGAACTACCCCCCGTCGGCATACCAGTCGGAATACCACGATCAGTAAACGTGGCTGTTACGTTAGCTCCACTAGGCCAATTGATTTCGTAAACTTTCCTTTCGCTATTTTTAATTGTGTAGAGCTTCCCATTTGTGGGATGAAAAGCAAAGTCGGTGATCCCAGAAACCACACTAGTGATAGTTTTTATTACTCTCCGATAATTAGGTGACGTGGGAGTAATATCAATACCATAAATTGTTCCACCACCTGCACTCACATATAACACACCATTAGAATCAACATCACCAACATAATAATTACCAAGGGGTAAATCAGCGATTGGGCCTAAATCTGTAGCCACACCTGTTTTATCCAAGCGGGTCACAATATTATTTGTCCCGCTCTTCATCCCATAAATATACCCATCGAGTTGGTTAAAACCAATGCCGTTAATACCACCAGGAATATCGCTTGCACTGATGGCACTCAGTCCACCACTAAATAAATCGACTGAATAGAGTTTAACTGCACTGTTAGATGAACCTTGGCTAAGATAGGCTGGTGCTGGGCAACTACTAAAAGGTCCATTATCCGCGATCGCTTTACCATCTTGACAAACCCATATTATAATTCCTAGCAACAAAATCTGGCTGCTAAGGTTAATCCGTCGCCGATTAGACAAACAAACAAATACTTTGGGTTTTTTATTGACTTTAAAAAGTGCTTGTAAAAAATTCATAACTGTATAGTATTGACTGAGAAATTGAACCAGAATGAGAAAAATATTTTGACAAGCTATCGTTCTAATTGGAGATCTTTATCCTGCTGCTCAAAAATGATGTCTACGCCCCTTAAATCGCGGAATATTACTTCTACTCGGCGGTTATAGGCATGGTCAACGATAGTATTCCCAGGTTTTTCTAACTGTGATTCACCCAAAGGCAGAATAGTCATCCTGGCGGGATCTACTCCCTGCTGCAAGAGATAGTTGCGAGCAGCATCCGCACGGCGACGGCTTAAATCCAAGTTGTATTGGTCACTGGCGCGAGAATCCGTATGTCCTTGGAGTTCGATGGTGATATAAGAATGTTGTTTGAAGACAGCAGCAATGCGGTTTAATACCCTTGCACTCTCGGCAGAAACGGCAGATTTATCTAAAGCAAAGTGAATATCACGGGGGACGTTTAATTTGATTGGCTCTGGTGGTGGGCTTTCAGGTTTAACAGGTGGCTGAGGTACTTCCGCCACAGGCTTAGTAGTACAGTTGGGCAGACTCAAAGAACGCTCGATAGTTGTCTTTGCTCGATCTAAAGAACGGATGGTTGCATTAAAAGCTGGTTCTGAGGTCCCGTAATCTGGTTTAGTGGCGATCGCACTGATTACCGTTCCAGGGGTAAGATTATCTAAAGTAAAGCTAAATTTGCCATCTTTGTCGGCAACTACTTCCGTCAGAGGTTCACTTAAAGGGCCATAATTATTACTTTGGCTGGCTAGAGGACTTTGTTCTTTAATATCTCTGGGAATGCCTAGTTTGACTCGATATAAAGTTACTGTTGCTCCAGGATCGGCAACACCATCGATATTGACTTTGCCGTCAATCAGATAAAAGTTTTCACTGAGAAATTGAGGCGCGTTAATCGATTTATTAGCAGTATCTCTAGTGCGGTTACGAGAATCACGGGGTGGGTTAACGCCATCGCCTAATTGATAGAAAGTTCTGCCTTCGCGATCTCTGGTGTTGAGGTCGATACTTAAACCTTCTAGATCATTAAAAGTATTATTCGTAATTAAATTGCGATCGCTTTGGGGATAAGCTGCAATGGTAACCCCTGTCCCTGTTTGCCAACTAATCTGATTATTAGTGACTTGGTGATCGTTACCAATCAGATAAACTGCTGCGCTGGGAATTCTACGACCGTTAAATTTAATCGTATTATGATTAATAGCGATCGCACCTTCGGGTTTGAATAGATAAACTCCACTGCCGTCATTACCGCAGATTAAATTATCAGTAATTTGACTGTCTTGAATTTGCCCTTCAAGGTAAATAGCGTGGGGCATTCCCTGTAAACCATTACCGACAATAATATTGGCTTTAATCTGAGTTTTACGAACATCTGTGGAGGTCAGAATACCGCTGCCACCATGATTATAGATACGGTTACGTTGAATCTTGGTATTTACGCCATCAAAGAGCCAGATCCCAAAACTAGAAGGAATTTCAGCTATAGATTCATCGGGAGGTAAACCTAACCAATTATCAACAATTTCTACATCTTGAGGAGAATGATCGGGAAGAGAAGCTGATAAATCCTCGCTCACAGGTAAACGAGAACCAATTACAATATCTCCACATGGGGTAGTATCTGTAGGCTGATTAGGCTGGCTAAAGCCATAAATACTTAAGCCTTTGACCTTAATGCGATCGCCCGAAATTGTTAAACCCCGAAAGATATTCTTGCCCTCAACTGCGGTAAGAGTAACTACAGGAATAGGTATAGGAATTTCAACTGTCGTAAATTTCTTAGGGTCATAATTAGGATGAGTCGTACCATCAATGACTAAACCAGGACTTAATAGCGGTGGCAAAGTCTCTGATAGTTCAATTTTGGCTGGTGCAGACAAAGCAAATTCAATCCGCGATGCTTGCGGTTGATGGATGACAGTGACTTTTTTTTTGCTCAACAGGACTTAAATCATCCCAGGAAAGGGTGTTATTGACGATTTCAATAGCTTCTCTAAGGGTGAGTTGTTGATCGGGGTTAATGGTATCGCGATCGCTATTTACTAAAACTCGATAAGATTTAAAACTAGCCTGTGCTGTAGCTGTTTGCTCTGAAAAAATTGCTACCCCACTAACAGTTAAAACCGTTAACAGGACTGGAAATATTAAATTGTTTTTGTCTCTGTTAATGTTCATTTTTGATTGTTAATAATTAATTGTTGATGGTTGTAGGGGCGATTCGCGAATCGCCCCGCTACGCCTTTTTTCTGGGAAATCACCTCTGGAGGAGACGGGGGTTGATGTTGTCCAAAGCCATCTAGTAGGCTATTTAATTTGACCGTCACGCCGACATAAGGGCCGCCAGCCGAGCGAGTACCCGTGAAATCTTCATCATCAGCACTGCCAAAGACATAGCCCCCAGCTATACGCACTTCGGGGGTGAGATAATAACCAGCTTCTAGAACAAATCCTGATTCGGTATAGCCTGCTGAGGGTTGCCAGATCATCCGCCCTTCTACGGCTAAATCCATGTGGTAGTTCAGGCGATAGGTAGCGCGTAATTGTCCCAGAGAGATATTGCTGCTACTAACAAAATCATCAGCGAGGAAAGTTTTGCTATTACGAAAAGCATATTTGCCGTAGAATTCCCAGCGCCAATTGGGGGCGTAAATACCCTCCATCGCAAATAGATGTTCTTGAGAACCTGTACCGTTACCCAAAAGGATCGTTTCAGGTAAAGTTCCGCCGTTTTCTTCGTATTCGTAACGCAGTAGAGCGTTAAATTTATCTTGTTTGGGATCGCGATAGGCTAGACCCAGACGCAAATGTCTGGTAGTACCAATATCAAATTTCTGGTTAGCAGAACTTGCTTGGTTGTAATCAAATAGAGTAGTGAGCGCGTCCGAGACTTTGCCTGTGACTCCTGCGGAAATAACTGTATTGCTACCTCCCGAACCATCGCTATATTGCCATTTAGCGCTAGCAGTAAAATCAGGATCATCAGTGTATTCAATCCCGATACCGTAGTTAGAGCCTGAACCAAAGCTAAGAGAATATGCACTCTGACCTACAGAAAAGGGCTGCGCAAATTGAGTTCCCGTCTCGCTATTTTGAGCGGAACTATCAAAAGTATGTTCGTAATCAAAATCGATATTTAAACCAGGAGCAAGAGATAACTTTTGCTGTAAACCAATTGAACCAACATTATTAATGCCGTCAATACCGTTCGTGATGTTATATCTGCCAGTGAGGGTAGCATTTGCCCAAGGATTATATTCTCCCTGAAGCCCTAAAGTAGTTAATGATTCTCCTGCTAAGTCGCCTCTGGTAAACCATTGATGATTAAAAACCAGACTTAAACCCTGATAAAATTCCCAATCCAAACCCAAGCCAAAGCGGTCGGAGTAAAGCGCATCAGTGTCATCAGAAAGAGTTAAATCATTGAGAGCATGAAAATTGAGTTTATCAAATATAGGAATTGAAAAATGCGATCGCAACTGAGTCGAAGTGCTGGTTAAATCACCCGCAACCGTGTTATCTTGGCGATCGCGCCAGGTTAAATCTAAGCCTAAATCAGCCTTGCCAATTTTTTGCTCAACCCCTGCGGTAATAGTGGATACTGAATTATCTACTCGACTACCAGGAACAGGATCGAACCCAGGATTGAGGAAATCTTCTAACTCATCCAAAGGACGGGGAGCAACACCATTATTGTCTTGATGTTCATATAACAACCGCAGATTAGTTGTATCGGCGACTTTAGCAGTTAGTTCGCCACCATAGCGTTTTTGTCCAGGCACAAAGCTGAGAGTAGCATTGTTAGCAAAACCCTCGTCCGCCTTGCTGTAATAGGCTCGTCCTTGAATATTGTTACTAAATTTTATTTCGCTTTCCAAACGATATGCCGAACCATTGGCATTAGCGAAGATAGTTTGATTTTTGGAGTTAGCATATTCGGCAATTATTTTGCCCCAATTGCCAAAAGAAACATAGGCATCAAAACCTAAAAGCTCAAAATCTAGATCGCCTCGATCTTCGTTGAGATAGCTCATTCCCAGCCAGGTAGGATGATCGAAATCGCGGTCAAAATGATAACGCGCTCTACCTCCTAGTAAAGTTGCATCGCTTGCCTCACTCTCAAATTGATAAGTAGTGATAATTCTCCGAACTAAAACGTTCCCACGGTCATCTATAGCGGTACGTAGTACAGGATCTTTAAACAGTAGTGTGCCTCGGTCATAATCAATTTCGTAATCTAGCCCGAGAGTTAAACGCTCGCGATTAACCACATTGCCAGAATCGTTGAGGGGAGTAAGTTCTAGATAGACATCTTCTGAACCTGGAATCAGTAATCGGCGCGAGAGGAAGTAGAAACCTGATGTGCCATCGGGAGCAATTCCATCTCTTTGAAAACCTTCGGCGTTGTTAGCATAAAAAGCATTAAGCTGGAAATTACCGAAATTGTAGTTAGATTTAAAACCGTGAAGCTGACGAGTAATAGCACTAAATTCTTGAGATTCAGTGGCAAACTCCTCGGTATTGTAATCACCCCACATAAAATAATCAGGTTCAGCAAATTCTATTTCTGAATTTTTTTCCAAACGCAGATATACACTATCGGTAGAGGGGGTAACTACTTCGGAAGTGGAACTATCACCGTAGACAGGATAACCAGACTCAGTGTCACTATAAGTCCGAAAAAGACGAGTTTCGCCGTTACTGTCTTCATTCAGCGGGCGATCGCTATTAAATGCACCTGTATAGCTCCATTTGCCTATACTACCTGTAATAAAAGCTGCGGAAGTAAAGTCAACTTCGGCGCTATTGTCTTCATCTAGAGGTAAAAAATCGCGAAAATTATCATAATAGTCAGTGCCTCTAGCACCAATCCGTAGACTGGCAAATCCTGTCAACAGGGGCTGTTCTCGTAGAGTATTTTTAAACTGTATTTGAGTATAAGCTTCTAAATGTGAAGACTGTGCTTGAATAGTAACGGTTTCAGCATCATATCCAGCCTGTAAAGAAGCGTTAAATTCTCCTTTTTGGGATTGAACCTGAAATCCTGGTCGATCTGGATTAAGATCTGTCCCAACGAATTTTCCTTCACTACTGTTGAGGGTGACAGTCTCATTCCACACAGAAGGTTTACCCTGATCGTCAAGAAACTGTCCTTTAACCCGCGCAATGCTTTTTCCGTCGGCTGGGATATGGGATTCGACAGTATTAACCTTAAGACTTTTGGGTTTTCCAGGAACATAAACTTTAATCGAAGTTTCTGAATAATTAGTTCCATCAGTAGTAGCTAAAACACTGAGATTATTCAGCCCAGTGTTAAAAACGACTCCATACCAAGTTTGAGTGACTATTTTGGTTACAGGATTGATTTCGGTACGCCCTACTTGAGTAGAATTAACCGACTTTCCGTTGACCTGCAAAATTACCGAAGCTTCTTCAGGATATTGAATAATAACCGTACTAGAAACATTAGTCATGATTTCATCAGCTTTAGGAGTCAAAATTTTGACTAAATTCCCCGAAAACTTATTAGATATACTTGATTGAGGTTTAGCTTCTGTTGCTGGTGTTTTTGGCTCTGTGGTGGGTTGTTGTGGCTCAGATTCTTCCTCTGACTGAGGGGTGGTAGTTTTGGGAGTCGATGATTCAGCTTCTGGGGTTTGGCTGGGTTCACTTTGTACATTATTTGTGTCTTCTTTGACTATTACTTCACGGGTAGTCTCGGAAGCAAAACCACTCTTGCTAGCAATTACACTGACTTGATTTTTGCCCTCTGTTAGCTTTGTACCTGACCAAGTTTTAGTGATTAAATTAGTTTTGAAGTCTAGCTGTTCATTGATTATCAGGTTGTGATCGACTTCTTGTCCGTTAACCTCCAGCTTCACCGTAGTAGCAGCAGGATATTGAATAGTGACACTACTATCAGCTTCACCATTAATAATGACTCCAGGCGCAGGGGTGATTATTTGAACCTTGCTTAAAATAATTCGCGCAGCAATTTCTTCTGGACTACGAGGATTAATGACTGGTGTTTCTAATTGAGGTGTATTGGTATTGGTTATCGCAGGTATCTGGTCAAAATTATCGACGGGAGATGCTAAACTAAGCTGCTTAATTTCAACATTTGTCCAAGTTTGAGCAATTAGTTTTTGCTGTTGTAAATCAAGTTGATTAATCAATAGCTGTTCTTCAGGTTGGACTGTAAGATCCTGATTGCTATTTATTTGATTATTGTTACCTGTCGCTAGGCTCAATTGTTCGGTGGCAATATCTGACCAAACTTGAGCAATTAGCTGTTGCTCTTGTGGTAGTAGCTGCGTAATTAGTATTTCATCCGAGCTTGATTCTTGGCTGTTAGTCACGCTGGGAGTTGCCAAGCTCAATTGTTCAGTAGCAATGTCTGACCAAACTTGGGCGATTAACTGTTGCT
>JAAUOU010000035.1 GCA_012034765.1 Pleurocapsaceae cyanobacterium CSU_1_1 | reverse complement strand
CGATCGCGCGCAACTTAGCCCTAAACTTATATCGAGATGCTGGATTTGACAATATGGCTCAGGCACAGCGCAAATGCCAATTCAGCCTAAAACATATCGCGTCTCTTTTTAGAATGAAATAGCCCTGGATTAATTGTTTTGTTCTATTACACATACTGGCGTTGGATTGGTTTGCAATTTTAAAACTATGAACTTACGCAAAAAACTCTTAACTACATTTAGTGCTTTAGCATTATTAACCTTGGCAACCGCTAGTATGACACTCTGGGCGATCGCTAAGTGGCAAGATAGCGAACAAAGACTTAAAGCCCATTATCAGCGCAGTTTGCTTCTCCTCGGTGTTCAAGCTTCTACCTTTCGCGCTATTAAAGAATTACCAGATGCGATCATCGGTAATGATCCAGATGCCCGACAGGAGTTTGAAGATTTTCTTAAGCCAGCCGAAGCAGACTTTCAACTCTGGACAGCCTTGGCTGACACTGAAGCCGAACAACAACAAGTGCAACAAGTTCGTAATGGCTACGAAACCTTGATTAAAGATGCTCGTATAACTTTAGATCTAATTGAGCAAAATCGTCGCGATCGCGCTTTTAGATTATTAGAAAACCAACTGGAAGGCAAAGATTTTGTCAGATTTCAAGAATTAACTCAACAAGCAGTGGAGAGCGATCGCCAAAATCGTCAAATCATTCAAAGTCAAACTCAAAATACCAGACAAACCGCTGAACTCGTGCTAGTGATCGTCGCTTTTGGTAGTATTTCTTTGATGTTGCTTTTAGCAGCTTATTTGGCTTCAGATTTATTTGCGCCGTTGCGAGAAGTTGAACAAGCATTAAATGATTTTGCCAAAGGAAACTGGAAAACTCGTCTTAATCAGGAAAGAACTGATGAAATCGGGGCAATTAATCAAGCTTTTAATCGCATGACAGAAATTATTGGCGATCGCGATCGCCTGGCAGGTTTAACCAATTTACCAGATAATACCAATAATGATGGTAGGGGAGTAGATAATTCCGCTTGGCAAAATATACCGTCACGGCTAACACTGCATCGATTATTATCCCAATTGCGATCGCAAGTTTTACAGCTAAACTATGATGACGGAGTTTCTTTAAGAGAACACAAACAGCAATTGGTTGAGCGACTTGATTCGCTTTTGCTTGCAGTCAGACGTATTACCGAATTTGGTTTTCCCTTAGATTTAAATCTTGCCCGTACTGATATTAGATCACTAATTTACGAAGTAATAATGCGGTTTCAGTCAGAGTTAATCGAAAGATCAATTAGCCTTGATTTAAATCTCTCTCCAGAGATAAGCTATGCTGTGGTTGATCGCCTCAAATTGCGCGAGGTTTTGAGCGAATTAATTCGTAATGCTCTATCCGCCTTACCTGAACGAGGTGGTTGTATTGGTATGCGTACTAATGTTAGTGAAGATGGTTCTGCATTACTAATTGAAATAGCTGACGATGGTAAAGGTATCGAACAACCCCTGGTTGAAAAAGTTTTTAGTTCTTCAAACACTTTATCAGATACAAATACTGGTGTAGGACTAACTTTAACCAAAGCGATCGTCGAACAACACGGAGGTAAATTGCTCATTAACGGCGAACCAGGAAAAGGAACATACGTTTGTATTCAAATCCCTTTTTAATATTTAAATTATTTATTATCCATTATCCAAATCGACAATTTTTTGAATTAAATTAGAAATATGTTCAGCCTGACTCATGATCATTAAATGTCCGCCATATTTAATGTTGAAATCTTCCTGAACAAACTGATAAGGAAAAATGCGATCGCGTTCACCATGAATATGATAAATATTTTCAGGAATTAATTCATTTTTCCAGATGACAATTTGATGAATTGCCCATTTTACGAACTGCGCATCAGTGTCAAACAAAATAGCTTTTAATAGTTTACGTTCATCAACAGATTTCAAGCTAAAAAACCAGCTAGCAATAAATTGTCCAATCCAAAGTATAGATTTAGCAGGTAAGAGCAAATAAATTGGCAGCCAACGAAACATCTGAAAATAGAAAGGTATTTCCTGATAATTCTTTGTACTAGAAATTAAAATTACTTTGTCGGTAGCAATTTGCTTGGACATTTCAACAGCAATAATTCCTCCAAAAGATAAACCAATTATTATAGGTTTTTCAGCTTGTATTTGACTAGTTAAGCGTTGAGCATAATCTTCAATACTTTCTCCTGTTTTTGGTTTTAACCATTTAATATGTATTGGCTGATAGCCTTGAAATTTTAACTTTTGAAATACTCGCTCGTCTGCACCCAAACCGCTAACACAGTAGATATCTTTAAGAGCATTTTCTAGCTTTTCATCAATTGTTAGTTTAGAATTCTCCTGGTTGCTACTGTCCACAAAAAATAAAATTATTGTTAATCATCGATTAGAGTTTTTAAATTGCTCGACTGCAATAGTGAATAATTATTAGAAATTTAAAGCTCCAAGATTAAGCGATTGTTCAAAAATTTCGCTAAAATCTCTACCATTATAAGTTCAAATAACTCTACAAAAATGTGGCTGTGCTGACATAATCATATGAAAACACCTCATAGTGGCTATCACGGAAATTACATTACTCTTGGCTATTTTGAAGGCTGGTATTTCCGTTTAACATTACCAGAGATCGGACAAACCTTTGCTTTTATGTATTCAATTGAAGATCCCTTGGGCAATCAGCCTAATAGTGGTGGTGCAGTACAAATATTAGGTAAGAATGAAGCTTATCTTTGTCGCACTTTTCCTGATGTTCACAAATTTTTTGCCAGTAAAAATAATTTGATTTTTGGTCATTGGGGCAAAACCAATCTAAAAATCAAACCAAACTGTTATCGTCGGCAGAATTTAATACCCATGTTACAGAAGGATATCAAGCAATGGCAAATCTTAATCAGGGAAGTATTTACGATCCTGTTAGAGATGAATATTGTCGTTGGGAATATCAAATTAAGCCTGTATACGGCTGGGGAAACTCACAACAGTCTCAACAATCATCTGCTGGCTTGTTCTCTTCTCTACCAATATTTGAGCCAGGATGGCAAATTACTATGGCTCATGGTTTGGCAACAGGCTGGATTGAATGGCGCGGGGAGAGATATCAGTTTGCTAATGCACCCGCCTATAGTGAGAAAAACTGGGGTAGCTCTTTTCCTCAAAAATGGTTTTGGCTTAACTGTAATAGTTTTAATGGCGAAAGCGATTTAGCATTAACTGCGGGGGGAGGAATCAGACAAGTGTTGTGGTGGCGAGAAGAAGTTGCCTTAATCGGTATTCATAACCAAGGAAAATTTTATGAATTTGCTCCCTGGAATTCTCAAATAAGCTGGCAAATAAAGCCTTGGGGAGAATGGCAGCTTCAAGGCAAGTTACCACAGTATCAAGTTGTTTTAAAAGGAGAAACAAATTTATCTGGTATTTATGTACGGACTCCGACGGCAAATGGTTTAGTATTTAATTGCCGAGATACCACTCTGGGAAAACTAAGCTTATCCCTATATGATTGCCAGGGAAAAATTATTGTTGAAGCAGATAGCAATCAAGCAGGTTTAGAAGTAGGCGGAACACCTTGGGAAAAGACTTGGGTAGGAAGTAATTGACAATGAAAATATAACTTGAATATAACTTAAAGTACTACGATCAATTCCTGTAGGATGTTTCCTTCAGAGTCAGTAATTTTAATCACTGTCAAGTTTCCTTGAAATTGCTCTTGAAAATTATAGCCAGATTTAAGATGAAGATCGGTTTTTAAGCTTTCTAGTTGACAATATTGTTGAATAGTTAGGTTGCTCATAATTTTAGCTTTAGGTAGTAATTTAATAGAGTCTTTAAACTCGCTTGTCGCCACAGCATAACTTAAAATGACTATCTTAATTGTGATCTCTATCCTTGAAAATAATATATATTGTATTCTTAAAACTAACTTTATTTTTGGATTAATTAATAATGTTAGTTAAATATTTATTTTTAAATGAGTATTATTAATCATGATGATGATTCACTAAAATAATTATTAGTTTTAGCTATTTCAGTAGCGATCGCACTATTTATAATTTTCAGAAAGACAACCTAATGCAATTTAATCCTCACTTACACTTATTAGTCTTTTTATTCTTTGTCCAATACTTTCCTCACAAGTTCCTCAAATTTTACTTGTAAAATATTTTGCTATCAAGACATAACTTTAAACTTTTTTAGTTTTACACAATTTAATATTTAATTGGTGAGCCTAAAGATCAAATTTTCAATTTTGTTAAATAGCTAACTTGAATAATTAGTTTGTCATCCGAGCTAGCTGCTAATTGATCAACCAAAGGAGCAAAATAACCATGAAAGCGACACAACTACTCCGTCAATATCGATATGGTATCTTGGATTTTCAAGGTGCAAGCTTACACTCTGTTCATCTTGAAGCAGCGGATTTAACCAGGATCAATCTAACTCAAGCAGACCTTAGTGATGCGGACTTAAACGATGCAGATCTAAGTGGAGCTTGTTTGCAACAGGCTAATTTAACTAATGTTAATTTAGTACGCGCTAGTTTAGTCGGTGCAAACTTATCACAAGTCAATTTAATTGGTGCAGACCTAGAAAATGCCGATCTCAAAGGAGCAGACTTAAGCGGTGCAGATTTGCGCTGTGCCAACTTAAGTGGTGCAGATTTAAGCAGCGCTAATTTAACAGATGTTGATCTTGGGGGAGCAGATTTAACCAATGCAGACTTGACCGAGGCAAAACTAGCGGGTACTGATATTTCTGTAGCCGAAATGGCAGGAGCAATTTTAAGCAGTATAAATTGGGGTGAATCTCTCAGAAAGCAGAAGCATACATCTCATAATTGGGTTAGTTGGTCGGGTTAGGAATTAGCAGAAAATTATCACAGAAGGTAGTTTTTAACCCGATTCTGGTTCTGCAATTCGTACCTAATCATTCTGTCTACCAAAAATTAGCGTTTGACCTCAAAGTTATCTAAAAAACATACTACATCCTGTTCGTATACAACACTTCAAAGTTGTGTTAATTCAAAATTCAGAAGGTTTTGAACTCGTTTTTGACTCTTAAATTATCTTAAATTAATAGTGTACTTTGGCGGTGAGGGACGGTGATGTTTCCTGCGCTTGTCCAATCACCGTGTTGAGAATCGGATTTAGGGATCAGGAGTCAAAAGTCAACAGGATTTAGTATCAGTTTTAATTATCAGAATAAAAATATCCTCAATCTTTAGTTAAAAAGACAGAGGACAGACAATATATTAAATCTTAAATTTTAATTAAGCCAGTAACTAAAACTACCAGCCATTTTCCGCTTGAGACAAGACATAAGTTGCTACATCATCAATTTGAGCATCAGTCAAACGACCTTTAAATGCTGGCATTGCATTTTTACCATTAGTAACTTGGTTGGTAATTGCCTCAAGGGAATTCATTTCATACTTATCAAGAGCATCTTTTTGCAGGGTTTTAGCTCCGTTAATCACATTCCTTCCCCCTGCATGGCAAGCAGCACAGTTAGCACTAAAAATTTTACCTCCGCTAGCAGCATCCCCCGCGAGAGCAGGAGTAGCAAAGGTGAAGATTGCAGCAGTTAAAAATACTAACAACATTGATAAAAGTTTGGCAAACATGGTTTCTCCTCTTAAAACAAATAGATTTAAATCACAAGCTAATTGTGGTCAACTGCTAATATTCAGTGATCCACACAAAACTGTCAAAAGACAGGTCGTAGAAGTTCTACAAGTCGTCAAACTTGTGTAGTAATATATATAGGTAGGAATTGAGCGTTCTTAAAATTCTAGATTTTTAATTAAAGCAACTAGATTTTAGCTAGGGTTTTAAATCCAGATTTTGGGAATTGCTCCTTAAAAAAAATCATATTTGACAACAGAGAGTTCAACAAAATGACTAAAAGAATAAGCTTGTTATTGACCGCACTAGTATTAGTAGTATCTACTTTCTTTCTTGGTGTTAACCCCGCAGCAGCAGAGACTGTTTCTGTAAAGATGGGTAGTGATAATGGAATGCTTAAGTTTGAACCTGCTACCGTGACAATTAAAGCTGGGGATACAGTGAAGTGGGAAAATAACAAAATGTCTCCCCACAACGTAGTATTTGAGAAGGCTTCTGACAAGTCACACAAAAACCTCGTGTTTTCTCCTGGAGAGGGTTACGAAAGCACTTTCAATGAAGCTGGTGAATATTCCTACTACTGTGAGCCTCACCGTGGCGCGGGGATGGTTGGTAAAGTTGTAGTTCAGTAATAAGAGAAATATTAGCTTGCTCGTTTATAGCTTGCTATAAACTTAAGAATTATCAAGTAATAGAGAGTAGAGGTAGCTGAAGTTTAGCTTACCTCTATTTTTTCGCTAATATGAATGTTAATGGCAACTATTGAAACTTCTTTAATATTTATTTCCAATCTAAATAATGGTAGATTTATCTCCACAAGAACTAGCCAGAGCTAGAAAAAACAATCTTTCTCCTGAAAAGTATGCTCGTTTGAAAGCAGAATCTAAAGCACCCTACAGAGGCTTACGCAAGTTTTTCTATCTTGCTTTTGGCGCATCGGGTTTAATTGGCGCATTTGTATTTTTGGCAAAATTAGCAGCAGGTCAAGATTTGGCAAATAACTTTCCTAACTTTGCTCTGCAAATTGGTGTAGTTGCGCTGATGGTGTTTTTGTTTCGGATCGATCAGGCTAAAGATGAAAATAAATAACTCCACCTAAAACTACGATTAATTCTGATACTTTGCCAGTCACTCCGTGAAAATTGGTTGTGAATAGGGCGATTTTTTAGCGCCAAGGTTAAGCTAGACACTTCAATTAAGCTAACTCTTTATTTGACTTTGTTTTTATTTAACTATGTCCCCCAAGAATCAAGACGATCGCTCTCAAGAGTCGAAAAGCAATTCTCAATTGAAGTCGAGTATTGTCCATAAACCTTTTGCAACAGGGACAATCAATATCTTTAATCCTTATCGAACTAAAGGCAGTCAAACCAAAGACCAATTAGCTGCACCAAAGCTGTATTTAGATGCTCAACTAGAATCTGAGCGATTAGCCACGGAGGTAGCAATCCATGAGTCTGCTCAAGTCGAATATCAGCAGTCCCATTGGTTGGATCGCTTACTCAATCCCTGGAGTATTAGCGCGATCGCCATTGTTCTATTGGCTAATTTGATTTCAGGAATAGTGATTTGGCGCAATTCTCATTTAATGGCAAGTGTAAAGCCAGTTAAAGCAGTAGCTACTTTGGGTAGTGCAAATATCGCCAGTGCGGAATTTATGCCTCTCAACCTGAGTACTTTAAGTCGATTAAAAATCTTAGAAAGCGAAACAGAGCCTATTGTTGCGCCGATTAGCCCTGCTCTTGCACCGATTAATCTTACCCTATCGACCATTGCTCCGCAATATTATTACATACTAACTGAATATAATGGCGATTCTTCCCTAACTTTAGCCCAGCAAAAAGTTGAGCAAGTTTCTTTGGTAAATTTGCCTCAAGGAGTATATATTTACTTAGGTGCATATAAAGATCTCGTTCAGGCAGAGCACTTTATAGCTCACTTAAAACAAGAAAATTTTGTAGCTCACATTTACCCTCCCGACTAATTTTGCTTATAGGATTTAGACAGTTCCTGTTTAATTTTTTGCTCCCTCTGGATATCTTTAGGAGTAGCAAAATTTTGTTTTGCCAGAGCCAGTAAATTGTATTCTTGACGGAAAGATTGGGCGATCGCTGCTGTTTTCGTGCTAGGCTTGACTTGAATTTTCACCACAAACCGATAATTTGCATTGGCTTCAACAGATTTTAAGTGAATTTTATGAGACTGGTATTTTTGCTGTAGGGATTCAAAAGCAGCAAGCATTATTCTCCAGTTAATATCTTCATTGAAAGTTACCTCAACTGCATCCATCAAATCTTGAAGCATTGTTTTAAAATCACTGGAACTAAGACTGTCCTGCTGATTTTCAGGCAAACGCTGCTGCCGAGCGTGATTTTTATATAAATATTGGCAAATCACCTGGGCAAAACTAGTCCGCTCATCAATTTTAGTATTTTCTAAACAAGCACCAGTCAAAATTGATTGATTAAAATTGGTATTCCAAGCTTTGGCAAGAATTAAATCAGCTTGGGTCAAGTTTGTCTGGCTTAGATTTGCGCCTGTTAAATCGGCTTGAGTCAAGTTTGTCTGGCTTAGATTTGCACCTGTCAAATCGGCTTGGGCTAAATTGGCTTGGGTCAAGTTTGCACCTGTTACATCAGCTTGAATTAAGTTGGCCTCACTAAGATTTGCTTCTGTTAAGTCGGCTTGAGTTAAGTTTGTCTTGGCAAGCTTGACTTTAGTTAAATTCGCTTCGCTGAGATTTGCGTGCTTTAGGTTAGCACTAGTTAAATTAGCGCTCGTAAAATTAGCCTGAACTAGATTAGCATGATTAAAGTTAGCACCCTCCAACTGTGCTAGCTGCAAGTTTGCTCTAGTTAGATTAGCGCCAATAAAGTTAGCTCCGTTAAGATTAGCGCCGATAAAGTTAGCTCCTGATAACTCAGCTCTAGCAAAATCGATAACCCTCAAGTCTGCACCAGTCAAATCAGCTAAACTCCAATTAGAGCTAGTAGATTCTGCCCCACGGTAGTTAGTTCCAACCAGGATAGCGCCTGTTAAATTTACCCCACACAGGCTAACACCGCTTAAATTAGCTTCGCTAAGATTAGCTCCTGTTAAATCTGCTCCATCAAAATTTGCACCGCAAAAATTACATTTAATTAGTATTGCTCCTGCTAGATTAACTCCAGCAAAGTTAATTCCTAGTAAAATTTCGCCACTTAAATTAATTCCTCTCAAATCTAACTGAAGATAGCGATCTCTTTTTCGCCACTTATTCCAGTATTTAACACCGCGTTTAAGAACAGTCAAGCATTTTTTATCGACCATCATTACCCTGTTAATTAAATTGTCACAATTTCGCTTTTTTGCCCTAAATTATACATACTACTTTTACTTATGCAGCAATTAACTCTAATTAATTTTATTTTTAGTTAATTTACAGCCAGATTTGACTTAAGCAAGCATTTTATTTAACGATCAACAGTACACTAAAAGAATATGTCACACTAGGAACATAAAGAGCAGTCTTAACTCTCTTAATCAAAAATTGGTGGTGGATTTTAGTATCCTGGAGTCTACCAAACCTAATATTTTTTTGTAAACGGTTATAAGGATATACAAGTCATGGGATTATTTGATCGCCTTAGCAGAGTTGTTCGAGCCAATATTAATGATCTAGTTAGCAAAGCTGAAGATCCTGAAAAAGTTTTAGAACAAGCTGTCATTGATATGCAAGAAGATCTAGTGCAACTGCGTCAAGCTGTTGCCAGATCGATCGCCACTCAAAAACGTACCGAGCAACAATATAATAAAAATCAAGCAGAGGCTAATAACTGGCAGCAAAGAGCGCAGTTAGCACTATCTAAAGGTGACGAGAACTTAGCTCGTGAAGCACTAGTTCGTAAAAAGTCATTTGCCGATACTGCCACTAGCCTCAAGACTCAATTAGATCAGCAAAGTGGTCAAGTCGGCACCTTGAAGCGTAACTTGATTGCTCTTGAGAGTAAAATCTCGGAAGCTAAAACTAAAAAAGATATGCTGCGCGCTAGAGCTAATGCCGCCAAAGCTAATAAACAGCTACAAGATTCCATGACCAATATTGGCACTAGTACTGCCATGGGTGCATTTGAGCGCATGGAAGAAAAGGTCATGGCATTAGAGGCAGAATCGGAAACCGCAGGCGAATTGGGTGGTAGTGGGATTGAACAGCAGTTTGCCGCCTTGGAAGCGGGGAGTGGAGTTGATGATGAGCTGGCCGCTATGAAAGCACAACTATCAGGTACTTCCGCGGAAACTCCTAAATTAGAACCAGCCGCCCCCGCCAACCCTCAAAGTGATGTAATTGATGCCGAGCTAGAGGAACTACGTTCTCAGCTTGATAAATAATTAGCTATTTTTAAACCTAACCTATTGATTCAGCAGGTAGTTATTCATACCACCTGCTATTTTTGTCTTTATTTTTCCTCAACAAGCTTCCCTTGTCTTTTAACTACCTGCAACTGCAAACTGGGGGATTTTTGACCTCTAACTTTAGCGTAACAACCCTTTGCTTCCTCGGTTTTACCTTGACTAGTCAATAGTTTGCCCAAAGCTAAATAAGCCTGATCAAAGTTGGGATTTAGTTTAATGCTATGGCGTAAACAAGCGATCGCTTTATCTACTTGACGTAGCTGCATAAGATGTTTTGCTAACCTAAAATGTTCTTGTGGCTTGACTAAATCTGGTTCTAAATTAAAAGCTTCATACCAACAGAGTATTGCCTGGTTTTTTTTTGCCAATTTTTGAGTAAACTTTAGCCAAATTGCGTTGAGTCTCAACAAGATGGGGATTAAGTGCAATTGACTCTTGATAGCAGTTAATTGCTTTAACCCACTGCTGTTTTTGCCCATAAGAGTTACCCAAATTATGCCAAGAAACTGCCGAATTTGGTTGTTCAGCTATTGGTGATGAGGGCAAAATTTTTGCTGATTTAGCGCCTGGTTGAGGTGTGTTGTTCGGTAATGGTGGGACTTGAGCAAGTTGCTCAACAACTGGATTGTTGTTAGCAGCAGGTTTAGACTTGGATAACAGGTATTTAATTGGTTTAGTTAAAGCTAAATTCTCATCGGCAGACTTTTGATTAGATAAAGACATCAGCCTATGATAAAAATCTACTGCTTGTTCCCATTCTCCTAATTCTTCTAAAATTTTCACTAGTTTGCTTAACTGGGTTTGGGCTTGAGGATTTAGCTCTATTCCCTGAATATAAAAAATACTGGCTTCTTTAAGTTTTCCTCCTTGATAAAGGCGATCGCCAAAACTAAAATACTCTGAAGCAGAGAGCTTTTGTGGTTCAAGCTTAACAGCTAAACAAAGACATTCCAAAGCTTGCTTGCTATCTCCTAATTCTTCCCAAATACGTGCCAAGCTGCGATATGCTCCAGCCAAACCAGGATCGATAATTACCGCTTGTTGATAATAGTTTAAGCTCTCTTGCCATTTTTTTTGTTCGGCGTAAAAACTGCCTAAATTAGCATAGATAGGTGCAGAATTTGGATTGATCTCTAATGCCTTAGCATATACTCCCAACGCTTCGGCTTTCTTGCCTTTTTTGATTAAAATGTTGCCCAAGATTTTATAGGCATCAGCATCGTGAGGATTTAAGCGCAGACAATTTTTACAGGCTAAAATCGCCTCATGCCAACTGCTTCCCTGATAATAAATCCAGGCTTGTTCAACGTAAATTTTGGCGATCGCTTTTTTTTGCTGTTGATTTAATTGATTTAGTTTATTAGTAGGTTTAATTAACGCCAATGAAGTCTGAGAATTTGGCAAATTATTCTCAGGGTTGTTGTTCAAAGAGACGAGATTGGCGGATTTTAAAGTAGTGTTCATCAAAAAACCATGAGTAAAATATTTAGACTAAATTTCGACTAATTCGACTAATTTAACGCTGCAAAACAAATTGCTGTGACTGTGACTATCAAGCTATATGAACAGTTACTAGCGATGGTCAATCTTATCTCAGAAAATTATTAATCGCCAGATGCTAATTTTTATCCAAGTTATTTTATGGTAAATATACTATAGGTGGACATTGTCCACCCAATTAAGCATAATTAATTATTGATTGCTATTAGAAGCTAAATCCGCTTCTGCCACTTCTCCCTCTGTTCCAAACGCAAAACGCAATAGAGGAGGAGCAATAAAGGTAGTGAGAATTACCATGATCATGTCGTCTCGATTCAACAGCCGTCTGGTCCACAGAAACTTTGCCCGTACAGTACCTCCGCGCTACAGATATAGGCAATGCCCGCATAATTGTTGAAATATTTCAGTGCGACCTTATCGGCAATATCCTCAGCCATCTCCCGATTTTCGGTAAGTATCTCGAACTTTACATTCGCCTCGGTGTCTGAACTGCTGGGTTGTCCCGACGAGCGCACGTTGCGACTGCCTTTCCCTCCAGACTGCATCACCGTATACCCTTTCGCCCCGCATTCATCGATGATCTTGGCGACCTTTTTCAGCAGAACCTTTTCCGTGACGATGACGAGCTTGTTGGCTTGCTTAGCCATGTTGGTTATCTCCTTAAATTGGTTATCTTCTTAAATGATGTACATTAATATATTTGGTCTGCCAGGTCAAGAGAGAGCGGACAGACCGCGACCCGTCTGGGATTAGACTAGATGCCACCTATCGCCTGGGCTAGCCCGATGAAGAACGGTATACACACGCCGATTGCAATTGGCGTACCGACGGCTGTGGAGGCACCAATGTAAGAGGAGGGATTAGCCGATGGGATACCAGCTCGTAACGTGGGGGGGCCTGAGATGTCTGAACTAGAGGAGGCGATGACGGCCAGGATCACGACCCCGCCCATGCTGAATCCCACGGTGTAGTGGGCAATCAGCCCGAGACCGAAGGCGATGCACCCATGCAAAAACGGTGCTACCACACTATACACGATATACCACTGGGCAACCTTGCGCAGTTCGCCAAGCCTTGACCAGGCCTCTATACCCATGACCAGCATCAAGATCGAAAGCAAGCCTCTGAAGGCAGGATCGTAGAAGCCTTCATAGACAGTTTCTGGCTTGGTGAGTATGCCAAGAGCGAGACCTAATAACATTGCCGATAAAGCAGAACCCTGGAGGCTTTCCTGAATAATCGGCCATACCTTAACTCGATTATCGTCAGGGTCTTGCTGCTGGCTGCGATACTCCTGCCGGGTGCTAGGATAATCCTGTTGAGCGGGATAATCGCCTGCTGCAACGGGCTGCTTACTCAAAGACTCCTCTTTGATAGATTGGGCTGCTACACTCTTCTTCTTTTTCTTGTTGAGATAAATGTTGGCTATAACAATCGCAGTTACGAGCGCTGGGATATCCATGAAGGGATAGAGTGCGCCAGCCCATGCCTCGTATTGGATGTTTTGTTCTTCTAGTACCGTCAGACCGGCAGCCATGGTAGAGCCACTCACGGCACCAAACAACCCCCCAGTTGCGATCGCATCCACGACTTTGACATTTGGCAGCTTGGCCAATGTATAGCGAGCGATGAAGACAACAATAATCCCTATTATTATGGCAGAGATCATGGGTAATACCATATCCAGCAGGTTGGAATTGCGGATCGCAATTCCACCGGTCAAACCGATTTTGGTGAGCAGCATGAAGACGATGATCGTACAAATCGACTCTGGAATTACCAATTCGCTACCGAGAGCAGCAATGATCATCCCACCAATCAAAAAGGCGAGTGTTGGGGACTGTAACTGGAGAATAAAGTCCTTCACGAAAAGAGAAACAAAATCCACTAATACCTCCTTTTGTCTCCTCTAATGAGGAGTAATACAATAAATGAAATTTGAAATTTAACGAGTTAATATCAAAGTAAGAATAAGTTGCTTTAGTTACAGCCACAGGTGTAGCAAAAGAACCTGCATATAGAGGATTTGGAAGGAAACACTCTCCAAATGGATTTGAAACCAGTATTCCTACACTAATTTCTATAGGCTCATAATACCATTCTTCTTACCTTATATTTCAGCAAAATTTTCTAAATTAATTGTTAGTTGAAGCTAAATCTGCTTCTTTGATGGCTTCTTGGGCTGCTGTTTCCTCTGAGCCAAAGGCGAAACGTAATAAAGGTGGTGCAATAAAGGTCGTTAGAATTACCATAATGATAATAGCCGCCTGTAATGGTTTATCCAGAACACCACTGGCGGCTCCAATACCCGCAAAGACTAAACCTACTTCCCCACGGGGAATCATGCCAATACCGATCGCCAAACGATTGACTTTTTCTTTGCCAAAAACTGCCCAACCAGTGATAATCTTGCCAATGATCGCCACCACAATTAAGAAGACTGCAATGATTAATCCTTGACGATTATCAGCACTACTGGGGTTCAGTACACTAAGATCAACTCTTGCACCGACACAGACAAAGAAAATAGGCACTAAAATATCAGCAATAGGAATAATTTGTTGGTCTAATTCTTTGCGTTTATCGGTTTCATCCAAAACTAAACCAGCAGCAAAAGCCCCTAAAATTGCTTCTAAATGAATTGCATGAGCTAAAAATGCCATAGCAAGAGCAAAGACTAAAGCGGGGATAACTAGATTCCCTCTAGTTTGTAACTTATCAGCGATCGCAACAAAGCTTTGATTCAAGAATTTACCCAAAAAGATCGAACCTAACAAAAACGCAGTAGCACTAATAATTAAGTAGATAACATTAGCAATATCCACTTCTCCAGTTTTTGCCAAACTAGCGACTACAGCTAAAACAATAATACCGAGAACATCATCAATAACCGCAGCACCTACAATAATTTGTCCTTCTGTGGATTTCAATTGCCCCAACTCTGACAAAACTTTAGAGGTAATTCCAATACTGGTAGCAGTCAATGCAGCACCTGCAAACACCGCAGGAATTGTCGGCATTCCAAAGATTAAAATCAACCCTACTGTACCAGCCACAAAGGGAGCGACAACACCTACTGTTGCAACGATCGCTGCTCTGGCTCCGACTTTTTGTAATTCCCTTAAGTCCGATTCTAAACCGATTTCAAATAAGAGAATAATTACCCCTAATTCGGCTAAAACAGAAATAACTTCACTTTGAGAAGCAAAGACTTCGCCAATACTTTCGGGGTTTAAACCAGCAACTTTTTGCAAATGGTAATTACAACCGAATCACTAGCAATTGCACCTGCTTCAGGAAAGACTAAAAGATGCAAGGCAGAAACCCCAACTATTACCCCTGCTACTAATTCCCCTAATACTGGCGGTAAATCGACTAATTGGGCAAGTTCTCCCCCTAGTTTACTTGCTAGATAGATAAATACAAGACTTAGTAAAACTCCTGCTAACACCATCGGTGCAGCTTCAGCATTAGGCTCTGTGGCTAGTAATGATGGAAATACAAGATCGGAAAATCCACTATTAAATAGTGCGAGTGAGTTTGTCATAGTAATGTTTTTTCGATTATTAAAAAATTTGTTATTTAGTTTCAAAGGTTATCTTCACGAATTTTACTATGTTTTAAGCTTATTTTAAGCTTTAAATCTTGACAAAAGAATTAAAACTATGTTAAAGAAAAAAACCATAGATCTTACTCAACTATAAGAAACATAAATTTCGTAGGCACAAACAATGATGATTCCGCCTAAACATTGCCATAAAGAGGGTGCAAAACAATATCCCCAACTCAAGGGAAAAATAGCAGCAGTTGCTAAAGCTATTTGATGAATTTCATCAGCAGTTTTGCTGGCAACCCAAAGTATTGCTAATCCTAAAAAAAATAAAATGCAGTACGCCATTGAATTACACCAGTTAAAAATCTTGTTTAAGTTTGAGATAGATAGAAAGCTATCATTAATTCATTTCAATTGATATTACACTATAGTCATAATAAACTAAAAAGTGAGCAATGCAATAAATATTTCCAATTTTGAAATATGTATTTCTTTTAAACAGAATAAAGAGATCTTATTGACTGCTGCATTGAGCGGGGATGCCAACGGTAGAACCTACACCCTGGATTGAGTTGAGTACAGCGATCGCTTTTGAGCTTTAGGTGAATCAGGAATCGGCAATTGATTGACCACCGACCTAATTTGGGGAACATCTATAATTCTGCTTCTGCACGGATGAGCGAACTAACGTTATGGTAAGAACTGACTCAAGCATTATCAATTGAATATTAGAGAGTGAAACCAGGCATTTTATACGGCGTAAGTGTCGGCACAGGCGATCCTGAATTGATTACTGTTAAAGGATTACGTATCCTACAATCCAGCGATATTATTGCTTTTCCCGCAGGAGTAAATAATCGTTTAGGAATCGCGCAAAATATCATCCAAGGCTGGCTTGGGCCACATCAGCAGATTCTGCCTTTAGAATTTCCTTATGTTCAAGACGAATTAAAACTCAAAACAGCCTGGTCAAAAGCCGCACAGCAAGTTGGACAAGAACTAAGCCTCGGTCAGAATATTGCCTTTGCTTGTTTAGGAGATATCAATTTTTATGGTACTTTTACTTATCTAGCTCAAACTTTAAGGCGATCGCATCCTGAAGTGACTATCGAGACTGTTCCTGGAGTTTGTTCGCCCATGGCGATCGCTTCGGTATTAGGAATTCCCCTAACCGTAAATCAGCAGCGCATGGCAGTTTTACCTGCTTTGTATTCGGTTCAAGAATTAGAAACAGCGTTAAATTGGGCAGAAGTTGTGGTATTGCTCAAGGTGAGTTCTGTTTATTCCCAAGTATGGCAGATCCTCAAGCAAAGAAATTTATTGGCATCTAGTGCGATCGTGGAAAAGGCTACTTTCCCCGAACAAAAGATCTATCGCGATCTCCGCAACTATCCGCAACTAGATTTATCTTACTTTTCGGTTTTGTTAATTAATCAAACAATAGAACCAACACACTTTCAATGATTATTTGTCAAGAGTAGCTTGGTTAATTTTTCTTGCAAAAACATTGCAAATTATTTTAAATCAGCTCTAAGCTCAAGGAGATGAGCCATCGCCATGTTAGCTTGGGACAGGAAGTTAAGCATAATTGGCAAATAGCAGGAGTCGAAGCGTCTTGGACATTCAACCTACAACACCAGAATTACTACGGGAAGATATTAGCGAATACGTGGCTCAATTACAGCTTCATATGGCATTACAGGCTCGCAACTTGATTCCCAGCTTCACCAACACCACGATGACTAATAGCCGACAGCAGATGTTGCAGGAAACTCAGGCGATCGCCGAAAAATTTGCTTCACGTCAATCTTTATAATCTTGTCAAGCTATGGCTAAAAGTAAGTCTAGTTCCTCCTCACTTAGGCTTAATTTTGGCTGAATAGAGATTTGACAATCAAAATTCAGCTTCTTTTCAAATTCTGCCCGTTCCTGTTTATATTTAAATAACTCAAGCTATCTCTCACAACGAGATCGCTTTGGCGCAAAAAAACAACAGTATTACTCAGAGAATATACGCAAATATAAAATGGTTTAAAACGAAATGAATCAAGCGATGGTCGTTATTGTTTGCGTCTTAAAAAATAAATGATATAACTGACATATAGTTCAGCACCTACTAAATTAGTCATATTTTATAAGGACTATTATTATTTGATTGATTTTCAGTTAAACTAACGTTAAATTGATTAAAGTTGGACTATAAATAGAGAAAACTCTATTGCCATCAGACACAATTATATATATTGAGCAACAAATTATTATCTACCTGTAGTTTGACTACTAATTTTAAATCAGTAACTCTTAAAAAGATATTTCAAGTTTAGGCAATAGTTGAAAATTTTTCAAACCACACAATTTAACTATTGCTCGTTACCAATTAATGGTAGATGAAGAAGTACAACAAAAAACTACAAGAACAAATACTGATCGTAGATGATTTACCAGAAAACGTCAGACTTCTTTCATCGCTATTAAGTGAGCAAGGTTATGGCGTTAGCTCTGCTACTGATGGCAAAATGGCTTTAGCAATAGTCAAACAAAAGTGTCCAGATTTGATCTTGCTAGACATTATGATTCCCCAAATAGATGGCTATCAAATTTGTCGTTACTTAAAATCTGAAGCAGAAACTAAACATATTCCGATCATTTTTTTAAGTGGCTTAGATTCAGAACTTGATAAAATTGAGGCTTTTAAAGTTGGTGGAGTGGACTATATAACTAAGCCATTCTTTGTCGAAGAAGTAGTATTTCGGGTCAAAGCTCAACTAGCAAGCATTCACCAGCAACAGAAATTTCAGCAAATGCTGGAGGAACAAATAGCAGAGCGCAAAATTGCCGAACAAGAATTACATAAGTCCCGTGCTTTACTTACAGGGGTTTTGGACAGTTCCTTAGACGGAGTAGCAGCCTTTGAAGCAATTCGCGATCGCCAGGGTGAAATTGTGGATTTTCGGTGGTTAATTGCTAATCCTGTAGCTGCTATGACGGTTGGCGGTACAATTGAGACTCTTAAAGGAAAAAGACTTTTTGTCGAAAATTCTCAGGGTCATTTATTTGATGGTCTATTCGAGCTATTTGTGCAGGTGGTAGAAACCTGCACAGTTTTAGAACAAGAATATTACTACAACTCCTCCTCGCTCAAAACTTGGTTTCAAATCGTGGCGGTAAAATTAGGGGATGGTTTAGCGATTACTTTCCGTGATATTAGCGATCGCAAGCAAATTGAAACTACTCTCAAAAATGCCAATCAGCGCCTAACCTATGAGGCAAACATCGATAGCCTGACTCAAATAGCTAACCGTCGTCGATTTGACGAATATATTGCTCAAGAATGGTCGCGATGCGATCGTGAGCAAAAATATTTATCGCTTCTATTGTGTGATGTAGATTATTTTAAAGCCTACAATGATACCTATGGACATCAGACAGGAGATAGCTGTCTATACGAGGTAGCTCAGGGAATCGAACGATCCGTAAGGCGACCTGCTGACGTGGCATTCCGCTATGGTGGAGAAGAGTTTGCAGTTATTTTGCCTCATACCGATGGGGAGGGTGCAATCAAAGTAGCCGAAGAAGTTCAAAAGCAGATTCAAGAGCTTAATCTTATCCATGTTGCTTCCCAAATTAATGATATTATCACCCTCAGCGTTGGTGTATCTAGCATTATTCCTAATGCTCAAACCTCACCTCACAATTTAATATCTGCTGCTGACAGTGCCTTATATGATGCCAAAGTCAAAGGTCGTAATCGCATAATTTACCGTTCTGTTGAGCTAGGTTAAATTGCAGTGAATTTAATACTTCTTGTTTAACAATTTAATTTATTGAATTTGCTCTGACTATATTTTCTTTTCGGTAACTAAGCTACAGCTTACCCAATTACCTTTTTCATTATAGCTACGCATAATTCTCTGTCTAATATTAGGTTGCAGAAGCCAGCCCATTTCTAAGACGAAATTATGACCTAAACCTACTTTCAAAGGACAGCTACAGGATGCGCCATCAGGAAATAACATTACTTGAGTTGGAAAATCGCTGTTGTCAAATAATAATCTTGAGCCTTCTATTCTCGCGGTTGAACTAATCGTATGGTTTCCGAAAGATAGACTCTGTTCGAGTTGATTACTATCCTTTTGTTGAATTGCTAAATGAGTAGAAAACTCCGTCGGCTGACTGAGATCGGCATATAGCGTCACGGCTTGTCCTGACCATTCGCCGATTAAGCTCTCTACGTTTAAGGTTGGTCTTTCTGGCACATTACTATGAGGTAGTTTTTCTCTAATCAGCACCACTCTCTCAAGCTGAGATGAACTGTTATAAAGCTCTACCATTCGCAGCCGACGAGTACCATCGCCAAACTCATTATCAATCAGACCAAATTCACCACCAAAAGTACTATAGGGACTCCACTGCATACTTCCTTGGGAGAAAGCACCGTTAGCAAAAAACAAGATACTGCGGTTGAGAGAATCATAATCTACCACCACATCCCGCGATGGCTCATCGGTCGGTAAGTAGCGTACTACCTGATGCACATTTTGATTATTATTTAACCCCTCTAAAGTTACTAAGGTAGGAGTATCGGCTGTTTCTTCCCCTTGAGGCGAAAAGCGCGTAAATGAACCATGCCATTGTCCTAAGTTTTTAAGAAAACAATCCCATTGTGCCAGCATCTTCATCAGTTATCAGTGAACAATTATTAATGAGCAATCCAATCTTTGCTTGTAAGCATAACTGTTAAGATTGCCATAGATAACAGGATAAAATAATACTGTGGCAATTTTAGACTAATTTAGACTAATAAATTGAGATTGTTCAAGCGTGAGAGTTCCCCGACTGCATCCCGACACCATCGAAGAAGTACAGCAACGAGTCGATATTGTTGATGTAATTTCAGAACATATCGTACTGCGAAAAAGAGGCAAAGATTTTTGGGCTTATGTCCTTTTCATAACGAGAAGACACCGAGCTTTAGCGTTAGTCAAGACAAGCAGGTATATTACTGTTTTGGCTGTGGAGAAGGGGGAAATGCTTATAAATTTTTGATGGAGACTAATAAGCAGTCTTTTGCGGAAGTTGTTCTTGATTTGGCTCGGCGTTATCAAGTTGAAATCAAGACAGTAGAGCCTGAGCAAAGACAGGAAATTCAGCGTCAATTTACCTTGAAAGAGCAGCTTTACGAAGTATTAGCGATCGCCTCCAGTTTTTTTCAGCACGCTCTCTATCAGTCTCAGGGAGAAGTGGCATTAACCTATCTCCGTCAGCAAAGAAACATTGAAGAGAATACTATTAAACGTTTCCAGCTTGGTTATGCTCCCCTGGGATGGGAAACTTTATATCGCTATTTAGTCGAACAAAAACGCTATCCCGTTAACCTAGTCGAACAAGCGGGATTAATTAAACCCCGTAAGACAGGGAGTGGCTATTATGACGTATTTCGCGATCGCTTAATTATTCCGATTATGGATCTCCAAGGAAGAATTATTGGCTTTGGCAGTCGTAGCCTGAAAGAAGAGGATCAGCCGAAGTATCTTAATTCTCCTGAAACCCCGCTGTTTGATAAAAGCAAGACTTTATTTGCCCTAGATCAGGCTCGTAGTGCTATTGGTAAAGCAGACTGTGCAGTAGTGGTTGAAGGCTATTTTGATGCGATCGCGCTCCATGAGGCAGGAATCAACCATGTGGTGGCTTCCTTGGGTACAGCTTTTACTCAGGATCAGCTTAAGCAGCTACTGCGCTTTACTGCTTCTAAACAAGTGATCCTTAATTTTGATGCCGATCAGGCAGGGAAAAAAGCCACGGAAAGAGCGATCGCCGAGATTGAAGATCTAGTTTACGGTGGTGTAGTACAGCTACGTATTCTCAATCTTCCTGAAGGCAAAGATGCCGATGAATTTATCAAAAGCCGAGCAGAGGGCGTAGTGCTTTATCATCAGGCGCTAGAAACTGCTCCCTTATGGCTTGACTGGTTGATTGCTCGCCTCTTAGCCGACAAAAATCTCAAGGCTGCGGATGAATTGCAACAGGTAGCAGCAGGAATGATTAAACTCCTCAACAAGCTCCAGGATGCTAACCAACGCAACCATTACTTGACTCACTGCGCCGAATTACTAAGCCTGGGGGATAGTCGATTAGTATTGCAAAATTTAGCTACCCTCAAATCACAAATAAAGTCAACACGCTCAAACTATCAAAATAATTTAAGTCAAAACAAAAAATCCTTCTCTAAACCTGCTTTGGCGATTTCCCCTGGGGAACGCTTCGCGATCGCCACCGATCCTGAAAGCGAACTATTAGAACAAGCCGAAGCCTTACTTTTACGCATCTATATCCACTATCCCCGCTATCGTGAGTCAATTATCGAGCAGCTAGAAACTCAAGACTTATTATTTAACTTGGCATCCCATCGTTTTCTCTGGCAACAAATAATCATGGCAGAGGAAACAATCCCAACTTCTTCTATGAGTAACATTAATCCGCTACTAAGTGAATTACACAATCTTAGTGCCAGTTTCCCCAAAGCAATGATGGCTGTAACGAAACTATTTCATCTAGACGAAAAAACCCAAGAAGATGTCTTCCGCACCGAGGTTAGAATCGCCGAAGCGATCGCCTCCTTAGAACAGGTAAACTATCAAAAACGCCAAATTTACTGTTCAGAGCAGCTACAAAACCTCAATCCAGCGACAGATATCAAGCTAATGGAATATTACTGTCAAGAAATCCAAACTGCTGTGGAAAAAATTAGGGAGCTAGAACAAATACGTCTCAACTATGCCCAAGATCCCATCATTCAGTAACCCATCATTTCTCGAACTTAGGTTAACCAAAATCCAGCTTATAGCTTATGGCTTATAGCTCAAATACTAATTTGAGTTGCCGTCCAGATTGTCCAACCGTCTAAAAGCCACAAAACCATCGTGCAGGCAAATAGAATCAAATACATCCAGGGTTGCGACAGAGGACGAATATCAACCGTATCAATACCAGTTTTCTCAGTGACTAAATTTACCATTTTATTAAACCCAGCTACCCGCATTGGCAATAAATAAGCTTTCTCAGTAGTAGGAGAAGTAAAATAATAAACTAAGCCACCCTGTCCAGTGGTACGCATTTTTAAGTTATCAATCTCTTGCCAAGACAAAGACCAACCTTGGCGGAAAAACTTTGGCACCCAGTTGGGATAAGTCACCTGAATTTTATCATCATCTAAAATTACCCGTTCACTGAGAGCAGCATAAACAGCGATCGCACCCAAAGACAATACCGATCCACAATAGCCATGATGGTACAGGGGCATCAGTAAAGTCGGCAAGAAAAGGTAATGGTACAGTTAAACCAATATAAAGAGATAAAAGAGTGATGCGAATAATCGGTGATATTTTAAAGATGTTCATTGTACAGTTACGATAGGCATAAAAAAAAATCTTAAGCTCAGGCAATTTAAATATTTGTCTTTGAGTAACTTAACATTTGTTAATGATGGTTGCACCAATTAACTCGATGAAGCAAAAACCAGTAATTCAGGTTTATGACACCACCCTTAGAGATGGCTCTCAAGGGGAAGGTATTTCTTTGTCTTTAGATGACAAGCTAAAAATTGCGCGACAGCTCGATCGCTTGGGAGTTCCTTTTATTGAAGGAGGATGGCCAGGGGCAAATCCTAAAGATGTACAGTTTTTTGGCAATTAAAGGAAGAACCTTTGCAGAATTCGCAAATAGTGGCTTTTTGCTCTACTCGTCGTCCTCATCTGGCGGTAGGCGAAGATAAGATGCTCCAGGCAATCTTGGCAGCAGGTACTCTTTGGGTGACAATTTTTGGCAAATCTTGGAATCTCCACGTTACGGAAACTCTCAAAACCAGTCTGGCTGAAAACTTGGCGATGATTCGCGACACCATTGAGTATTTGCGGAGTCAGGGCAGACGAGTAATCTATGATGCCGAACACTGGTTCGATGGTTATAAACATAATCCTGAATATGCGGTTTTAACCCTAAGAACGGCTTTAACCGCAGGAGCAGAATGGCTAGCCCTGTGCGATACTAACGGCGGTACATTGCCCCACGAAGTAACTCAGATTGTCACAGAGGTAATTCAGGCAATACCAGATCTCGAAGGTAAATTAGGCATTCATACCCATAACGATGCAGGAGTGGCGGTGGCCAATGCGATCGCTGCTGTGATATCTGGAGCAACGATGATTCAGGGAACAATTAATGGTTATGGTGAAAGATGTGGAAACGCCAACCTTTGTACATTGATTCCGAATTTGCAGTTAAAATTAAATTACTCTTGTTTAGGACAACAACAACTAAGTGATTTAAGTCCGACTAGTCGTTTGATTAGCGAGATTGTTAACTTAGCTCCTAATGATCATGCTCCTTTTGTCGGGCGCTCGGCATTTGCTCATAAGGCAGGAGTTCACGTTTCGGCGGTTGAGAAAAATCCTTTAACTTACGAACATATTCAGCCAGAATTAGTGGGCAATGAACGCAGAATTGTCATTTCTGACCAGTCAGGATTAAGCAATGTATTACATTATGCTGCCAAGTTTGGCATCAATTTAAGCAAACAGGATCTTACCTGTCGTCAGATTCTCGACAAGCTTAAAATCTTAGAGAATGAAGGCTATCAATTTGAGGCAGCAGAAGCCAGCTTCGAACTATTAATGCGCTCAATTCTTACTCCAGGTAAACAATTATTTTTACTCAAAGGTTTTCAAGTTCACTGTAATATTTATCAAGAACAAGATAATCCTGCCAGTAAAGCGTTAGCAACTATTAAAGTAGAAGTAGATGGCAAAAACTTATTAGAGGTAGCAGAAGGTAATGGACCCGTGGCAGCTTTAGATAGTGCTTTACGCAAGGCTTTAGTTGAATTTTATCCTCAAATCGCCGATTTCTATCTAGCAGACTATAAAGTTCGTATTCTTGATGGTAGTGCAGGCACAGCAGCCAAGACTCGTGTTTTAGTAGAATCAAGTAATGGAGTTAAACGCTGGACAACTGTAGGCGTATCTGCCAATATTTTAGACGCTTCCTACCAAGCAGTTGTTGAGGGTATGGAGTATGGTTTACTCTTGCAAACTGCCCAAGAAAACAAAGCAGATAGTATAAAACAAAGAACGTAGCGACAAATAGCGATAAACATATATGACCACTCTTCCCCCCACCACTAGAAGTAGACTACAAAAAATTCCCCTGGCAAGTATTGTTTGGGAAGGCGATCGCCGTTCCCTAGGCAGTATGGCATCACATTTAGATGGGGTAAAAAACACTGATGATCAGTGTATTATCTGGGTGGATGGTTCTGAGGGTGCTGTCCGTGCCATGGATGTGGTAGCAGAAGATATGGGGATGGAGGCAGTGGTACGAACTTTATTACGAGCAATTGAATCACCGCACCATCCAACCCAGCCTTGTCGTCCGCAAAAAATTGTGGTGCGCGATCGCGAAATTCAGTTTTTCCTGCGGGGAGTATTACAAGATCTGGGAATTAACGTTGAATATGCTCCTCAACTACCTTTGATAGATCGTCTGTTTGAAGGTTTTGCCGTCATGGAAGAGGATCAGCCGAGTCCATTGCCTGCTGTCTATGAAGAAGCAATCGATCGGGTTGCTAGCAAGATTTGGTCACAGGCTCCTTGGGAATTATTAGCCGACAGCGATATTTTACAGGTAGAGTTAAAAGACTGTGAAATTGAACGAGTATACATCTGTGTTATGGGCATGATGTCGGCAGAATATGGAGTGTTAATTTATCGCTCCTTAGATTCCCTCAAACAATTTCGTCAAGCAGCTTTGGGCGATAATCACTCAGCAGCGGAGTTAGAAAAAGCCTTTTTGGCTCAAGACTGTTGGTTTCTCAATTATGAAGAGATAGAAGATCTAGAAAATGTTGTAGATGAGTCATCAATGGAGGCATTTTTTGGTAGTCTGCATCCTTTTGAAGGAATGCGCCATTTTCTAGACGAAGCCGAAACCAGCATTGTTTATGCTACTCTAGAATCTTTACAGCGTTTTTGCGATCGCCATCGTGCCATTCTTGCTCAAGAGCCAATCGAAGCAGTAACTAAATCCTATCGGATTGCTCTACCAGCTACAACAGAGCAGAAACGGACAATTACTACCAAAGTTTCTACCCTACCAGAATTATCAGCAGAACTGCTGGATATGGGACACAGCGATTTTCCTGGCTTTTCCCCAGAAGCAAATATGCCAATCCAAGAAGATTTAATTCCTGATGGCGCATTGGTCAGTTTAGCTAGCATACCTAGAGAATTGATTAAACAACTTCAGCACCAGTCAAAGACTTACTGTCAGTCGGCAAAAGTTACGACTAAAACTGCCGAACTACCAACAATTTTTATCCAAACTACTCGCTCTAAGGCAAATCGTTTAATTACCAGAATTCAAGATGCTGGGGGGTTAAAAGCTGTTTGTTTCAATCCTGGTCACGATCCTTTTAATGGGGAGGTTTATGACTTAGGTATGCTGCAAACCGAAGATGATGAACTATACATCTTTGCGGAGTATTCTCACGATGTAGTACAACAAGCTAAAGCTCTAGAAAAATGGCATCAACGCTGTAAAAAAACCAAAGGCTATTGTGGCTTAGTAATCGCCATGGGAGCGACAGGAGCTAACCGAGGTAATCCCCAAGCAAAAGATATGCTGGCTTTGTTTGAAGTTAAATCAATCAACGGTGAAGATTTAGGCATGGGAGTGTTGAAGTTAATGCCTGATTTTGATTTTTAGTCCTTTAAGTATTTCTTACACCACCAATACTCGTGGCAATAGATTTTTAAAGCCTATGTTTGTGTATTGTTTAACTTAATTCAATCGAATTGTGCTATTCTAGTCCAGAGTGCAAAAGCGAAACGGGATGTAGCGCAGCTTGGTAGCGCGCCTGCTTTGGGAGCAGGATGTCGCAGGTTCAACACAAAACTCCACAACAAAACTATATCAATTGATTGGCTTTACTAAACTCATCTAGGGTGAGTGTTTACTGTTATATACTGCCCTGGTTTTGCCCAGATTTTTTACTGAACTAAAATATAGCTCCAGTTTCTACCAGACTTGATAGAGCCGATAGTGGAGCGTCCTACGTTATACTGATTTGCAATCTGTTTGAGGGTAAGAGATTTAGCTGCTATCAATAACTTAATTTCTCTCACTTGTTGCTCTGTAACTTTCCTTTTATAGTTTTTACCAACCACTTCATTAGATTTAACAGCCCGTCTTAATCCAGTTTTATAAGCGTGTTCTAAGTTCTCTGAGTATGTAGACCATTCGAGATTAGAAACGCTGTTTGAGAGCTTATTTCCGTTAATGTGATTGACGGTTTTTTTATTGTTGGGATTGGGTATAAAAGCTCGTGCTACAAGTTGATGAATGGCAAATGTTGCTCTAGTGCCATTTTTTCCTAACCCTACATGATAGTATCCGCCAGGATTTATTCTTGGTTTTAGTATTCGACCTTTGAGAGTTTGAGTTTTACCAGTCTTTTCTTTGATTACACGGTCTAAGCTTCTTACATTACCGTAGTTTGAGACTTGATAATATCCTTCATAGTTTGAGATATCTACAAATACTTCGGGGGCGTGTCTTAACGCCATTGATAATTCGTACATTAATATTATTCATAGTTTTAAAGGTTTCAAATAAATTACATTTTTCTTTATCATACTCTAGATACTAGTAGTGTGACCAAAATCAAACAAGGGATTGATTCAAATCACATCATTTAGTATTACAAAGTCATATATTAGAGAAGTGCAGGAATAAGGTTTAAGTGATATTAGTGACGTTGATAACTTTATAAACGTAGAGTTTATAACTCCAGGTAATTTATTTAGAGTTAATAATTTACTTCAATTTTTGAAGAGATTATCAAACTCGATTAAATTTTAAAAACATGGAAATATCAATGACTAATAATAGAAAAAATTTTCAATCTCCTGTCCCAAAAACTTCCAAAGTTGATTTTTCATCACAGATGGAAGTTGACGCTGTAAATTCAGAAACTTCTGTCGATAACAGCAATAACCTAGATATTCAAACTGAAAAACCCAATATCAACAATGTCGTAGTTGAGCAGACTGATAACAAATCTAATGCTTTCAATGAGTTCGATACTTTTGCTGACAGAGAATTTTCTGAAAGCAGTAACGAAGAACAAATTGATAATTCTAGTAAGGGTGAAACTAAACTAGAGCAAGTTGCAAATTTCCGCAACCAGCATAAAGCTCCTGAACTAACGACAATCTCACTGGAAGAAACTCAAGGATTTGTCAAACAAATTCTTGAATCAAGACTAAAATATAATCTTTTAACTCAAGATGTCGAATTAGACGAAAAGAGTTTGCGCCGACATCAGAACGAAACTCTCAATGTGGAGAATCGTGTCTTGGTAGAATGCGAAAAAGATTATCAAGTTAAATTCCAAAAAGAGAAAGCTTTTAAAAACCACTTAATGGATGCTCTAAGTAGAAATACTTATCATCCAGTGGAAAAATATCTCAAGGACGAATTAGATTCAGTTAGTCCAGTTGATATTGATAATTTAGCAGAACGATATCTAGGGAATAAAAATCAGCTAGCTAACTTGTTAATCAAAAAAACATTGATAGCTGCTGTGGCAAGGGTTCTCAACCCTGGATGTTCCGTCCATGCCATCTTGATTCTTTATTCTCCCCAACAAGGGATTGGAAAATCTAGTTTCTTAAGAACTTTGGCAAAAAACCCTGCGTGGTTCAATGACACTGTTCCAGAAATTAACCTAAACAAGGACTTCTATTCAAAGCTGCACCAATATTGGTTCACTGAGATAGGGGAAATTGACACTAAATTCCGTCGCATTAAACAGGAGGAAATAAAAGACTTTATCACTTCTTCAACAGATGTCTTTCGTCCAGCATATTCAGCCACAATGCAGAAGTGTGACCGACGATTTGTTCTGACTGGCACTGCCAATAATGGAAGTTTTCTCACCGACCAAACAGGTTCACGCCGATATTGGATTGTGCCTGTCAACGGTAAGATTGATATTCCTCGTTTGGAACAAGAGATTGATGGAATTTGGGCTGCTGCTGTTCATGCCTATAACAATGGCGAACAATGGTGGTTGAATGAAGAAGAAGCTGCGAAGCTGGAGAAATCCAACGCCTCATTCACTTATGAGTCCCCGTGGTATCAACCAATTAAACAATATCTTGAACGCCATAAAATGGATGAATATGTTCTCCCTGAGAACATTGCAGCACTCCCTGCACTCGATATCTCAAAACGAGAAATAAACAAGCCTAATAGCAAAGCTCTGAAAGACATTAGAAATCTATTGCAGCAAAACTTTGGCTATTGTCCCAAGAAGATTAGTAATCAACAAAGACAAAAGCTATTTAATAAGTTGAATAGTGACCCTAGATGTCAACCTCAAGTGTTAGACATAAGTGAGATTCCTCACGCTATTTGGGTCAAGGCTGATGACTATTTCGGAGATAATTCTGATAGTCAATGTCAACTAGACGAAGACAAGGCTGCGTAAAAGATTGAAGTCATTTAGTTCTAGCTAATTGACGTTAAGTTCAATAATTAATCAGGAACATTCTATTTCGGTAGAGTTCCTGATTTTTTAGTTTGAGGATTTTCTTAACGTCAACTGGATAAAACAAAGTCAGGGTAAAAATTTTAGTTTGATAAGGAAAAAGAAATTGACGTTATCGTGAATTTGAAATTAGTAATTTTTTGTTTTTATAGAGTTACCCACCTTTTTGTCTGCTAGTCTTCTCAACGTCAACTAGACAAAAAGTACTCTGTATAAGGATTTCAGGCTATTAAGTCGAGCTTGATTGACGTTAAAGCATAAATATAAAAAATAAATTATTCTCTGTTAAAAGTCCATCAGGCATCTTAGGATTATCTCAAACGCTAGTGATTGTTAACTTTGATAGTCAGTGTCCTAAGTAATGCCTGATGACTTTCCCTTACAGATAACTTGAGTAGAGAGTTATCTTTTATTCTCTTGACTTAATATAAGTATTAGCTGAATAATTGTTGAAACACTTGTTTGACTTGAGAAGCAGCACTGCTCTTGAAAAACCAAAGCGTTGTTTCCCAACAAAAGAAAGCAACCCCTTGGTAATCTTTGTCTTTGACAATTTCTACTTCACGTTGTATCTGCTCTATGGTTTTTGGTGAAGAAAATGTTCCAGTATAAAGACCTATATTAATTGGCATACTGTGAATTAGATTAACTAACTCTCTATTAGCTAATTCATTAGCTAACTTGTCAGTTGGACGATAAACTTGAACTACTACTTCATCTAGTAACCTAAGTTCAATCCACCTAGTCCAATCTTGTAGATACTTTCTGTATGAATAGTTAGGTAAGTTTGGAGATAGAGACACAACTAAATTACTATTGGTGGCTTTAACTTCTTTTACAAGTTGAGTCACAAACTGTGTAATCTTATTTGCTCTCCAAGCAACCCATTCTGTATCTGATGGATTATTTGGTGGGCTATCACCATTATGTTCTTGGCGATATAGTTTTACTGTGAAATCGTCATATCCAAACTCAATAGGCAAACCAAAGTGGTCATCTAACTGAATACCATCTACTGAGTATCTTTTTACTACATCAGCAATTAACTCAATTAAAAATCTTTGAACCTCTGGATGAAAAGGATTAAGCCATCCTTGATTAGCCCCAGTTATCTCTTGAGCAAAATTAAATAACGAGTTTAATATCCACTTTGGTTTAGTTGCTTTGTAATTAATTACAGTCTCCCCATTCTGAGTGGTAGTCAGCCAATCTGGATGTTCTTGAGCAATCTTGGATGTGGTGGGAATCATCAAGCCATATTCAAACCAAGGTACTAGTTTGAGATTTTGACGATGAGCTTGATAAATTAAACTGGAAAGAATATCTTCATAAGGCAGTGAGGTTAGACGGTCTTGCTTTAGCCCTCCTACATTTTTAGTTATGGGAGAAGGATAAAGAGTATAGCCCCTATTCCAAACAGCAGGGTAAATAGTATTTAAGTGATGTTTGGCTATGTTGGCTACAACTTCATCTAATCTGGTTGTGTGGTAAGAAAGTGATGCACCATAATTGGTCATCCAAACGCCTCTTAGTTCATCGCTCTTGGGAGATTCAATTATAGGTGTCTGCCAAAAACATACAATTAAAATACAAAACAGGAGAACGAGGATGTACTTTTGGCGAACTAATATTAATTTTTTAAGTTTAAGTTTTATCATCTCCTAGATATAAGTTCGTTGTAAATAGTTTGGATAATGTAATCGCACCAAATAGCCTGACCAGTTGTAGTGCGTCCCCAAATATAATCTATACCCAATAGATCTTCTACTACAGTTTCACCATGTTCCTGTAATTTCTTTCCAAGCCAAGAACTAACTATCCAGTGTTCAAAGATTTCCTGGCGATAATCCCCCAAACTACCGCCTCTATAAATCTCAAACCATTCATAGATAGCAGTTTCTTCGTCGTTATGAATTGGGTCAATTTTCCATACTGCGTCTTTATTCCTTACTCCAAAGTAATACTGATTATCTTCAGTGCAGAAGTGCTTAAAGACATAATCCTGTTCTAGTTCTAATTCATATTTGGCTGACCCATAATCGATAGGAGCAGTCCATAGCTCAAGTGCTTGTTCCTCTTCGAGTTTGTTTTCTTGCGTCAGCGTATGTACAAGAGAGGATACGCAATAGATAACTTCAGTTTCTACTAATTCTTTTATTGTTCTAGTCATAGTATTGATTTTTTAGTCAAATAAGTAGAAAAAAAAGAGAGTCAGTTTTACGTCAATGACTTAGGACAAGACGTTTAACTATTAGTAGTAGAAAAAAGTATAAAAAAAGCAATTATAGAAAAGATAATTTAACTTTAGAAGCAGTGCTATTCTTGAATAATTCTAAAGAAAATCATGTAAAACTACTGACAATGTTATGGGTATAGTTTGGGAATACTTAATAATATAACTATTTATGAAATATACTTTGCTGAGTTCAGCGATATTACTCAGCAAAACTGATGAATAGTAAATTAAATAAAACTAACAAAAAGTAACTATGAAAATGCATAAATTAAATTTATACAGCTTTTACATATTGTTTTTGTTTACAAGTATTAGTTTAATTTTGTCTCCAAAAGCGCAAGCAAATCAACTAAAAGAAGCTTGTAAATCTAGTGAATATCTAATGCAACTACGATGCAGCGAGTTACTAGAATTTAAAAAGCAAAATCAACGGAATAGTAGCAAGAGTGTTTTAAACGCTCAAGAAAGTTTTTTAAAATACTCTTTAAACAATAAAAAATATGTTGGCTCATTTGTAGTAACGAGTGATGGACAAACTTTGGTTAACATAGATAGTTCCTCTTATTCTGACAATGAAAGATTTATAAAAGTTTGGCATCTTGATACAGGTAAGCTCATCTATTCTTTAAACAATCACGGATATTCTGGCTTTGATGTTAGTTCTGATGGTCAAATTTTAGTTACAGAAAATAGTTATTATGACAATGAAAAGTACACACAAGTTAATGCTATAAAAGCTTGGAATCTAAAAACAGGAAAGCTTAGATATACTTTATTAGAGGATGAAGAGCTTTTTCGCAGAAATCTTATTCTTAGTAATGACGGTCAGACTTTAGTTGGTAGTTCTAAAGTTGGTAGTTCTAAAGAAAATATAAAAGTTTGGAATTTAAAAACAGGAAAACTACTATACACGATAAATGACAATTCTCATCCAAATACTATCAGCTTGAATGGTCAAACTTTAGTCACTGTCAATCATGTAAACGAAAAAATAAATATTAACTTACGAAATCTTGGTACTGGACAACTTAAACATAGTTACTATCTTAATAAATCTGTATCTGACAAACTTATTGTGCCTAAAGTTGTTATTAGTCCTAACAGTAAAATTATGGTTGTTGGTTACGAAGAAAATATTGCGGTTATAGATATAATAACAGGAAGTATTAAATATACTTTGAATGGATACAATAAAAACATTTCAAATATTGAGGGAAGATCTTTTTACTCAATGATATTTGCTATAAGTCCAGACAGCGAAACTTTAGTTACTAGTCATCCAAAATCCATAAAAACTTGGAATCTAGAAACAGGAAGGTTAAAAAATACCTTAGAAGACAATATAGAGACAAAAGGTCATAGTGCTATTGCTATTAGTCCAAATAATAAAACTATAGTCACTGTGACTGAAACAGAACCTATTAAAGTCTGGGACTTAAACACAGGAAAATTAAAAACGACTTTGATTGGGCATAAAGAAACTAACGATCTCGCCTTTACTTCTAATGCTAAAACTTTAATTAGTGTTAGTAGAGGGTCTTATGATGATAAGAACAAAACAATTAAAGTTTGGCAGTTACCATAGGAATATAAAAGCAAATGTTTTTGGTAAGTTAGCAGCAGTTTGCTATTATATTCAAACTTGTAGTTATTACTTCATCTTTTCATGTTGATTGTTATAGAATAAAATAACTGTAAAATTTGTTATATCAACTTAAGTACTTAAACTAATAATATCTATCCTCTATTAATATTGAGCATTCTACGAATTTGTATAATATTAGTTTTTAGATAAAAAAACATACAAATATCTTGACAAATAACAACAAGATATTTGTATGTTTGTACATTATTTAATAAAAACAATTCCCGTAGTGAATAAAACTCCAGCAATAACTGTTTCAATAGTACCTTTGCTATTTACTTTTTCCTGATATACTTGTCCATTACGGGCAAAAGATAATTGTCCTTCACTAGGAGAACCGAATATCCATTGTGTACTCATGTTTACATTAGACTTAAAAGTAATATCTCGAACTCCTTTTACTCCCAGAATTAGACCTGAAGCAATAAGGATTCCTGCGATTAATTTCTTTTTCTTCATGGCTTTAAATTTCTAATTTAGTATGAATCTTCATTGCGTGGAGGATGAAAACTAATTGCCCAACCTCTTTCAGTCCAAAAAGTTTGTACTTCTCCCTGATACTTTTCACCAATTATTTTTTCTACACGACCATCTGCCCATGTTATGGATAAAGTGGATTTTGTAGTGGTAGGATGTCCATGATGCATATTAATTGTAAGTACTCTGGAACCTTTACTATTAATTCCTACTATGGGAATAAAACTTATAAAGGTCGCACCTGCACCTCCCGCACTTTCTTTAAAACAATTAAAACTTCTGTTTTGAGGACTTGTACTTATACCTGTATTGATATGGCACGTTGCATGTTCATATTCTGGACCCCAAGCTTTGACTGGAAGAGTCAAAGAGAATAGTAGAACAGATAGGATATTCGCTGTGATTCCCAGTTTAAATAGTCTATTCATAGACAACATTTTTAAAGCTAAATAATTTTCAACTCTACTAACATTCCCCAATAACATAGTTTAATTAACATTCTGTCAACCAAACCAAAATGTTGAATTCCTGTTTGTTTTTGAGAAATCTATAATATGAGCTTCTTTGTAACTAACAAAGTTAAACATCATACCCAAAATAATCAACAAAGGAATTTATGAAATTTAAAACTTTTCTACTTACTTCTCTAATGATTTTGATTGGCACAGTAAATAAGGCTTTTGCATCAACTCATCTCAGTGTCTGTACTAAAACTCCTAGCGGAAGCGTTAACATTAGGTCTGGTGCTGGAACTAACTATGGAATTGTAGGTGAAGCTTATAACGGTCAAAATTTGTTCTATAGTTACGAAGGAATGATGAGTGATGATAATGCTGTTCCACCAAAAGACCGAGACGGATATTACTGGGTAAAAGTAAGTGATAATCGTGCAGGTAATGATATTGGTTATATGCGAGCCGATTTCCTTGGTTGCTCTCCTTTCAATCTACAGCAAGGGTTCATAAAAAATCTTAGAACAACAAGATAAGAAAAAATGGTGTATCTGTTTTTTATAATAAAATTTGATACAGCATCTGCAATAAAATATTTCTGAAAAATGTTAGATTGTTAACATCTAGCTTACGTACAATAAGTATAATTCCAAGGTAAAAATTTACCAGAACTCATAGCTGGGTCTATACATTCTCTTGGTGCAGTTAAACCATTAGTCTGAATAGCATATTGGTTAGACCAGCCTGAGTGAGCCTTGGAAAATGTTACAACAGCTAAATTATTACAATTTTTCACCAAATGATTTGCCCAATCTTGTTGCAATTGAAATGAATTTAAAATATTAGCAGCAATACTATCTGATTTAGTCGAGCTATTTTCCACAAATAAAATTGAATTTGTATCCTGATAAATTGGATTACCCAACCCGAATACTATCATTGCTTTTCTGCTACTGGGGTTCCCTATATAACTATCGTTAGCATCATTATATTCGGCTACATTAATAGAAGTTCCATAATTATATATTTGTTCTGCCACTTGATTTAATGCTAATGAACAATCTTGATTAGATTGAGCTTGAGCGGGAGTTTTGAAACTAAAAGGTAATAACAAAAATACTGACAATAGTGCGTTTAAAGTTAAACTTTTTGTAATTGTTTTATTCATTTTGAAGTAATATATAAAATACAAATTAATTAGATTAAATGACCTAAACTTTCTTAAATAATTTAAAATGCGCTTATCTAGTAAGCGCAAAACTCTACAGAGTTGTATGCAGTGCTTGATTTTATATAAATATAGTAATCACCACGACGAGGAATCTGATAATTAATCTGGTTTGATGACACTTTGTTTCCATAAACATATCCAGTAGCTCCATAAACAGAGATATCATATTGAACGCCACCACCAGTATTACGAGCAGTAAAGGTTTGTCCTCCTCCCAAATTTAAGGCAAATTCGCGCCCTCCTGAGAAATTACCAGAGTAAGAGCCACAATAACTTCCTCTTGCAAATGCAACCCGAGTTGCAGCGTTTGCATTTTTAGGATTGATAACTATAGTTGAGATTAATGGTAAAAAATAAATACACTTATTGCGAAATTTTTAAAATTAACTTCATTAAATTACACTCAATAAAACTCTTATAATCTCAATGTTGAATGATTTATTAGGAAAAAACTTTGACTAAAATCACTATTTTGAAGTGATTTTAGTCAAAGTTTGGTGTTCTCTCACTTATGAAAGATAACGGGTGATTTGGATAAACAAACTCACCCCAAGGCTACGGACTGAATTTTCGTAGAACTCGAAGCCTTTAGCATCCATCTCATTTTTCATAGTCTCAATACAGAAAACTAAAAGACGGGCGCGTTCAACTGTGAGCTTAGACAAATCATGTTTCTGCTTATCTGTTAGTAACTCTGGCAGTCCCAAATCATTACTAAGATAGTCGTCTACAGCACTAGAGGCGACTTGTTGAGTAGTAGTAGTACCATTGTTAACATAGCCATTTGATTTGGGTATATTGGGCATTATGTCTTTAACAGGCTTTAATCCTTCCCCTCCTATGTTGTGAGGTGGCTCTCTGTCAAGAACACTATATTTACCTTTGTCAGATTCGATAATCTCAACAATATCGCCTTTATGCTTTGAGCGATATAGTTTATTACCTAGCTCATTACTCCAACAGGCTACCTGAGAATTATCAGATAATAATTTACAGTTGAGGACAAGCTTGCGACCATACTTTGTATTGGCAATTACACAGTTAATTACTTCTGCTTGATGAGTTTTCATAGTGATATTTTGTTGATTTATTATTCAAGTGTTTAGACAAATAAAAAGAGGGATTATTAGAATGGATGCTGGTCTTCAGGAATGCACTCCCAAACTGACATAATTGACCAATGCTTTCTGAGATAACCTTGTGCTTCTAGTAAGTCGGCAATAATGTCATAAGACGCGCCTCCACAAGGTAAATGTAGGATTTCTCTTGGAACTGTGAGATAAACTACTTCGTCTTCGACAGGTATTTCTATATGGCGATCGTCTTGAATTATGTGATGCACTTCGTAGGTGATTAAACTTACGCCAATAGAAACTAATTTAGGACGGTCATCTCTGTTAGGGTCATAAGTATTGTGAATTGGTTTAAAGGTTGTCATAGTCTTTGTAGCGATAAATAGACAATAAAAAACCACCCTCAATTAAGAAGATGGGTCTAAGTCTTTTTACAACTTCCTAACAGGTTGGGTATTTATTTGAGATTAATATCGTAGAACTAAAACTTTTTTTGACATGAACTATAGACTGTATAACTTAGAACAAGTAGCTTGTATTAACCACCTAATATCTTGGGGGAGAAACTTGCAGTAAGTCAAAAGCGAGCTATGGTTTTCTACACAAACACTACAGCTATTTCTATCTCTCTATATCTACGTATCTATAAGAGGAGAAAATAATAATCCCTGTCTGGTGTTGTATCCTTAATAGCTACCTGTGGAGAAATCTAGCTGGTTGATAGATGATGGTAGCAATGGCTCTTGCTATCAGACATTAAAGGCAGAAATTAGAGCAATGTAGTTCAAAGATGTTCGTATTCCAGATAGGTAGGAATATTGAAGACTTTGAGGTTATCTATAGTTGTCTTGAATCTGTTGACAATTACCTTAGTACACTTGTCCCTTTTACTCTTATCTAGGAACTTAACTGAGAATCCGTCATGCTGCCATAGAGTAATGACATAATTGTTACTATTCTTTTCTGCTAAGTCTATGATGGGAGTCAGTATCGCCATTTCTATCATCTGTACTTCTTGAGCCATAGCAGAAGTGATACGCTTACGTTGAGTGTAAGGCATAACTCCTGTTTCTTTTTTAAACTTATTGAGTTCGCCTTTGCTCATTCCTGTTTTAAAGTAATTATTGGGGTTACAAGTCAGTCCAGCAACTAGGGAATAGTAACGTCCCTGTGGTTCATTAGCTAATCTATTAATTTCAGCTTCACGAGCATCAAATAAATCTTTAACTAGCCAGATATCACTAAACTTTTTACCTGCTCCTAAACCAAATATCTTATCGTAGTCTTTGGCAATACTTGATTCTGCTTTACCGAATACGACACTGTATAAGCTTTCTTTGAAAAACCTTTTGGCATCCTCATATTCATTGGTGGAGACAGGAAAGACATTAAAGAACAAGTCCCATACGCTATTACGTTCGCTGAGGAACTTATGGATAGTAGGTATATTCCATTTACTGCTAACTATTGCTAACTGACTAGATTTAATATCAAACTCAGTCCAGCCTTTACAGAGCATTTTGCGATATTGACGAGGCAAGCCTGTTATGGAAACACCTGCATCATACAATCGCCAACTGTTTTGTACTCCATGTAACATCGGTTTTTTTATCTCCCTTAAACAATCTACTGTTTCTAAATAAACTTTCTTCTTAGTCTCGGTTAGGTCAATTCTGTTTTTAATGGCTAGTTCGACGGTATCGATATTGCTATCGATTATTTTGATGTAATGCTTGATATCTACTTTCATCATGTAGAAGAATACTTTGGCTGCACCTTTTCGGACTTTTCTACACTTTCTTATGTGTTCTAGATTTTTTCTCAGCTTTGCCTGTGCTTTTTTAAGTTCGGCATTTCTATTTCTGGTGGTAAACTTAGCACCACTAATTAAATAAACTCGTCCGCCTTGATTTTGATAATCCTTGTAAAGCTCTTGTGCTAAAAAAGCGTCAAGACTGGCAGCAATAGAAAACTCAACTACCCGACAACGACCTTCCTCATAACTCCAATCCGTCCAAGTAATGTACTGTACATCTTTTCTGAATCGCTGTAAAAACAAATGTCCTTGGTAATTCTTATTAGCTAACTGTTTCTGTTTATCTTCGCAGTAGGCTAAAGCAAATTGGGGGACTTTGATTAGATTCTTACTTTGGTCTTCCCAGTTGTTGCTAAACAATCTGTACTGCAAAAACCTCATGTATGAGATGTCTACTGCACACTGAGGGTAGCATTTAATTATTTCATCTCTAAACTTTTTGGATACTGTTTGTCTCATCTGCTAGTAGTGGAGTACACAAGTAGATGAGGATAGTTTTTTAGATGAGCGTTAATCGCATCTCTTATTACTTGGCAAGAAGTTTTATCTTCTGACCTTGCTATCCTCTCAATAATGGTTAATTTATTAACAGGTATCCTAACTTGTTTGGGAGTATTTTTTAGTTTCATATTGATATGTTTTTATCTTGTTTATTAGCTATAGTTGTATTTACATACAATACTAAATGTCATACAAATAGATATTATGGGCAACGTTCAATTTGAACACTACATACTAGCTTAAAAAGTTTGATATCAATGCTTTGGCTGTTTTTTAAGTTTTATCATTTAGTTGCTTAACGAGTTTTATTACTGTAAAATTTTTGCTATATGTTAGTGTTTTATCTCTAAACATCTAATTACTAAAGTTAATGGATTAATCTTATCTACTATCAATCATTTTTATTAATTGTTTCTCCTGTGAGCAGTTAATTACATTTGAGTAGTTATCCAAAAAGTTTTTTATAACATCAGCAGGATTTAAACTTTTACTTATCTCAGTTATTAAACTCTGTCTTACCAATTGAAAGTCTTTAGTGTTTAAACATTGCCCTTTGATGATGGGAAATACGATATTAAATCTTTCTCTAAACTCAACTTCTTTATCGTTGAATATCTCAACTATTACTTGTGTTGATAAATTGATACTCTCATTTTGGTTATTGATATCCTCTTCCTCTTGACAATTAATATCTCCATCCATTTCTGAAATAGAAGGAGGAGGATTATCTACTAATTGCCAGACTGCTTTACCAAGAACTCTTTCACACTCTCAGGCACTTCAAAGTTATAAACCTGCCAGTATCGTTTAATGTCAGGTAAGGCTTGCTGTGGGTCAATTTCACTCCAGACATCCTTGATATGCTCTATCTTGCTATTAACCCAGTCATAATATTTATGATTGATAGCGCATTTTTTTAACATCTTCTCGGTGTTTTTAGTCAGCCATTGAAGGCTGACGGGTGAATTAAAGATAGAGAACCAAGGACAATTTTCTATCCCGTTAGTAATCCTTTTTGTTCTGATACCCAACTCTTTTAACTCAGTGTCATAAATGCCTTTCTGCTTCAGTAAAGTCTTAAGCTCTATTTCTGTAATGCCTAATGCTATATCTGCCTTAGTTTCTTCATCTATATCCAGTTCATCAATATTATTATCGGCACAATAACGTTTAACATCTGCTCTTCCATCCGATAACAAAAGACTGTATAGCTCTAACATATTCTCCGTTAGGCGTACTTGAATTAATCTTTCTATCTCAGCACAATGAGCTTCATAACCCTTGATAATTAAATCCTTTTGAACTTGAGTAAGTTCCATAATAATGTTTTCTCCATTTCACTTTATAAATCTGATATTGTTCTTACTCTGGTAAATCGTCCGAGTTGAAGGGATTATTATCATTTATCGAGGGTAATGATTTAACTTCTACTTCTCCTTCCAGAGAAAACCAGTTATCAGTTTCAAAAGACATATCATAATCAGTGTTGATACTTTCCCAGTCGGCATCAATGACACTGGATTCTAACAACTTGATTTCGTTATTAGCTAATACTTCCTGATGTTTGGTTTTAAGCTCACCCTGTAATGCTCTAACCACAGCAGGGATATCTTCTGTGAGGAATTGTTTGATACCATCCTCTTCACCCTGAGCCTGAGCTAGTTCGGCACTCTTAACTAAATCATTTTGTAGCTCGGCTCTGGTAGCTTTCTTAGTGTTAGTCCGAAGCACATCAGATGTTGTCTTAATAGTTTCAGTTGCTTTATTGCGTCCAAGTTGGTTGTTAGCTCTTTTGGCAGCAAGTAGTTCATCAACACTTCTAACCTTTGGGACAGACTGATTATGATTAACTTTAGCCATATCAATTGATTACTCCTATCTGATTTGATTAATTTGAATTAAATAAATGACAAAAAATAGGACTGGTAATAACTCTCTTCTGTCAAAGTAGGGGAGGTAGAATGAGGAAGAAAGCTTGAAATCAAGACTAAGACTATGGTTAAGCC
>JAAUOU010000155.1 GCA_012034765.1 Pleurocapsaceae cyanobacterium CSU_1_1 | reverse complement strand
CAACTAATAGAAAAACTAGAACAGTAGGGAATTGGGGCATTAGGGGATTGGGGCTTAATCATTTCCCTAAATCCCTAAATCCCTAAACGAGAAGTATTGAGAGTCTATTCGCAGCTTTTAGCTGGTAAGATATCGCCAAAACTTCTGTATTCAGCTAAATATTGTTCTAAAGCTACAAATTGGGCTAAATTAGGGCGATAGTACATCCAACGTCCTTGTTGACGAGAGTGGATGAGGTTAGCTTCTTTAAGATTTTTGAGATGAAAAGATAATTTAGACTGGCTTACCTCAAGTTTTTCGCATAATTCGCACACGCAGAGTTCTTGAGAACGAAGTAATTCAATGATTTGAATTCTTAGAGGATCGGAAAGTGCGCGAAAGCCAGCCCAGATTTGGGTAGATTCTTGATTGATAACTTGCTGCATCAAATTTTATTGATATGTGTCTTTTTATCTTAAGAGATTAAGCTGATGTTGGGGCAAAGTGCAAGCAGTACTTGTGGCGATCGCATCTCCATAACCCTCCGTTTGTCCGTTGATATGTCCTAATTTAACTTTGTACGGCTATATTTGACCTTAACTCAGGTGTTAATATTTACAGAGCAATTTATACTGGACATAATTTTGCATGTCTAATCTTACTCCCGAACAACAAGTAGCAGCTTATGCACCCTGTAGCGTAGTAATCACAGCAGGAGCGGGTACGGGAAAGACGCACATGTTGGCAGAGCGATATTTATATTATCTGCGGGAGAGAAATTTATCGCCTTTGGAGATAGTTGCGGTAACTTTTACCGAAAAAGCTGCTACGGAATTGCGATCGCGTATCCGCACTTTAGTCAGCCAAGAGTTACCCCAGCGTTGGGATCTGCTAGCGGAGTTGGAAGCTGCTCAAATTAGTACTATTCATGCTCTTGCTGCTAGAGTCTGTCAGGAACACTTTCAGCTAATTAACATTCCTGCGGATTTTCAGGTATTGGATGATTTAGAAGGACAAGTTTGGTTAGATGATGGACTACAACAAGCAATAGCGCAACTATCGCCAGAGGTTTTTCAGTTCATTCCTTATTCTTTGTTACAGGATATTTTGCTCAGGCTGCTAGACGATCCTTATACGGCTAATCAAGCCTTGCACCAAGGTATTCAAGACTGGGAGGAATTAATTGTTAACGCCCGACTACAGGCAGTAAAAACCATCGTTAATGACGCTGTCTGGCAGTCTATGCAGGAGATCCTTAAACAGCATCAAGGGCAAGCAGGGGATAAGTTAGAAATAATACGTTTATCTGTCTTAAAAGCGATCGTCGAGCTAGAAAATAGCGAAAATATTGAGCAGGCAATTGCAACTATCCAACAGGTTAACCTGAGAGTAGGCAGCAGTAAGAATTGGCAGGATCTGAAAGCTGTTAAAAGTGCCTTAACCAAGCTCAGAGAGTTGGTTAAAAAAGTCACTAGTCAAGGGTTGCTCAATTTAGCAATTGGTGAGGCTGACGAACAGTTAAAATTAATCTTGCCCGCCTTAAGTGAAGCCTATCAAGAGGTTACTGATTATCTTAGTCGGCTTAAACTCCAGCGAAAAGTACTTACCTTTAGCGATCTTGAACTATATGCTCTCCAAGCGCTAACTCATAATTCAGTACAAAATTACTATCATCAGCGATGGCAAGTATTTTTAGTCGATGAATTTCAGGATACTAACCCTACCCAGGCTCAATTGCTTAATAGTTTAACTGCCAAGGCAGAATTAACCGTAGTGGGGGATATAAAACAGTCAATCTATGGTTTTCGGCGGGCGGACATTCGCGTATTTCAACAATTTCGCGATCGCATTTTAGACAATAACGGGAAAGAAGTTATTCTCAGCACTAGCTTTCGCACCCATGAAACTTTAATCCATCAGTTTAATCAGATTTTTACACCCCTGTTGGCAGAAAAACATCAAGATTTACATGCCTTTCGTTCGTCAGAATCATTACAAGGCAGTAGTGTAACAGATAAATATTTAGATAACTATCTACAAGTGTTAGTTATTGGCGATCCTCTTAAACCAGAAGGGGAAGAAAAACCACCGAAGCCCAATAAGGCAAACCGACAGCGAGTAGAAGCATTTAGCCTAGCAGCAAAAATCAAGCAGATACTGGAGGGCAAAACTCCTGTATTTGATCGACATATTAGACAGACACGTCCAATTGAGCCAAAAGATATTGCGATTCTGACTCGTACCTGGCAACCATTAGAGGTATACGGCGAGGCGCTAGCAGCCATTGGTATTCCTGTCGCCCCTGCGGGGGGTGGCAATTTGTTAGCCACCAGAGAAGCTAAAGATGCAACCGCGTTACTACGTTTTCTGGCTAATCCAGAGGATGATATTGCCTTAGTGGCGGTGTTGCGGAGTCCTTTTTTTGCCGTGAGCGATCGCCTTATATTTACAATACGAGCATCTTTTGCCACTCCAAAGGAACAGGATACCTGCTGGTGGGATGAATTACCAAAATTTGACTTGAACATGAACAAATTTAGTGAATTGTCTCGCCCTGTGAAAGTATTACAACAGCTCTTAAAATCTCGTGAATCAGAAATGCCCTCTCGTGTCTTGCAGCTTGCAGATCGTTTGACGGGATATACGGCAGTAATTGCTAATTTGGCTGGTGCAGAGAGAAGATTAGCAGATTGGCGCGGATTTGGGCAGCTAGTTAAGGATCTCGAACAGGGAACTTACGATCTGTTTGGAGTAGTGCGTCGGCTCAAGCGTCTGTATCAACAAGAGGTGGCAGTTCCCCGCCCCGTAGTCGCGGTGAATAACGCTGTTTCCTTAATGACAGTCTATGCCGCCAAAGGTTTAGAATGGGGTTTAGTAATTGTGGCAGATCTGAGCAAAGAACGTCCTAAGTCCGCTCCAGCAATCCGTTTTGACGCTCAATTAGGTGTAGCGGTAACCAGTAAAAACCTGCTGAGAGAAACCCAAAAACCAGTGCTGTATAGCTGGCTAGAATACCTTCAAGAACAACAAGAGCGAGAAGAAGCTGTTCGCGTATTATATGTTGCCTTGACTAGAGCAAGGGATTATCTCATCTTGAGCGCTGCTGAACCCTATAAAGGAGAACTAAACCGCCTCCAGCGGGGGCTATCTGCTGCCAATATACCCACCCAGACTATTCCCTACACTGATGCTAAAGCACTGCCCCCCATACCCCAAATGCCTCCTATACCAGCACACCTGCCATCATTATTAATCAATGGTGTGGGTTCAGGATTATCAGAACTTCCCGTCACTGCTCTAACTGACTATGCTCGATGTCCTCAACGATTTAAACTCCACTTTATCGATGGACATCCAGGTTTGGGAGAAGGTATCCTAAAGGATACTGCTTCGCATATGGCATACGCAATGCAGACAGGAACGTTAGTGCATAAAGCCCTAGAACATAACCTTACCCAACCTCAAGACTTATTACCTTTTGCCGAAGAAGATTGGTCACAGTCCTTACTTGATGAAGCGATCGCTTTAGCTATAAGATTCTTTAAACTGCCTATATATCAACACCTGCGTCAAACAGCCGTAGCTAAAGAACAGCAGATTAGCTTTAAACTCGATCGCCTCACCTTTAACGGTGTCATCGATTTAGTGGGTCATGATTGGGTCTTAGACTACAAAAGCGATCGCACCATCCAACCCCAAGATCACCGTTTCCAACTCTGGGTATATGCAGCAGCTTTAAATCATCCTCATGCTCATATTGTCTATCTCCGCCACGACAAGATCCACAGTTTTATGCCAAGCCATTTAGAGGAAATTGCCGACGAAGCCAATTCTCTCTCTCAAAAAATAAGCCAAGGTGACTACATCGCCACCCCAACCACTGAAAAATGCGCCTACTGTCCTTACCTAGCTTTTTGTAACGATGCAACAATCTAGACGATTAGAGAGAATCAAAAAATCCAAGATTGCGAAAAATTTAAGAAGTGGAAATTGATTCAATTTCTAAGATGACTTTAAATTAAGCTTGAACAATCAAACGATTTTATCAGAATTTTTGAGTTGCAAAACTCGCAGGATTAGATAAACACCTAGAAGATAAACTCCACCGATCAAAGGAATAAATATTGATGAGTCAACACACATATTCATTGCTTTACACACCCTTTATATAAACTTCATAGAAACTTTATAACTGCAAAAACTTTGCCTGTCCAGTGAAATTACTTAGATCGTGAGTTTTTAAGAGCAAAATATTCAGTCAAAACATCTGTAAAATCACTTAATTTAAGGACTTCGCTCTAGCTAAAAGAATCAAGAGATTGATATTTCTTATTTTTTGAATTTATGAGATGTGCGATCGCAACTAATATCAGTCATGTAATCGCGATCGCTAATTTGAAATCAATGTTTTTTATCGTCCAACTCAGAAAGTTGCTTAAGAACACCAAAAGCAGCAGCAGCAGTAAACCCAGCTCCTGTGGCAGTCACGCCATTCCCAAATTAAAGAGACTATTTTTGCTGATGTCCTAGAAATGTCACTCTTTTCCTTTAAGTTAGGAAATTATAGTCGTATAACTCAGGAATTTAATAATGCCTTTAATTATTGCTATCGTCATCATGGGTATCGCTTGTAACTTTTTTCTGCCAGGAGCTTTAGGATAAACTGAACATTACCTAGTCAAAAACCCAGTCACGAGTATTCGCAACTGGGTAAAACTATTAATCTAAATGAATGTTGTTAGGGATTATCGCTCACTTATAGCAATACGGGGTTAGGTTAGGACACTTATTACCTACTACCTACTACCTACGAACAGTTAACTAGACTTGTTCTAATTTAACTTTGTACGGCTCTAACTGTTACCCAAATACTCCTAAAAGATCTTTGCTCACTAGGTAACTTTTTACACTCAGTTATGCCATCTTGCTTAAGACCACCATCATCACTGAGAATATGCAAGCGATCGTCTTGGTGAGGATAAAATAAAACAGACTCTGGGCGAAAATCTTGAGGAAAAACAATTCCTTCAATCATTTCTGGATTTTCTGCTGAGTTTCCCGACCATTGATAGAGGCAGAAGTTGCTACTACCATCAAAAGCTCCCGCACAAATAATATAAGTCTTATGTTTTTCCCAGTATTCAATACTTCTAATTCCTAGCCCTCCTAGATCGAGCCTAATTGGCTCTCCGAACTGAGCCGACGAATTTTCTTGGCGAACCAATTCTACTGGGTTTTTCAAAGGAATTAGTAAGGCTTTTCCGTCAGGAATAGGATTACGAAAACCAATTAATAAATCTTGATTAGGAGTAGAACATAATCCTTCTATATTAATGCCATCTTTTTCTTCAGGAGCTAGATGTCGATCTAGATCGATTGATTCAAAGTATTTTTTGAGTTCTTGATCTTCTAATGAATCCCGTAGATCTGGCAAAAGGTTTTCATAAGAAATACCCGATTGCTCAACAGAAATATTTTTCCCTTGAACAGTAATTTTCGTCGCAAAAAAGTGGCGACGTTGAAGCTTTAGCTCGCCGTCTTTATTTCTGCCATGTGAAGTAATCCAATAAACTACTCCGTCTAGTAGTGCTGCACCTTCGATGTCTACTTCTTTTTTCTTGGAGTTATTTTTAAAATAGTGATTAAGATCAATTTCCTGACTTGGTTTGCCAGATTTTTTAGCCTGATAAACTCTCAAAATATTATCTTCATCATTAGCAACAATCAAATAATCGCTGTGGAAAAGAGCGATCGCTGCTGAAGCATCGCACATTCCTTGATGATTTAATTCTTCGATCAGAGCAATAAAATTGAGCTTTTTCATAATCAAGCATTGCTAAGGGAGTAATGATTTAAGCGATCGCATCAAGAATTTTCCACTCAAAATAAATTAAGTACCTTGAGGCTTATCCTTACTTTACTGCTTCTAGGATTCAGTGTTGGGAGGATGTCACTAACAAACTAATTAATTTGGATACGCTACTACATTTTTGATTGGAGAAGTTGTTCTAATAATTTAGGTGTCAAATATCCTTGCGTTAAGACAAAATCATGAAATTTTTTAGCGCTAAATCGTTTGCCCAGTTTTTTTTCAACTTGCGATCGCAATTGTAAAAATTGCTGATAACCATAAAAATAAGTGGGTGCTTGACCGATAAAAGTTTCGGTATAACGCTTAATTTCTTGTTGGGCAAAAAACTTAGAAAATCCAGCATCTTGAGTCAAAACCTTTAAAGCATCGGCAGTTGTGATTTTTCCCAATTGAAGTTCTGGTTCTAAAAATGCCCGAGCAGCACGAAGTAGTTGAAACTGGAGAGACATAAATCGTCCTGCAAGGGGCATATAAGGCTGCATGATTGACTCGGCATAGGTTGCCCAGCCTTCAACATTAGTGGAATTGAAAGCAAAATCAGTGCGAGCTTGAGATAAATTTTGGTTTTTAATTTGGTTTTTAATTGTGGTAATTTGTAAATCGTGTCCAGGTCTTCCTTCGTGAACCGTTAGCGTCCATGACATGGCAGGATTGGTAAAATCATTGTACAGTTTTGCTTTTCTTCGATTTTGCAGTACGGGAATGACAAAGGTACTGGAATCACTATCGTAGAGCGGAACTGGAAAATTTTTATTTTCTTTGGCTGTAGCTAAACGAATATTGAATTTATCCTTGGGGAGAGTTACTAAATCTTCCTGTTGAATAATAGTTTCTAGCTCTTTAGCACGGCTTTGATAAAGACGTAAAGTATCTTTGGCGGAAAGCTGTTCTTGTTTGAGGGCTTGAATTACATCTCGATAATGTGGTGTCTTGAGTTTTTTCTGGCGGGCAATCTGAGGCGCGATCGCTTCCATTTGCTGCTGTACTTGAATAAAGGCAGTATGTGCCTGCTGTATTATTTCTTCAATAGGCGTTTCAATGCCTTGCTCTGCCAGCTTGAGCGTATACAGTTCGGTTGGCAGGCGAAAATTATTCTCTGTCTTGGTTAAAACCTCCCGACGAATAAAGGTTTCATAATCAAATAACTGCCTGTTCAGTTTTGCGTAGGCTTGCTCATAGTCTGAAACTTTTTGCTGTTGCAAAAAAGCCTGAATTTTGTAGACTTGGGAGGCGTTTTTCTTGAGGTCACTCTTTAGCTGGGTTTTACTTGGAAGAGTAACTTCAGATTTTTGGAGTTGAGTTTTGATGGCTTGTTCCAGGGAAGAAGTAAATGCTGTTTTCTCTGGCTTGAGTCCAGCGTATTGCTTTAGCTTGGCAAGTATCGCCTCTCGCTGTTGGGAGGGTGATTCTATCTCGTCTAACGTAATTTTGAGAGTATCTAAAATGGCTTTACTCAGATCGACATAGGGTACACGATATTTTTCGTCAAGCTGATACGATCGCAATGTTTGCTGTCCGACTTTAAGCAAAATTTCTAAATCTAGATGGAGTTCAGGATTCTTTTCTTGAGCAAGTTTTTGCTTTAGATTTTTTACTGTTTGAAGAACACTTTTCTGTCTACATGCTCTGAAGGTGGGATTAATTTCTCGTAAACTTTCGCTTACAGCCAGTTTTTTCTGACAGTCCTCGGCAGCGATCGCTTTTGATAAACCATCGGCAAACTCATTACTGCGAACGATCCAATCTGACGATTTAGCAATGACAGGAGTTCCTGGTGCGATCGCTATACAAATGCAACAGGTTAAAATGGCGAGCCAGAGCGTTGCGTTTGTCGGCTTTCGGGTGTGAATTTTCATACCCGAAACGCGACAAAGTTTATGACCCGTTGAAGCAACTGGCGAGGGTGCGATCGCGAAGCGTGGGCGGAGCCCAATTACGCTCAATCTTAGCCTGCTAATCGCTTTAAACTTTGCGGAACGTATAGATAATATTTGGCACAATTTCTTGAACCTCCCATCGGTAAAACCGAAGGATTCCCATATAGACTCTTGACTAGGCAAAACCGAAGTTATGCCCCCGCTAGAACGCCGTTACTGGGCTGTTTAATCACGGGCGCACCGACCGCGATCTATCACTTGGCGAGCCTTTTAATCTTCTTCCAAGTA
>JAAUOU010000154.1 GCA_012034765.1 Pleurocapsaceae cyanobacterium CSU_1_1 | reverse complement strand
TAGATCGCGGTCGGTGCGCCCGTGATTAAACAGCCCAGTAACGGCGTTCTAGCGGGGGCATAACTTCGGTTTTGCCTAGTCAAGAGTCTATATGGGAATCCTTCGGTTTTACCGATGGGAGGTTCAAAACTACTGTTAAAAAATTAATTGAAGCTAGCTTGTTTTTTATTAGCGAGCTTCAGTACCCTGATTTGGGCTACCTGGAGTTTCGGCGTTTTTGTTAGATCCAGGAGCTTCAGGTGTTGCACCAGGGCGAGTGTCCTGATTTGAACCTTGTCCAGTTTTACGTTGAGCAGGATCGAGAGTAGTTTGCTTTCCACCGTCTGCTACTGGAGTTTCTTCTTTGTTTGGTGTGTTGTCCATTTTTTTATAAATCCTTTCCTTATTGTAATTTTGCTCTACTAAATATTATTAATAATAATGCTGTTTATCAAACCTATCTAGAGATATAGAAAATAAGTAAAGTAGCTGTATTTAATACTTATGTCTCAAGACATACTAACTCTTCTTTTTATCTATTTCACAAGTTAGATGGAAAATATTTTGGTAATCGCTAGTATTTATTTAGTAAATTAATTGAAATAGGAGTACATCTATGGCTTTAGCAAAAATCGCGGACTTATATCCCAATTATAAAGAAGATATTTTTGGTGGCGAAGACATTAAAAACTTCTCTGTTTATGACCATACCAACGATAAAATTGGTTCAGTTTATGACATTATTGTTGATGAAACTGGCAAGTTCCGCTATTTAGTCATTGATACTGGTTTTTGGATTTTCGGCAAGAAAGTTTTATTACCCGTAGGTAGAGCTAGCATTGATTATGCTCAACAAAGAATTTACGCTAAAGACTTGACCAAAGAGCAAGTGGAAAATCTTCCTGAGTATGACGATGATATGACAATTGACTATGACTACGAAGAGAGAGTCAGAACAGTATATAGAGGTGTAGAATATGACCGGAACGACAATGTAGCCACAGGTTACGATAGTAGTGCTTATAACAGCGGCACTTATAACTACGATCATGAGCCTCATCTTTACAATCATGACCATCACGAGGTGGGAGCAGAAGATCGTCAAAACCTCAAACTATATGAAGAGCGTTTGGTAGCTAACAAAGAACGTTTCTTAGCTGGTACTGTCAAAGTAGGCAAAAGAGTTGAAACAGAAACAGCATCAGTTTCTGTTCCTGTGGAAAAAGAGCGAGTTGTAATTGAACGCACGACTCCCACAAGTGGCAGAGCAGTTGCTCCTGGCGAAGTTGCATTTGGCGATACCGAAGTAGCTCGCATTGAAGTTTATGAAGAAACTGCCGATGTTGAAAAGCAGGCTTTTGTACGTGAAGAAGTTAACGTACGTAAAGAGGTTGAGCAAGATACTGTAACTGCTAGAGAAACAATTCGTCGTGAAGAACTAGACGTTGAAAGTGATGGCGATACAGTAATTAACAGAGATCCTTCCAGAGATCGCTCAGTTTAAAGATTTCCGTTTAGGTCTAATAGCATAGCAAACTAATACAGGTAGGGTAGCTTATTCTACCTGTATTTATTGAAAATAAGCATAATATTTTGGTATATGACTTTAAGTAACAATCGACTCTCCGAGATAAATTCACCAGAATCTTATCAAATATCTTTACTAGAAGAAAAGTTACAGGTTGCTCACCGTAAACAAAAAGTTGGGGAAGTAGTTATTCGCAAGCAAGTTGAGACGCGAATGATTAATATACCGATTAGAAGAGAAAAATTAATCGTAGAAAGAATTGGGGAAAACCCCGAGCAGTTAACTGAAGTGGTTGTTGCAGAAGAAACAGTCAACGGTTTTAAATACAATGAGTTAGATACTAGCAATAGTCTTTCTGTTAATAGAAGTCAATTTCTTTCTCTTGCCAGTGCTGAAAAACTATTGACAGATATTAAACAGCTTTCATCGACAGCTAATACCAAAATATGTGTAGAAATAGTTACAAACTGTGCTGATCTTGAAACATTATCAGAGCTTAAAAAGATTTGCGATCGCTATTAATAATTTGGCATTTTGCATTTATGGAAGATGAATAAGTAAGACCATGCTGGCTACCCTGATCTATTTCAGAATTAGCCAGCAAACTATGATTATTTGATAGATAGCAAGAGGTTATCCTGCCAAACTAGAATACTCGATCGCTCGTTGTTTGAGCAGCTTCATCGCTTTGTTTTTGATTTGTCTAACTCTTTCTCTACTAACGCCACAAACGTCACCTATTTGTTCATAGGTCATGCTTTTGCCGTCATTTAAACCATAGCGTAGAGTAATTACGTCTCGTTGCTTAGGAGAGAGAGTATGCAGCAGACTTTGAATATGAGCGCGAGTTTCTTGACTGGAAACAAAATCTGCTGGCGAAGCAGAATCATCAGCCAGAATTTGTCCTAACTCAGTTTGATTTTCGTCAATAGTAACGTTAAGACTTTTTGGTTTAGTAATTCTGGCAGACTGTGCCAAAGATCTCAACTTATCTAAATCCATGTCTAGTTCTGTAGCAATTTCGCGATCGGTTGGTTTTCTACCCAACTGTTGAGATAGCTGACGAGTTACCTTTTTAATTTTATTTAAGTCTTGAGTGATATGAATTGGTAAGCGAATTGTTCTGGCATAATTGGCGATCGCTCTAGTCATCGCTTGTCTAATCCACCAGTAGCTATAGGTTGAGAACTTGTAGCCTTTGCCAGCATCAAACTTTTCAGTTGCTCTCATTAAGCCAATACTGCCTTCTTGAATCAGATCCAGCATTGATAAGCCACGATTCTGATATTTCTTAGCTACAGAAACAACCAAACGGAGGTTTGCTTCAACCATCTTTTGTTTAGCAATTTGTCCCTGATGATGATGCGTTGCTCTTGTGGAGTTAAGTCTGCTTTATCGAGTAGAGGCAACATAGCCTGAATCTGATTTGCATATTTGACTTCCTCTTCTGCTTTCAACAAAGGAGTACGACCAATTTCTTTAAGATAGTCTCGGACTGTGTTGTTGGAATTGTTAGCCATGATTGCGTTTTAATTGATAATTATTTTGGTTAATGTTTGAATTGCTTACTAGAACAAGTTGGACGTGGGTGATTAAGTACCTGAAACCGAGACTGATAATATGCATATTTATTACCCGCTCTTCTCTACCAGAGAAATGATTGTTTAATTTGCCATTATCATTTAGCATCAAAGGCAAGTTTTATTAATAGAAAATACTTTTTTAAAAGTTTATTCTTCTCCTGCCGACCAAGGTTTAAGAAAATCTGCGTAGAGAGTTAGTCCTCCGTCAACAAACAAAGTTTGACCAGTTATATAGGAGGCATCATCAGAAGCTAGAAAAGCTGAGATTGCTGCCATTTCTGCCGAAGTTCCCACTCGTCCAAGCGGAATATGACTTTCAACTTCCTTTCGTTTTTGAATGTCATCCGTCCAGCTATTGATTGGTGTTGCTGTTGCTCCAGGAGCGATCGCATTTACTCGAATACCGTGAGGTGCATATTCTAAAGCCAATGTTTTAGTCATATTTTCCATTGCCCCCTTGCTCATTGAATAACTGATATATGTGGGTCTAGGAATAATTTCGTGGACGCTAGAAACATTAATGATGATACCACCAATACTCCTCTGCATGAAATGTTTTAAGGCTTCTCTGGCGCAAAGATAAGCACCTCGCAGGTTAACTTCCATTACCCGATCAAAGTCAGCAGTTGATAGTTCATGGGAAGGGGAAGCGTTTTGAATACCTGCATTATTGATTAAAATGTCTATGCTGCCAAGTTGCGTAATAACTTCGCTGCACATCTGGACAATATCTGCTTCTTCAGACAAGTCACCTTTAACTGGCAATACCTTGCTTTTTTGCTCGTTGTCTTGACCACAGGTTTTAACAATTAACTTTTTGGTATCGTCAAGCTTACTGATATCGCCACGATAGTTTAAAGCTACATTAGCACCTTCAGCTACAAAACAAGTAGCGATCGCCTGTCCAATCCCCGAAGTTGCCCCCGTAACCAAAACATTTTTCCCTTTTAAACCCTTCATGCTCAATTTCTACACCGAATTTATCGTTACCTACAGGTTTATCAGTTTTTCAGGCGCATCCACATCCTCCTTAAGCAATAAAACCAAGGAGTTACCACTACATCTACTTACCTGCACCAAATAAGGAATTGACAATGTCTTTTTCTTGATTGATGAACATTTCTTTATAGATGTTGTCTTTATACATCATCTGTTTATGCATCTGTACCAATAGTTCTTGAGCTTCAGATTGAGACAATTGATGTACGCGATCGCTGAATATTCTATGATTCAGTTCTTGCTCTATTGATAGGGTATTTTCTAATCTATCCATTACCTTTGTTTTGCTTTCTCTATTTGTTCCTTCCATTGTAAACAAATCTTAAGATGCGTTTACTCTATCGAATGTAGTAATATCCACAAATCAATGGTGGTAATCATCAAACAGGAGAAATAGATAGTTAGAGATATCTTGAGCAAAAGGCTTAAAATTTTAGGCTCTCAGTATCAAAACGTATTTATCTTAATTTTAGTTAAATGAATTGTTATAACAGTCGCAGTTATTAAACTTATCGTTTGTTTGATTGTTATAAGTATTTTGACTTAGTTATCAATTTTTCTGTGCCTTAGCGTAAGCAGATAAAGGTAGGCGATACAGTTTAGATTAATTTTAAATTATTCTCTCTGACTATCTTGGCGATCGCAAAATTCTTTGATCTGTTCCCTTGAGAATTCAATATTTTTCAGCTTCATTTTATAATCAAGTATTTATTTAGCTATTTATATTTACTTCGTTGCATAATTAACTTTGCCACCAAACCCGTCCACCCCGTCTGGTGTGATGCCCCCAAACCTGCACCATTATCGCCATTAAAATATTCATGAAACAGCAATAAATCTTGCCAATGCTCATCATGATGAAATTTATTCAGATCGCCAAAAACTGGTCTAGCTCCATCATCTTTGGGGATAAAAATGTTAATTAAACGTCTTTCTAATTCTAACGATACTTCCCACAGAGTCATCATTTTACCTGAACCAGTAGGACATTCGACTTGAAAATTACCATCGTAATAATAATCAAATTTTTGCAAAGATTCTATTAATAAATAATTGAGTGGAAACCAAATTGGTCCGCGCCAGTTGGAATTACCGCCAAACATCTTACTCTCAGATTCAGCAGATTCATAGCTGATATCATAGGTTTGGTCATCAGTTTTAAAACTGTAGGGATGTTCTTGATGATATTTAGAAACAGAACGAATACCATAGTCACTGAGAAATTCTGTTTCATCCAGCATCTTATTTAATAATAGACGTAGGCGATCTTCATTAACCACTGCGAGTAAACGGCGAGTATTATGCTCGCATCCTTCCATACAGGCAAGATTACGACTAAGTTGAGGACGTTTGTTAACAAACCATTTTATTCTGCCATTCAATCCTGGTAATTTATCCAGAGTTTTTTGCTCGATAGTAGTCACCGCAAACAGAGGGATTAAACCTACAAGCGATCGCACTTTAAGATCGAGATTTTCACCATTGGGTAGATGCAGCACGTCGTAATAGAAACCATCCTCGTCATTCCAAAGCGCTGAACCTTCTGAACCCATGTGGTTCATGGCATCAACGATATAGAGAAAGTGTTCAAAGAATTTACTGGCGATGTCTTCATAGATATCATTATCCTGGGCTAACTCCAAAGCAATAGTTAATAGATCTAAACAATACATTGCCATCCAACTAGTACCATCAGACTGAGATAGTTTTCCCCCTGTTGGTAAGTCACCATCACGATTGAAGACACCGATATTATCTAAACCAAGAAAACCACCTTGAAAGATATTATTATTTTGCTCATCGTGTTGATTAACCCACCAAGTAAAGTTCAGCAGCAGTTTTTGAAATACTCGTTCGAGAAACTTTTTATCTGAACGTCCATACATCTTTTGTTCGATGCTATACACGCGCCAGGCAGCCCAAGCATGAACAGGAGGATTAACCCCGTCAAAATTCCATTCATAGGCTGGCATTTGTCCATTAGGATGCATATACCATTCACGAGTAAGACGTTCTAGCTGTTTTTTGGCAAAGTCAGGATCGATCGCCGCCAGAGGTATCATATGAAAAGCTAAATCCCAAGCTGCAAAATAAGGATATTCCCATTTGTCAGGCATTGAGATTACATCATCAGTATGCAGATGTATCCAGTTACTGTTAGTTCCGTTTTGGCGCGACTCTGGTGGCTTAGGTTGAGCAGGATCTCCCTCTAGCCAGGTATCAACTATATAGTGATAATATTGCTTATTCCAAAGCAATCCTGCAAATGCCTGACGTTCAATATTTTGAAGTTCTGGACTTTTTGGATCGGGGGAAACCCGCTGATAAAACTCATCGGCTTCCTGTTGCCGTACTTGGAATGTGTCGTTAAATGCCTGTCCAAAGGGAGTCTCAAGATCACAGCGATCGCAAAGTCTTAATTGAATAGCCTTGGTTTCTCCTGCTTCTAATCCTAGAGTGTAGTAAGCTGCAAATTTTGTGCCGATCTGATTTGGGTTTACCGCATCCTGTTTTCCTGCTACGACATATTGGTGAAAGGCATCTTTAACATAAGGAGAATTATTGGTTTGACCAGAGGATAAACGTTGGTAATTAGTATCGTTTTCGGTAAACAGTAGGGGAGAACGGCTGTTCGCCCCCACATTGCTGTTCGCCCCCACATTGGCGCAATACAGCCATCTTCTACCCAAATCAGGGTGTTGCGCCTCAATAACACTGTATTCTGTCGATTGTTCGTAGATTTTTAACCTAGGCTTATCTACCTCATAACCCCATGACCAAATATTGCGAAACCACAAAGTAGGCAGTAAATGTATCGTTGCGCTTTCGTCAGCGCGATTTGTTACCTGAATGTGGATTAGTATATCCTCATCGCTTTGTTTAGCGTATTCTACCGTGATATCAAAATAGCGATCCTCGTCAAAGATACCAGTTTCCAGCAATTCAAACTCTCGATTTTTTAAACCCCGCTTTTTATTCTCATGTTCCAACTGCCAATAGGGAAAAGCCTTTTGGGGATACTTATAGAGAAACTTCATATAAGAATGAGTTGGCGTATTATCTAGATGAAAATAATACTCTTTAACGTCTTCCCCATGATTCCCCTGAGCATTTGTTAAGCCATATAATCTTTCTTTTAAAAAAGGATCGTTACCATTCCAAATTGCTAAAGAAAAACATAACCGCTGATGATTATCAGAGATACCTGCAATGCCATCTTCTCCCCAACGATATGCTCGATAATGGGACTGTTCAAAGGTAAAATCATCCCAGGCTGAACCATCGGCGCTATAGTCTTCTCGCACTGTTCCCCACTGGCGATCGCTTAGATAACAACCCCATCTACGCCAGTATGCTGTTTTTTCTCGATCCTGCTGTAGTCTAATTTCTTCCTGAGTGAGTTTCTGGGGTTCAGACATAAAATGCAGCAAAATTTAATTATAGTCAGATTAATTAAATTTCAATATATGGCGATCGCTTTAATAATTGAATCTAACAAAAGATAGATAATCAAAAATTTATTGCTAATTATTTCTAAAAAAATATCGACTTGAGTTGATTAAATATGGCTCAAGCCGATTTATCTATTTTCTTTTTGCTCTATTCTGTAATTTATTTATTTTCTGCTTCTGCTCTCAACTCATCTGCTTGAGCTTGTTTTTCCTGACCAGCTTCTACCGCCTCCTGATCATCAGAATAATCACCTAAATTTTCTCTGATTGTACCTTCAATGTTTTCGCTTCTAGCCTCTGCTTTAAGCTTTAGTTTTTCTGCTGCGTTTTCAACGTCTTTTTTGATGTTCATAATTTGGTTCTTCAGTTGTAAATATGCCAAATAGTTAGTCAGCAAGCTAAAAAAAAGAAATAAGCTTAAGAAGATATTGAACTAAAGTCTTTGTTGTGTATAGCTTGCAATTACAACTAATTATTACTTATACTTGCTGGAATTAGGGTTAATAAAAATAGTTAACTACGTAAAA
>JAAUOU010000153.1 GCA_012034765.1 Pleurocapsaceae cyanobacterium CSU_1_1 | reverse complement strand
AAAACTCCATTTTTCTTGACTTCTTGCTGGAGATTATTACCCTTGACAAATTCTTGAATTAAATAAAATTGCTGACGATCTTCAAAATAATCTAGTAGTCTTGGTATTTGAGGGTGATTCCCTACCCTACCCAAAGTTCTGGCTTCACGCTCAAACAACTCCCGTGCCATAGTTAGAAAATTAGGATTATCGGTATTGGGTCGTAATTGCTTGATTACGCATAAAGGCTTGCCTGGCAAAGAGAGATCGGCTGCCAAAAAAGTAGCCCCAAAACCACCTTTCCCCAGTCCTTTTAATAAATGGTAACGACCATGTAACAGTAGCTTGGATCCACAAGCTTGACATAGCCTCGACTTAGGGTGGTTTATCGGTTTAGGACAGGATGGATTTAGGCAATAGCTCATTCAAAGTACCTACAAGGCTCTGTCTAATAAAAATAAGTTAGGGATTAGCTCGGCTAATTAGCTGAATTTGAGGTTTAAAACTCTTGCTTTTCAGCTATTTCTTCCCCAGCATATCCTACATTTTTTAAAATCAGTTGCGTGCAGTAATTTCTTGATTGAGTTGGAAATTAATTAATACTAATTAATACTACTTGACAAGCTGTAAAACTTTGCGAAGATGACTTTTACTGTTAATCAGGAACAGGGACTAAATTATCGCCTGTAGCACTGAGCGATCGCGACCCTGCTTTTTCGCCTGATAAAGAGCCTGGTCGGCAGTAGCCAATAATTGCTCTTGATTGTATTTTGACCCAGGAATTACACAGCTCACACCCAAACTTAGAGAAACATAATTACCTGCGGTTGATTCGGGATGAGGTAGGCACAGTTGCTTGACCTGGAGTCGGATTGTTTCTGCTACCCGTAAAGCATTTTGACCCGAAGTTTGCGGTAAAATAATCGCAAATTCTTCTCCACCATAGCGCGCCACGAGATCGGCAGGTCGCTTGACGGCTTGGGTTATTGCTTGTGCAACTCTTTTTAAGCAGTAATCTCCTGACTGATGACCTAAGTTATCGTTATAAAGTTTAAAGTGGTCAATATCACAAAGAATTAAAGCTAAATAATGCTGTTCTCTCTGTCCTCTTTGCCATTCTCTCCTGAAAAATTCATCAAATATACGGCGGTTGGCAATTTCAGTCAGAGCGTCAACTGCTGCTAGTTTACCTAACTGCTGATTGAGATTTGACAATTTTTTGGCTGCTAATTGGCGCTTTAAAAGCTCTCGTTCTAAATGAGCATTTTTAGCTTTTAACTCTATTTTAAAGCGGCTGGTTTGTAGTTGATTGTTAATCCGAGCAATTACTTCTTCAATCTGAAACGGTTTCGTAATGTAATCGCTAGCACCATACTCGAAGGCTTTAAGCTTATGCTCGGTTTCATTGACAGCACTAATAAAAATAATTGGAATATCTTGAGTGTTGGGATCGGCTTTGAGCTTCTGGCAAACTGCAAAATTATCCATTTCTGGCTGACTAATATCTAGTAAGATAATGTCTGGAGGTCGAGCCATAGCGGATCTAATCGCCACACTTTCTTGAACAGCCTGTTCTACTCTATACCCTTGTAGAGTTAGGATGACCGTCAACAATTCGATATTATTGGGGCGATCTTCAACCACTAAAATGCTTCCTGGTTTAAAGGGTTGTTCTTTTGTCGTCATCTCAAGCTGAAACACTTACATGTGGCAATTTATTAAATAAATCTTAGATCAAATACTAATGGCAATTGATTGATTTTTACTTTGAATTTATAATCAACAATGATTTTTATCTCTTTGCCAAAGTAATCGAGAATTATGCCTGTCTATTTATACTGGGGCGAGGATGATTTTGCGATCGCCCAAGCTGTGACAAAATTACAAAACAAAGTATTAGACCCCAACTGGCTACAGTTTAACTATCATCAACTACCAGGCGATCGCCCAGAAATGACAATCGAGTGGCTAAACCAGGCAATGACTCCTGTATTTGGCTTAGGAGAACGTTTAGTGTGGTTAGTTGACGCAAATCTATGCCAGCACAAGCCTAACGCTGATATTTTGAATGAATTGGAACGCACTCTCAAAGTAATTCCTGAAACATCCCATTTACTATTGACTACTACTAAAAAACCTGATGGTAGATTGGCTTCAACTAAGCTCTTGCGTAAGTATGCTGTAGTTAAAGATTTTAGCTTAATTCCTCCCTGGAAAACCGATTTAATTGCCGCCCAGGTACAGCAAGTCGCGCAGACAATGAAGCTGAAGTTAACACCAAAAGCGATTGAACTGCTGACAGAATCTGTGGGCAACAATACTCGTCAACTATGGAATGAATTAGAAAAGCTCAAAATCTATTGGGGAGATAATCAGCAGCCTTTAGATGAAAAAGCCGTGGCTCAATTGGTATTGTGTAGCACGCAAAATAGTCTCCAGCTAGCAGCAGCTATTAAGAATGGCAAAATGAATGAGGCTTTAGGGTTGATTACTGATTTAAGCAACCGCAATGAACCTGCCTTAAAAATTGTCGCCACTTTAGTAGGACAGTTTCGTACCTGGACTATAGTTAAGCTGATGCAGCAGTCAGGCAATAGAGATTCTCAAGCGATCGCTACTAGCGCTGGAATTAATAATCCTAACCGTCTTTATTTTATTAATCAAGAAATACAAAATACAAGTTCCCAACAGCTTTTAGCAACTTTGCCGATGTTGTTAGAACTGGAGTATAGTCTGAAGTCTGGAGGAGTAGCATTAACAGTTTTACAGACTAAAATAATTGAGATGTGTTTGATCTTTCGCAACCTCAACAGCTGATCAAGACAACAGATTTAGTGTTAATTAAAATAAAAGACACTATCTAAAGTCCAATACCCTTAAAGTTCCCAAATATTAAGTAAAAGTTAAGCTCAAGTACGATCTAGACTAACTTTCACTTCGGCGATCGCTTTCATTAACAAAAGAGGATCGGTTTTTGACTGAACAAAACCAAAAGACTGATAAAAATCAGTTACCTTATTATCGAGAGCTTTGACTAAAACAGCTTTAGTACCAGCCAAATCTAAAAAATGCAAAATATTAGCTTAGTAGCTTTCTACGGTGATAAACCTGTCCCATTAGCCAGCTTAATTCAAAAATTGCAGAGGTGTCTAGCAAATCATCAGCTACTTCAAGATAAATTTATTCCCTATCAATTAACCCAAGTCCACGGCACAATTATTGGTTGTGAAGGGTGCAAAACAGATTTGGGAGTAGTTAATCAGTGGTTTAAAGAAAAAAGACAAGAAATCAAATATATTGATTTTGCTGGTTTAATTAATTATCTTCAGCATCAAGTTAATTTATCGATAACGATTCGCTTTGGTGGATACGATCGCAATACTAACTATAATTTCCTCAGTCGCGATCAACATTTATATCATCGTTCTTTTCAACTCCAGTCGGCAGATAATAATATTATTCCTGTATTAATTGGCTGGTCATGGCAAGACTATGCTGTCACCTTAGCTATAGACAATTTACGCCGAGACTTACAGCAATTTAATCTGCTGCACAAATATCATACAAATCCTGAGGATATAGATAATGACTTTTACTTGCGTTTGGGAACTATTAACGCCAAGTTGACCTCAGCAGAAATTCAAGCTATATCTACAGATATTCGCAATTGGCTGGAAACTCAACTCCCTTTCTACATTCCCATAACTCTTAACGATTTAGCCTTTGCTCAATATCAAGATTTAACTCTTACCCCAGCAACAACTCAAATATTTCCTGTGGCGGAAATTACCGCTAATCAATTTGAGCAATTTTTATAAATTTGCCAGGTTGTAATTATCGTTTTATTTGCTATTGTTTAAGCTTTAACTGCTTAAATGCTTGTTTATCTGAAAAGGATATAACTTAAACTGATCTGTTACTGTACTGTGATGCGATCGCAATTGTTGATAGACTTAAATATTTAAAATGAAAAAACTATTGGTGACAGGAGCAAGTGGTTTTTTAGGCTGGAATTTGTGTCAGCAAGCTCAAGCTAACTGGGAAGTATACGGGACTTATTTTACCCATGAGGTAAAAATACCTGGAGCAACTTTATATAAGACGGATTTAAAAGATTTTGCTGCATTGGCTCAACTGTTCAAAAAGATTCAGCCTGATGCGATCATTCATACTGCTGCTGCTTCTAAACCCAATTTTTGCCAAACTAACCCCAATGAATCTTTTGCGATCAACGTTACTGCTGCGGTAAATATTGCTCGCTTGTGTGGTGAACGTAATCTTCCCTGTGCCTTTACTTCTACAGATTTAGTCTTTGATGGCAAACATCCCTTTTATAAAGAAAGCGATCGCATCTGTCCGATTAATTATTATGGCGAACAAAAAGCGATCGCCGAACAAAAAATGTCTGAGATCTATCCTGCGATCGCCATTTGTCGTATGCCTTTGATGTTTGGTGCGCCTTCTCCCCTTGCTGCTAGCTTTCTTCAGGGAATGATTAGTAATCTCAAAGCTGGCAAAGAAATTAATTTATTTGTGGATGAATTTCGTACACCTGCTAGTGCTACAGCAGCATCTCAAGGATTATTATTAGCTGTAGAGAATCAAATACAGGGAATCTTACACTTGGGCGGAAAAGAGCGTATTTCTCGTTATGATTTTGGTCTGTTGCTGGCGGATGTGTTACAGTTACCGACAGATTTAATTAAGCCAGGTAAACAAGCAGATGTCGTTGTCATAGCACCGCGATCGTCCGATACATCTTTAGACAGTAGTAAAGCATTTGCCTTGGGATACCAACCTTTATCTTTAAAAGAAGAGTTAGTTAACTTATTTAAGTAAACCAACCAAATTATACTCTGACTTCTGACTTCTGACTTCCGCGCAGCAATACTAGCGACTACACTATAAAGTACTTGCTCGGGATTTTGTTATTCAACAGTAACACTTTTCGCTAAATTTCTTGGTTGATCTACATCTAGCCCTTTAATCGCTGCAATGTGATAAGACAACATTTGCAGCGGAACAACCGCTAAGATAGGCGAAATTAACTCATCAACCTCTGGTACAGTCAAGATATCATCAAAGGTGTGGGCTGCTTCAGTGGCATTCATCGCGGTAGTAACACCAATCAGACGAGCATCTCTAGCTTTTGCTTCTTGAGCATTAGAAATTACCTTGTCATAGACACTTCCAGGCATAGCTACGGCTACCACAGGTACTTTATGATCTAATAAAGCGATCGGTCCGTGTTTCATTTCTCCTGCGGGATACGCTTCTGCATGGATATAAGAGATTTCCTTAAGCTTTAATGCACCTTCTAGGGCGATGGGAAAATTAATACCGCGTCCAATAAAGATAAAGTCTTCAATTTCGGTAGTAAAATCATGAGCTAATTCTTCGATCGCATCTGCTTGAGTATCAAGGATGGTTTCGATTTGGCTAGGAATATGACGCAATCCTGCCATGATTTCACCGATTTTATGATTAGGTACAGATTGACGACGATAAGCTAAGTCTAAGGATAAGAAATAAAACCCCATTGTCTGAGCAATAAAAGTTTTAGTAGCAGCCACACCAATTTCAATACCTGCGTGGGTGTCGATAATGCGATCGCATATTTGGGCAATACTGCTTTCGGCGCGGTTAGTAATCGCCAGTAATTTTGCCTGAAATTTTGGTGCTAAATCTGCTCTTCTGGCTCGTTCAGATTCTAAGGCTGCAATAGTATCGGCAGTTTCTCCCGACTGGGTAACGCCAATAGTTAAGGTGTTAGAAATTATGGGTTTAGGAGAATAGCGAAACTCTGAAGCGTAGTCTACTGTAGTCGGAATACCCGCAACTTGTTCTAGTAAATATTTGCCAATTAAAGCTGCGTGCCAACTTGTCCCGCAGGCAAGTATTTGAATATGCTCTAGATTATCTGTGAGGTTGGGGGTTAGACCAAGATTTACAGGGCTATAATCGGGATTTTCATCAGCGTGCCAGTTAGGATTCAAATAAGTATCCAAACAAGTACGTACCACCGCAGGCTGTTCGTAGATTTCCTTCAGCATATAGTGGCGGAAACCCTGCTTTTCTACCTGCACAGGATTCCAGTCCAAAGTACGAGGAAAGCGAGACATTCTTGCGCCCTGGAAGTCGTAGATTTCTACTCCTAACGGCGTTAGTCTAGCTATTTCTCCATTTTCCAAATTCAGGATGGTGCGGGTGTGGGGTAAAATAGCCGTCATGTCAGAAGCACAAAAAAATTCCCCCTGCCCAAAACCTAATACCAGTGGTGCTTGTTGACGGGCAACAATCAACTCGTAAGGATTATCTGCATGAACTACAGCGATCGCAAATGCTCCTTCTAGTCTGGCGATCGTTTTTTGAATAGCTGTCATCAGAGAATTAGAATCAGTCAAAAACTCAGTAATCAGGTGAGGAATAACCTCAGTGTCTGTTTCTGAGCGAAATTCAATTCCTTTACTAATTAATTCTTCTTTTAGCTCAAGATAATTTTCAATAATACCGTTTTGGACTACGGCTAAACTGCGATCGGCATTTAAATGAGGATGAGCATTGTGTTCTTCAGGTTTACCATGAGTTGCCCAGCGAGTATGCCCAATCCCAATTTGTGCATGATTGATGGTATGTTCTAGCTTTTCTCGGAGGTTAAATAATTTGCCCTTTGCTTTAACACAGTTGACTTGACCTTCTTCAATGGTGGCAATTCCTGCCGAGTCATAGCCTCGGTACTCCAATCTTTCCAAGCCAGATATTAAGATATCTGTGGCTGCTTGAGTACCAATGTAACCAACAATTCCGCACATATTAAGCTATTTTTCAAAAAAATTGGATCGCCTTAAGTGTATATCAAATCATGAAAAGAATGACTAGAAGTTATCTGATTCTGGTAAAGCACCTGCGCCATTTTGATTCAGGAATAAATTGCCAGCAGCATCATTTTGGTAAACACAATCAATTTTTGGTTTACCTTCTAAAGCACCAATAAAACCAAAAGTATTCATTCGTCGCTTGCAATCTTTTACTTGTTCTGAACTCACTAAGTTTTGCTGTTCTAAAATTGACCAGTTAGTTCGGCGTAATACACATCCAGGCTGCATCTGAGGTTGAGTTAAATATACGCTAAACGGATTTAGGGTCAGAAAAACGCGCATATCAGTAACGATCGCACTTGCGCCAAACTGCTGACATATTTCAGGGTTAGGTGCTTTGCGATCGATTTGCAGGCTAGAATCAACCGTCGCCAGATTATCTGAACCGCTAGTTAAATTTAAAGAAAGTCCAATTACTATACCGACAATAAAAACGCTGGCAATAATCGCTATTTTTGCTATGTCTAACGGATTTTTCTGGCTGGGTGGATTAGGATTAGAGCGATAGTTTTCAGGTTGAGCATAAGGATCTACTCGACCATTTCTATAGTTATTATTAAGATTACGATTTCTACGAGCCATAGGTGATTATTAATACTGATTAATTGCTCATTGTTCAGGGATACATTACTCTATTTTAGAAGTTTTGTTTAGGGAATTTGTTTCTAGTTTAAGCTGAATCTATAAGCGATTAAATTTCTCTCAAAACTGCGATGAATAGCAATCAGTTTACCCCTCAGCTTACGGAAGATGGCTCATACACTTTTTTCTCGCCAGAGTTTCAAGAAACGTTTCATTCATCTTTTGGCGCAAAACAAGAAGCAGAAGTGAGATACATCGAACCTTGTCAAATTAAAGAATTAGCGACACAGCAGTATACTATCCGTATTTTAGATGTCTGTTATGGCTTGGGTTATAACAGTGCCGCTGCTTTAGAAGCAATTTGGTCAGTCAATCCTCAGTGTCAAATAGAACTAATTGCTTTGGAAATAGCGCCTGATGTCCCCCGTCAGGCGATTCAACATAATCTTTTAGCACAGTGGCAATTACCTATTCCCAATCTCTTGGCTGAATTAGCAAGTAAATCTCAAGTTTCCGCTGATTTTTTCTCCGCCCAACTACTATTAAATGATGCCAGGCAAACAATTAAATCACTCGTAAACCAAAATTGGCAAGCCGATGCCATCTTTCTCGACCCTTTTTCTCCGCCA
>JAAUOU010000152.1 GCA_012034765.1 Pleurocapsaceae cyanobacterium CSU_1_1 | reverse complement strand
CATATAACCAAACAGACAGCGCACATTAGCAAATTTCTGCCATTCGTCTCCAGGCATTTTACCAATGATATTGCTTTTCCGTGAACAATCTCATCATGAGATAGGGCAAGCATGTAGTTTTCGCTATGGTGATACCACATACTAAAAGTTAGATTGTTCTGATGAAATTGGCGAAACCAAGGATCCATGTTAAAATAATCTAACATGTCGTGCATCCAGCCCATATTCCACTTCATGTTGAAGCCTAAACCACCAGTATAGGTAGGCCAGGAAACCATCGGCCAGGAAGTTGATTCTTCAGCAATGGACAGTATTCCAGGATAGTAACTAAACAAGAGGCTGTTGACCTGACGCAAGAAATTTGCAGCTTCAATGTTTTCACAACCACCATATTCGTTGGCAATCCACTCTCCATCTTTACGACAGTAGTTTAGGTAAAGCATCGAGGCGACGGCATCAACTCTAATGCCATCGATATGATATTTATCGAACCAGAAGAGAGCGTTTGCGACTAGAAAGTTACGTACTTCGTTGCGATGGTAGTTAAAAACAAGAGTTCCCCATTCTTTGTGTTCACCCTTGCGCGGATCGCTATGTTCGTAGAGGTGAGTTCCATCAAAAAAGGCTAAACCGTGACCATCTTTGGGGAAATGACCAGGAACCCAGTCAACAATTACGCCAATGCCATTGTTATGACACTGATCGACCAAGTACATGAAATCTTCAGGGTTGCCAAAGCGGGAAGTTGGAGCATAATATCCTGTTACTTGATATCCCCATGAACCATCAAAAGGATGTTCGGCAACAGGCAGTACTTCAATATGGGTATAGCCTAATTCTTTGACGTAAGGAATCAGCTTATCTACTAATTCGTAATAGCTTAGAAAACGCGCCTTTGGTTTCCATTCGGACACAACAACTGGTTCGGCTGAACCTGAAAGTAGCTTGGTTGGTTCATCTACCGAACCGTGCATCCAAGAACCCAAATGAAGTTCATAGATTGAGATTGGTTGTTCTAAAGGAGTACTGCGACGACGTTTTTCCATCCATTCAGCATCGTTCCATTGATAGCTGTCAAGATTAGCCACAATTGATGCTGTTTTAGGTCTAACTTCTTGCTGGAAACCATAAGGATCGGATTTTTCGTAGATATGTCCTTCCCAGTTTTTTACCTCATATTTATAAGCAGCACCATAAGTTATTTCAGGCACAAATAACTCCCAAATGCCGCTATTGCCTTTGCGCATCTGGTGCTTTCTACCATCCCAGCTATTAAAATCACCTAATACAGATACGTTGCGAGCATTAGGAGCCCAAAGAGCAAAATATACCCCAGTAACACCGTCTATTTTAGCAGTGTGTGCGCCCAACTTCTCGTAAATACGATGATGATTTCCTTCCGCAAAAAGATGAATATCAAGATCTGTCAGCCTAGGTGAATCAAAGGCGTAGGGATCGTGAATAACTCTTTCGCTATCTCCTTCTTTGATCCGTAATTGATAGTTAGCAAGCTCAGGATTTTTGACTACACAAACAAAGAAATGAGGGTTATGCATTGACTGCATGGGATACTCGGTTCTTTCTTCGGGGCAAACTACCCAGGCAGCAGAAGCATCAGGAAGATAGGCACGAATTACCCAGCTTTGAACTTTTCCGTTCTCTTCGTAAGGATGGCGACCTAATACCTCAAAAGGATTATGGTGAAGATTATGAACGATCTGATTGACTTGTTCGGGAGCAATGGTGAGAGACATCAAAGTATCAATATCGGGGGTGTATATTTTATGTGGTCAGTTTGTTAAAAGAGATGCTGAACAGGCATTAATTAAAGCCAGTCAGAAAATTAAAGTGGCAGTTTTATTTATAGCGTTTGTATGAATACTTTAACTAGTTTTAAGCACAATACAAAAAAATTATTATTTTTTAGCTAAAATACTAAATATTCTAATAGAAAGGAATTATAGTCTTAATCAGTTTCCTGATCTGTAGCAAAAAGATAAGTTGCTGGATATCTCCCTTTATTTCTGGCTGAAAACGCGATTCTGTTAGCTCTGCCTCTAGTTCCTCGTATTCACTAGCTGACAGTGGCTTTCCATCTACAGGCGATCGCCCTCCCAAAATGACCTCGGTACGCAAAATTTCTTCGGGAACATCTTGTGCGGGAGGCAGAGACAAACATGGCAACGGTTGAAGGCAAGTAAGCAAAAGGATTACTAGAGTTGGTTTACCTAAAGAAAATTTTTTGAAATTATGCTGATGCGTATCTTTTGAAATATCAAATTCAATTATTCTAGTTATTTCCATAGAGTAAAGCGATCGCTCGCTCAAACAATAATTGAGGACCAAATCAAGCAAAAATATCTTGAAAATACTAAGATCTAAAGTAACACAGCTAGTTGTATTAGAAAGTTAGCTACTGTCCTAATTGTTAGATCTTACTCATGAATTTATCAAAACAAGCTTTAATTGGTCTAAAAGCCGATCGCTTTCGTCATCCCCTCGATTTACAGGCTACTAATACCCTGAAGCAGTTACCAGGGGTAGATATCGCAATTCGGAGTGTTTTGGGTTCGGTAGCGGAACAATTTTTCTATCTCAATAATATTGCCTCAAGTGTTTTAGTCAGTGAAAAACAGCTACCTCACCTGCATAAATTATTAATTGAAGCCTGCGAAATTCTCGATCTAGAGCCACCTCAACTTTATATACAGCAGAATCCGACTCCGAACGCTTACACCTTTGCGATGAGGGGGAAACAGCCTTTTGTGGTGCTGCATACATCCTTAATTGAAATGCTGACTCCTGAAGAGATCCAGGCGGTGATTGCTCACGAATTAGGACATTTGAAGTGCGAACATGGAGTTTACTTAACCATGGCAAATCTAGTAGTACTAGCTGCTAATCTGCTACCGCCTTGGGGAACAGTTCTAGCTCAGTCATTACAGGATCAAATGCTGCAATGGGTTCGCTGTGCTGAATTTAGTTGCGATCGCGCAGCACTACTAGCTATTCAAGATCCTAAAGTAGTCATGTCTGTTTTAATGAAGCTGGCAGGTGGATCGCCAACTCTCGCACCCCAGTTGAATCTTGATGCCTTTATCGAACAAGCCAAAGCCTATGACGCTATTGGCACAGACAGCTTGGGAGAAATGCTTCAAGCGGCACAAACGGCTCAGTTAACTCACCCAGTACCTGTAATTAGAGCTAGAGAAATAGATCGCTGGGCAAGTTCTGTTGAATATCAAACTATATTAGATAAGCGCGAGTCAGCCAATGGTAAAAAGCTAGGCTGGAGCAACTGGTAGTTTAAAAGCTAACAGCTAATAGCTATCTAAAAAAGATTATTATCGATAGTAGTTATTTAATCAAAAAAAATGCCAAAAGCAATTTGGAATGGTCAAGTTTTAGCCCAAAGCGATCGCACAGAAGTAGTAGAAGGAAATCAATATTTTCCCCCAGATTCAATTAATCAAGAGTTTTTTCAAGCTAGTTCAACTCATACTAGCTGTCCGTGGAAGGGTCAAGCAAGCTACTATACTGTGGTGGTTGATGGCAAAGAAAACCCCGATGCTGCCTGGTATTATCCTGAAACTAAAGAAAAAGCCAATAATATTAAAGGGTATATAGCTTTTTGGAAAGGAGTCAAAGTAGAAGCTTAAAGCGATCGCAACTTCTAAATACATCAAATCACTAACCTCCTAATTCAATGTAAGCATTACTATAAAACCATCAGGCTTTAATCTTGATGGTTTTGATTATTTTGCTCGCTATTTTAAACTGAGAGCTTAAAGCTTAAAGCTTAGAGCTAATTAATTTGTTAGTTAAAAACACAATGCTCAACTTTACCAAACCTTTCTATCCTTTGCTTCTGGCTACTGCTAAAAGCGATCCTGAGACAGCTCATCGTCAGATGCTGAAAACATTAAATAACTTAGAAGTTAACCGTCATTCTGTCTGGGGTAGTTTGGCAATTAAACAATTAGAAAAATCTTTTTGTGTTCAAGATAATCGTCTACAACAAACTCTCTGGGGATTAAATTTCAACAATCCTCTGGGGTTAGCAGCAGGTTTTGATAAAGACGGCACAGCAGCAGGAATGTGGAGTAGCTTTGGTTTTGGTTTTGCCGAATTGGGTGCTGTCACTCTCCACTCTCAACCAGGAAATCCTCGCCCACGTATGTTTCGTCTCCCAGAAGACAAAGCGGCGCTTAATCGCATGGGTGCAAATAATCTCGGTGCAGCAGTGATGGCGGATACTTTAAGACAAACCTGGAACAGACAACCCCGCCAGATGCCGATTGGGATCAATTTGTGTAAATCAAAAATTGCAGCTTTGGATGAGGCAGCAGCAGATTATGTGGGCAGCTTTAAATATTTACAGGATGTGGCAGATTACTTTGTAATTAATGTCAGTTCACCTAATACTCCAGGATTGCGATCGCTCCAATCAGGGGAACAGTTAGAGCCAATCTTATCGGGTTTACAGCAGTCCAACACCCAGCAAAAGCCGATCTTAATCAAAATTGCTCCAGATCTTGAGTGGAATGATATCAAAGATATTCTGAATTTAGCAACTAACTACAATCTTGCTGGGGTGATTGCTACCAATACCACAATCCGCCGTGATGGCTTGAATACCAAGATCCTAAAAGAGACAGGAAAAAGTATCCAAGATGAAGCGGGTGGCATCAGTGGTTTACCAGTAAAACAACGCTCGACTGAAGTAATCCGTTTTATTTATCAACAAACAGCAGGAAAACTCCCCATAATTGGCGTTGGTGGTATTTTTAATGCTGATGATGCCTGGGAGAAAATTATTGCTGGGGCGAGTATTCTCCAAGTTTATACAGGATGGGTATATGAAGGGCCTTGGATGGTTAACCAGGTTTTATCGGGTTTATTATCCAAACTAGACGAAAAAGGTTTAGATTGTCTTAGTGATGCGGTAGGCTTAGAGCATAAAGCAGCTTCGCTTCAGCTATAAGCTCGATTTAACAGAGTATTAAACTCGGCTATAAACTTAATATTGAGCAATATTTCTTAATCTCTTTGCGTCTTTGCGCCTCTACGCGAGATAATTACCTATAATCTCAACCTTTACTTCGACTGATTAATTATCCTGAATGACTTCGATCCTAGAACAACTAACCGAATTAAATACCGTCGCTGTTAAGGCGATCGCTTCTAGCAATAGTTTAGATGACCTCGAACAGCTAAGACTTAAGTATTTGGGTAAAAAAGGCGAACTATCGCAAATTTTGCGAGGGATGGGCAAATTATCTCCAGAAGAAAGACCTACAGTTGGTTCTCAGGCTAACGTAGTTAAGGAAGAAGTGCAAACAAGTCTCGAACAACGTAAGCACAACCTCTTGCAAGCACAGATAGAGGCGCAAATTAGGGCAGAAAGCATCGATGTGACCATGCCTGGGGTAAATCATCGTCCTTTGGGTCGCATTCACCCCCTTAACGGCGTAGTAGATCGAGTTCTAGATATCTTTGTGGGGTTAGGCTATACCGTGGCAACAGGGCCACAAATAGAAACGGATTATTATAATTTCGAGGCGCTCAACACTCCTGCGGATCATCCCGCCAGAGACATGCAGGACACTTTTTATTTGCCTGGGGGAAATTTATTACGCACCCATACTTCCTCAGTACAAATTCGCTACATGGAAAATCATCAGCCACCGATGAGAATTATTGCTCCTGGTCGGGTGTATCGTCGAGATACGGTGGATGCGACCCATTCTGCGGTGTTTAATCAGGTAGAAATTTTGGCGATTGACCGAGGGTTAAAATTTACTGACCTTAAAGGCACGATTAAAGTATTTCTCCAGCGGATGTTTGGCGACGATTTACCCGTACAGTTTCGCACCAGTTATTTTCCTTTTACCGAACCTTCAGCCGAGGTAGATGTGCAGTGGCGAGGAAAATGGTTAGAGGTTATGGGTTGCGGCATGGTTGACCCCAACGTTTTAGAAGCCGTCGGTTACGATCCTGAAATCTATACAGGTTTTGCAGCAGGTTTTGGGGTGGAAAGATTTGCCATGGTATTACATCAAATTGACGATATTCGTCGTTTATACAATAGCGATCTGCGTTTTCTTAATCAATTTTAATTAACGGTTGAAAAATAGTAAGTTTCTTGTTATTTACCTTAATACTTAATTCCCAGATCGTAGCTACTGACAAAAATAATTGGTTGCGACGACTGGCGATCGCATCTAGCTGTTGTTTACTCAATTTGCCTGTATCATTCAGCCACCATAGCCAACACGTTTGTAAAAGAAAAATTCAGCTTAAAATGTTTAAATAAAATACATCCACGTTAATTATTTCTCTTATGCGATCGCATGACCAAAGCCAAAACCCGAAACTTCTTCTCAATTCAAATGCCTGGTTTGAGAAAACTGCTGTCTTATCGGCGTAATTGGTTACGGGGAGATGTATTGGCGGGTTTGACGGTGGCTGCATATTTAATTCCGCAATGTATGGCTTATGGCGAGTTAGCAGGAGTTGAGCCAGTAGCGGGTTTGTGGGCAATTTTACCGCCAATGATCATCTATGCCATATTTGGTTCTTCGACTCAGCTGTCGGTTGGGCCAGAATCTAGTACGGCAGTAATGACGGCTGTGGCGATCGCGCCTTTGGCAGCAACGAGAAGCGATACTTATGTTAGTCTGGCTGCATTGCTGGCAATAATGGTCGGGTTGGTGTGCATTGCAGGTTATATTGCTAGATTAGGTTTTTTAGCCGACCTACTTTCCAAGCCTGTGCTGATTGGCTACATGGCAGGCATTGCCCTAATTATGATCGGTGGGCAAATAGGTAAGATTGCTAAAATTGAGATTGAAGCAGATGCTTTTTTTGGTCAGATTAGTGAATTTGTCAGTAAGCTACGGCTAGCTCATACGCCGACTTTAATTTTGGGTATTGCTGTCTTGGTTTTCCTGTTTACTTTACAGCGTCGCTTTCCAACTGCACCCATCCCTTTGATAGCTGTTTTATGCTCTACCGCAGTCGTGGCAATCTTTAATCTCGATCATCGCGGAGTGGCTGTCGTAGGAGCAATTCCCGCTGGCTTACCCCAGTTTGCCTTTCCCCAAATATCGGTTCGTGATTTGAGTTCTTTAATTGCTGCTGCGGTTGGCATTTCGATTGTCGGCTATTCTGATAATGTATTGACAGCTAGAGCATTCGCTAGTCGCAATAACTATAAAATTGATGCCAATCAAGAACTATTGGCTTTGGGTTTAGCTAATTTTGGTAATGGACTGATGCAGGGATTTCCGATTAGTGGTAGCGGTAGTCGTACCGTGATTGGCGATTCGGTAGGGAGCAAAAGTCAGTTGTTTTCATTGGTAGCAATGGTAGCGGTAATTATCGTGTTGCTGTTTTTACGTCCTGTGTTGGGCTTATTTCCGAAGGCTGCTTTAGGGGCAATTGTGATTTATGCTGCCACTAAATTAATTGAAATTGCCGAATTTGTCAGGCTATATCAATTTCGCCGTAGTGAATTTTTTCTGGCTGTTGTCACTACCCTTGCCGTATTAGCAACCAATATTTTAGTTGGCGTAGGCATAGCGGTTAGCCTCTCAGTAATTGAGCTATTTTCTCGGGTTGCCCGTCCTCATGATGCGGTACTCGGAACTGTTCCCCATTTAGCTGGACTCCATGATATTAACGACTGGGAAGGAGCGAAAACCATTCCAGGACTGGTAATATATCGCTATGATGCACCTTTATGTTTTGCTAATGCGGAGAATTTTAAACAGCGATCGCTTTTAGCCATTGAAACCGAAACAACACCCGTGGAATGGTTTGTTCTCAATATGGAAGCCAATGTAGAAATCGATATCACCGCGATTGATATGCTGTCAGAATTGCGTGCTGAATTAGCTGCTAAAAATATCACCTTTGCTATGGCGCGAGTCAAACAAGATCTATATTTAAGTCTCGAACGAGCAGGATTTTTGAACAGCACTCAAGCAGAACATATTTATCCTACTCTACCTACAGCGATCGCCGCTTTTGAACATAGGTTACTTAAAAAATTGAGTAATAAGTAATAAGTAATAAGTAATGAGTAATGAGTTTAGTTTGCAGGAAAATCGCGATCGCATTTGTAATTAAAGTTACTGATATTGCCTGATTACTAAATTATTTGTGAGGGTTTCTAGACGAAGTTGAGCAATGTTACATAATTAT
>JAAUOU010000151.1 GCA_012034765.1 Pleurocapsaceae cyanobacterium CSU_1_1 | reverse complement strand
GATCGCCTGGGGATTAGTCTATGCTGAGGGAACGTTTCAGGGATTATTTGAATTAAATCAAAAGACGCTGCTATTTTTGGTTTTATCGGGGATGGCAACGGGGATTATCATGGCTATGCTATTTTAGGGCATTACAACTCGCTCCTGCTTCTTTAGTCGCCCCAATTGACAAGTCCAGTTTAGTTTTAATTTCGCTGCTTTCGGTGCTGTTTTTGGGAGAGCCTTTAACAGTTAAGATGGTTTTAGGAACGGGATTAATTTTGATAGGAACGGTGGTGTTGATTCGATAGATGTCGATTCCCATCTTTTTAAAGACTTACCTATTTTGTTCAACAAAATACTTTAGAGAGATTTTATGCAAAATTTGCACATTGTGGTTTTCGTTCTGATTTTTGCCCTGGTTGTAACTAACTATAATTTTTCTACCTAGGCAATTACAGTATGAGTAATATCAAGTACGGATAATCAATTTCATGTTTAAAATACCTATCGGTCAGAAAATTCACCATAACGTCTGGATTTTAGGCTTCGTTAGTTTGCTTACCGATACTGCTTCCAAAATCATTCAGTCTCTACTGCCTCTGTTTTTAGTATCGGTATTGGGGGGAAATTTAATAACGGTCGGGACTATTGAGGGCATTGCCGAATCGACTTCTGCTATTTTTAAGGTATTTTCTGGAGTTTTGAGCGATTATTGGGGCAGACGTAAAGAATTGGCGATCGCAGGATATGGATTGTCGGCTTTGGTAATTCCCGTTTTTGCTCTAGCAAATAGCCCCGTTTGGGTACTGATAGGACGTTTTGGCGATCGCGTCGGTAAAGGCATTAGAGTCGCTCCTCGTAACGCTCTGGTTGCTGATGTTACCCCTCCAGAAAAAAGGGGTGCAGCTTATGGTTTGCGACAATCTCTCGATACTCTTGGCGCGTCGGCTGGTCCTTTAATTGCCGTTGCTCTGATGTATACTTCGGGACAAAATTTTCGTGCTTGTTTTTGGCTGGCAACTATTCCAGGGTTGTTAGCGGTATTGCTGCTGGTATTAGGAATTAAAGAAAGTTCGACCAGGCGATCGCCGCAAAACCCACTCCAGTGGAGGGCATTAGCAAGTTTAGACCGAGGTTACTGGATCTTATTCGCTGTAACCCTACTGTTCGACTTGGGTAACTCTAGCGATGCTTTTTTGTTATTGCGAGGGCAACAGCTAGGAATTGAAAATACATTTATCCCTCTATCTTTTGTGGTGATGAATTTCACCTACTTTTTAAGTGCCTATCCAGCAGGAGTGATTTCGGATCGCCTTGGTAGATTTGGTTTAATCATTGCTGGATTTTTACTTTACGCTTTGGTGTATTTAGGTTTTGCTTATGCTCGAACTCAGGCGCAAATTTGGAGTTTATTTGCTTTTTATGGCTTGTATCAAGGAATGAGTAAGGGATTACTTTTAGCGGCAGTTAGCGATCGCGTTCCTGTTAATGTAAGAGGTACGGCTTTCGGTATGATCGCCTTGGCTACAGGTGTAATTCTATTCCCCGCTAACTTAATTGCAGGATTACTTTGGGAACAAGTAAATTATCAAGCTCCTTTCATTTTTGGCAGTATTTTAGCGATCGCAGCAACGTTTTTGCTAGTGTTAGAACTCAGAAACTTAGATTGAGTCTAAACCACAGAAACAACTATAGCAATCCCAGATGAGATGAGAAATTTCTACTACCCACTACCCACTACCTACTACCTAAAAACCAATCAATGTCGTTTCATGAATCAAATAGGACTGCTATAGTGAGGTGTCAAATTTTTATGACTCAATACTATCGACCTCTTCTTAGTCTACGATGGAATTTTCTACTTTTCTTAGTTGCCGAAAAGTAAATCCTCCGATGCCAACCAGCATCATGGCGATCGCACTAATAATAATTAGTAGAGACATACCGCTCCCTTCACCCGTGCCAGTAATTTTTCCGCTCAGTAGAGCAAACCAGTGATGGGACTGCATCAAAGGCTCGAATACACGATCGGCTAGCAGTCCCGCGCTTAAATTAGCAGAAGATTGGACGACAATTCCCACTAGATAATCGGCAGCAAAAACCCGTCCTTGTAGCTCTGGCGCAACTTTAGAATACCAAATTGCCATATAGGAACTGAAAATTAGGGGACTATTCAGCGTCATTCCAAAGCAGGCTACAGCCCAAATCGTCGAGGAAGATCCCAACCCTAATAAGAGTTGGCCCAACCCCGTGCCGACAAAGCCAATTAAGATGCCAAAGATACGCCGTCGAAATCCACCCCACATACTAAAAGCGATCGCTCCTATAACGCCCCCAAAACCTGAAACTGCTACCACCAAACCCAAAACCTGAGTATCGCCTCCCGTACGTGCCAAAATCATTGGCTGGTATAGAGTTTCGGCAATTTCATTGAAAAAAGTAAATGTTGACAGCACAATAATAGTTGCTAACAAGCCTGGGTGAGAGGCAATGTAGCTAAAGCCAAAAGTCACCTCCCGCCAAATTTTCTTTTTGGTTTCGTTAACTTTTGGACGCTGCTCTACTCCGACGTTACCAATAACTGGCGGTATCCGAACTAGATAAAGAGCCAACATAGCGATCGCAAAAGTTGCCATATCGATAGCGGTAATTCCTAAAAGCCCTAGCTGGGGATACAGCACACCAGCTAAAGCAGGAGATAAAATTCCTGCCCCATAGCCTACCATTGCTCCCATACTAGTAGCGCGAGTATGATGTTGTGGGGGTACGATTAGAGGGACTAGCGTCGAGTAGGTAAGAGATTGGACGTTACCAAAACAGCCAATAAGTGCTGCTATCACATATATCTGCCAAGGTTGCAAAATTTGCCAGGCGGCGAGGATGCCTACAGAAATCGTACAGCAAGCAGAAGCGGTATCGCTGATAATTAATAGCCGTTTCCGAGAGACACGATCAATTAAGACGCCAGATACAAGAGAAATCGCGATTTGTGGCAGTTGATAAAAGAATAAAATTAGCGCGACCGCTGTTGCCGACTGGGTTCGCTGCCAAACCCAGATAGTTAGAGTGAAGTACGTCATGCTGCTGCCGATATCAGAAACCAGTTGACCCGACCAAAGAATAATAAAATTACGCATAGTTTTAGCTGATACCTACGTGACCCTTACCAAACGGCTAATATTAAGTAGGGATAATCACTTTAACTGAAGTTATTCCCTAATCCCCCATTTCCCTAATTCCCCATATCAAAATATTTAACTGTTCAAGCGTACTTGACATAACACGATATTGTTTTACTGGTGAATTGAAATGGCTAACTTGCTGGAGATGGGAGTAACTGTTGTTTTAATTCTTCTAGATAAAGCTTCGTACCGATCGCGCCTGGTAAGCTTGTACATAAATATCCTTGTGCAAAGTAGACTCGCTCCGCTTTACTAGCGTCTAAAGATTGGGCGATCGCATTCTCAGACCATGCCTGCTTTATATCCGATAGTTGGTGGTCTTTAAAGCGATCCATACTGTCGAGTTCTTCAGAATTGCTGAAGTTGTAGCCGAGCAAGAGTATTAAATCGGTATCATTTAATTGGGGCAAGATTTCGAGAGAAATAGGTATCGAAAGATCGGAATCATTATTATTCATCCCAGGGGGAAAGACAAGTTGAAATCCAAGTTCTTTAACTAACGAACCACAAGCTCCAGAAGAGTTTTCTACTTCTATGTTCTGTAGCTGAGATGCGGAAAGTAATGCTACTCTTGGGTGGTTTGCAACCAGGGGGCAAAAGCTGACCGTGCTGCGGTAATTTGCTGCTGAGTTTGAGTTAGTAATTGCTCGACTTGCTCACCTCGGTCAACAGCTTGAGCGATCGTTCTCAAACTTTGCTCTGGGTCATCAAACGCATCTTTAACCATTAATGTTGGTGCAATCTGAGATAAGGTGTCGTATACATCATCGTTATATTCAGTACCAATAATCAAATCTGGCTTAACCTTGAGAATCGCTTCAATGGAAGGACTAAATGCAGAGCCAACATTCGCGACTTGTTGGGTAATGCGATCGCCCAAATAAGGAATCTGTTTGGCTGGGTCGGTATAGTCTTCCTGGAAGAATTCGATGTGAGCAGCATAACCGACTGGCTGAACATTCAGGGCAAGTAAGGATTCTAGCAACCAGGGACCAAAAACGACAATTCTCTGAGGCTGACCACAAACTTCGGTTTTTCCCATTTGATGCTCAATGGTGCGACAGTCTTCTAGCTTAGATGTAGTATTTTTATAGTTGTCTTGGGCGGGACTTTGGCAGGATACAATTGCTAATCCCACCATCATAGCCAATACTAAAAATTGAATTGATATTCTCATTCTTTTACTAAAAAGGTGACTGCCATAATCTATAATGTTGCCGAAAATGAAGCTCGAACTGTAAATGGTTCTCCAAGGTCATTAGCGGTTGGATCTTCACCCAAAGACTCGACAAAATTGGTGTCAAACAGATTATCGAAATTCAACTGTATTTTCCAGTTATCCTGATCGTAGAAAAGCGCGGCATTAGTCAAAAAATAGCTATCTGCCGTAAAACTATTAGGCAAAGCTCCTTTTCGTTCCCCAGCAAGGTTAAATCCCGCACCAAAGCCTAGCCCCTCTAAGCTTCCCGATTGAATCCGATAGGTAGTCCATAAGCTGGCACTGTTTTCTGGTATGCCAATTAGTTTACTGCCCACAAGTTCTGGGTCGGTATCTTCTGTCACTTCGGCATCAATATAGGCATAAGAAGCAATAATGTTCCAACCAGGCATAATTTCCCCACTGAGGTCGAAATCGAATCCTTCACTTTGTTGTTCTCCCGTGGAGATAGAAGCAAAAGGGATGTCTGGATCGGCTACACCGACGTTTTGCTTGGTAATATTAAAGTACCCTAGATTTACTAGGAAACGATTCTCGATCAGTTCGGCTTTAATCCCCACGTCAAATCCTGCCCCAGTCTCTGGTTCTAAAGGTTTCCCATCAGCGTCCGTGGCAAAATTTTGCGTAAAAGATTCAGAATAGCCAGCATATAAAGAAATCGGCTCGATTGGTTGGTAAACAATTCCAATGCTTGGGCTTACCGCGTTATCATTTTGATCAAATTCTGAGTCGTTTAAAAAGTCTTCCCCATCTAGATCAACGGTGTCAAAACGTACCCCTGCTGCCACAACTAAATTATCTAAAATATCAATTTGGTCTCGCAGGTATATCCCTAGTCGATCTGTAGTAGTATTTGAATCATTAAATTTAGGAATGTCCTCTTCATCAGGTACAGGATCGGCAAAGTAGTCTGGTTCTGAATCCAAAATGTTAATCACACTTTCAGAAGTTAGATCTAATGTTTGAAGAAACGAAACGTTATCACGGGCTAGATCGACACCGAATAAGAGATTATGCTTGACTGGACCAGTATTGAATTTGCCATTAATGTTAGTGTATAACGAAAGGGTTTCATATGCGTTGTTTTGACTCCCAAAGTTACGAGTCAAATCTCCCGTTGATGGATCGAGAAACCCCCCAACCGCATATACGCTATAGTCAAAACTATTAGCAATGAAGCTAAATTCATTCCGCAATTGCCAATCTTTACTAAAACGATGCTCAAAGCTGTAGCCGACATTGAGGTAATCTTCCTCAATCGTACTGTCGGGGTTGCTAACTAACTGCTCTATAGTACTATTGTCTTCGGTATTGAAAACAACTGAGCCGAGACTTACTGGATTGCCTTCATCAATGTATTCTAACCTCACGGTTAGATCAGTACGGTCGCCGATCTTCCAGGTTACAACAGGTGCGATAAAGAAGCGATCGAAGCTATCTTCCAAGTCTAGAAAACTTTCTTCAGTTCGATACAGAGCATTAAAACGATAGAGCAAACTACCATCTTCGGTCAATGGTCCTGATAGATCGATACTGGGGCTATAAAAATTGCGATTCCCCAGCTGAAATTCCAGATTGTAATATGGTTCGGCAAGAGGTTTTTTGGTCACCAAATTAATTAATCCTCCAGGCTCGGCAGCTCCGGATACCACCGTTGCTGGACCTTTTAAAACTTCGACTCGCTCTAAGTTAGCTACCTCTAAATCTACTGAAGCTGGTCCATTAGTACTAAAAGAGCGAATTCCATCTCGCAAGATCGGCGCATCGTCGAACCCGCGAATAGCAGCCAGGAAACCGCGATTAGCTACATCACCTAAAAACGTAACTGACGCTGAATTTTCCAGCACCTCTTCCAGTCCAGTTGCCTGCTGGTCTTCAATCACCTTTTGAGGAATTACCTGAATCGACTGGGGAACATCGCGGAGCGGACTATCGATTCTGCCTCCGATGTCCGCATCAGGCACGAAATATTCCTCTTCTGCTGCCTCTCCTGTGGCGATGATCTCAATCTCTTGGTCTGGTTCTCGTTCTGCTGTAGCTCCATCAGGAGTGATGTTCAATACCAGGTTATCTCGACTGGGAACTATCTCTGCCCTTGGTGCTTGTTTTTCTCCTGTAATAGTTAAACGAATACTGCTTTGATCTACCTTGGCTAGCTTAACCGTTTTAATTCCAGTGACGGGATTGGTTTTAGTTACACCATTTCTAATCCCGAAGGCTAAAGTCGCGTCCAAAATATCAATTACTAATTTATTTCCTTCTGGCAAAATCAACGGGACTAATTTTGTTCCCCCTGCTGCGGTTTTTAAAATTACTTCTAAACCTTTGTTGGTTTGATTAACCTCTACCGCTGTCACGCGAGCAACTCTGTTTTGTTGCGCTATATGCCCTAAAGGATATGCGGAGCGGTATGCTTTAGCACTAGCTGCGCGTCGCGAAGCGGTATCCTTTAGGAGTAAATCTCGTGCTGAGGTTGAAGCTTTTGAAGAAGAGGAAAGCGATCGCTGTAAACTTAATTGATTATTAATTTTATTAAAAACAGACTTTTTTGATTCCGCTTGTGCTTCTTGACTGAGAAAAAAAACTCCAAATATTGACCAGATGTATATATTAAACCAGAAAAATTTACTATAATGGCGTTGCTTCATTCAAAAACTCCTCATACAAAAGAAATTAATTCTCAATTAGGTAGCAAAGATTAGTCTACGTAATTTCGCGGAGCTTGTCTAGCAAAAGGAAATTAATGTTATTTATTTGGCAAAATTTTGTAGAAAGTTAAGTTAGGATCGATAAGATAGTTCCGTAAAAACGAAGTATTGTAGGATAAGGTGGTTATCTATTCAATCATTGAAGCTTTTACACCCAAGAAAGAGATCGCTCTTTTCACTTTACCGAGAGCGATCGCGCTAGCTGTAGCATAAGCTGGAGTATGGCTAATACTTAATAGCCACTGGTCAATACCAAGTTGAGTAGCAACTTTGAGGGTAGAGCCATCCAGGACGACAAAAGGTTTGCCCGTTGGTAGTCGTTGGATTTCAATCTCCAGCCATGAAATAGATTTACCCTCTTGATCTAAAGCTTGGATAACGGCTTTTTTGGCAGCAATACGACCAGCAAGAAATTGAACCCGCTTGATACGCAACCGAGCGAGTTCCCGTTCTGTCATCGTGAGGCATTGTTGTTCTAGACAACGCTCTTGCTCTGCTATTTCAGCGACCAGCTTAACATCTATCAGAGAGATTCCATAACCGATAACATTCATGGGATAAGTTAAAAGCTGCTACCCAGGTAGTCAATTAAAAGGCTTATAGCTTATAGCTTTTGATAACTCTTACTTTAAGCTTGCAGTACCAATGTAGTTAACATTGTATTCATTTTATTGACCGACTCGATATACTCTTTAAGCAAAACTGATTCGGCAACGATGCCTGCACCAGCATTGAGATGGATTTCCTGGTCATACTGGTAGACAGAACGAATGGCGATCGCAATATCTGCCGTGCCGTTACTATCAACCCAACCAATACCACCCGCATAAATGCCTCTCGGTTCCTCCTCCACGCGATCGATCCAAGCCAAGGCTTTTTGTTTTTTAATGCCAGAGACAGTAATACCTGGGAACAAAACCCTCAAGGCATCCCATAAAGTCTTTTCAGGCATTAGCTGACCACCTGCTCTTGAAGATAGGTGCTGTACACAGCGATATTTTTTTAACCTCCATGAAATCAAAGATCTGAACGGTTTCTGGCACACAGACAGAGTTAAGTTCGTCTTGTGCCAACCAGATCGAAAGGGCATGTTCCTTTACTTCCTTGGCATCGGTAAATAATT
>JAAUOU010000150.1 GCA_012034765.1 Pleurocapsaceae cyanobacterium CSU_1_1 | reverse complement strand
TTCGTAACCAATTTCATTTGTGTAATCCTTACTCACTTTTTACTCACTTTAGTTCTAAACGTTAGTGAGTAAGTGTTTGAGATGACGCTATAGCGTGAAAAAGAGGCAAATCTTGGGTTCGAATCCCACCCTCTCCGTGCTTTCGGAGATTATGTACGCTTAATCTACTCTGAGTACATAATCAAAGAGTAATCAGCACAGTAGGATAATTATGAATCAAGGCAAAATTGTGGCAATCATTACAGGAGTAATTTCAATTTTAATTGCGATCGCCTATTTAGTAGTAGTGCAGTTAATTGATTCCCGAGGTGAAATGATTCCTGCACCCGTCGATCAATTATCTAGATCAATAATTAATTATTTACTAACCTGATCTTAACTCGTAACTTTCTAAAAATTAAAGGCGATCGCTGATTTTTCCGTTAACAGCAGAAATACTCACCACTCTAGGGGAAGCTAAATAATTTTTGCCTGTTGGATCTCCTGTACGTCCTGTAAAATTGCGATTAGTGGCATAGATTCCCGTTTCTTGTTTACCCAAAACCCCCCTGCCAGAATTGATACAGGCACCGCAACCAGACTTAAGAATCTGGACTCCAGCTTGAGCGAAAATTTCCAAATACCCTAGAACTTCCGCTTGCTGTCGGATTAGTTGGGAAGCAGGAACAACATACATCTGCACCAGAGGATTTACCTGACGATCTTTTAATACAGCAGCAGCCTGCGCTAAGTCCGTAAGTTTTCCTCCTGTACAAGAGCCAATAAACGCCAGAGTAATGGGGATGTCTGGTAATTCACTGAGATTGACTACGTTATCAGGTTTAGGAGGACAGGCTATTTGGGCTTCAAGATTACTTAGATCGAATTGATAAACAGAATCATATACTGCATCTTCATCTCCGAATATAGGGGTATAGTCAGATATATTTACATTTTTGTTTTGCAGATATTCAGCAGTAACAGCATCAGGAACAATCAAACCACACATTGCGCCACACTCCACCGCCATATTACTTAAAGTCATCCGTTCATCAATTGATAGCTGTTGGATAATGCTTCCCCGAAACTCTAGCACCTTGCCCATTGCTCCCTGACAGCCGATTTTTCCCAGGATAAACAGCATAATATCCTTCGCGCTCAGATCTTGAGGTAACCTTCCCCCCAACTCAAACACAATCGTACCAGGGACACGCAGCCACATATCCCCGTAGCCAAGATGTTCGCCATGTCGGTAGTCCCTACTCCAGTTGAAAAGCTGCCAAATGCTCCATAGGTGCAGCTATGGGAATCAGTCCCCGCAATAATCATCCCTGGATGAACCAAACCTTGTTCTGGCAGCAAAACATGACAAATTCCTAATGCTTCTCCAGGAGATACTAGATCAAAAAGTCTACAGCCATAATGATGAGCAAAATCTACCATGTTTTGATACAGCTTAGTTGCTTGAGAATCGACTCGAATATCGTTAACCTGAATAAAGTGATCGGCAACTAAAACAACCTTACTTGCATCCCATATTTGGGCATATTCGCCAAAATTAGCTCTAAAAAGCTCAAATACAGGAGCAGCGATCGCATCATGAGACATAGCTAAATCGACCTTAGCAAATACCACCTCTCCAGGCTGCACATAATCATTACCAGAAGCCCTAGCCAGCATCTTCTCCGCCATGGTCATTGAACGAGATGCAGTAATACTTTGAGGAACAGAAATCTTAGATTGTAATCGTTGTTGATTGAAAGCTGTTAACCCCCCTGCTGCGAAAATAGCTTGAACGACGGGATTATCTTGGCTTTCGCCAATAATTTCTAAAGCCAGACCAATATTAATACTATTGCGATAAAAAATCTCGGCAAAAGAACGAGCGCGCACTAATTTGATCCCTGCTGTTTTAATGGCGACGGGTGCATATTCGCGACTAGAACCACAGCCAAAGTTTTCGCCTGCTTCTATGACTTCATACTGTAATAAGGTATCGACACCAATTAAATGTTCTAAGACATAATGTTTCTGATGTTCGGGATCTGGGTTAGTACTGCGATGAACTGGAATAATATCGTCGGTATTAATATCATCACCAAGTTTGAGAACTTTTGTCTTCATTTCAGAAATGTGTCAGGTATTCAGTTTATACGTCATGTATCAATGCTGATGAAGCCTCTCACACTTGCTGACGCGAAGTGTGAGTATCCTGCTCTACAATAGTTATAGATTGTGACCATAGCATTGATTTAGAACCTACTTTAATTAAATCCCATTCTAATTACTCAAACCTTTGTGATTACGGAGCTATTGCTGCTTAATTTTGTCCGAACCATTGGTAAGAATTATGATTAAGAATCTTGCGCCAAACATTTTTCGACAGCGATTACTAATCGAAGGTTTCTACACTATAGATGTTGGCAAGGAGAGTATAGAGAAATATCTCCTTAATCTTGCTGAGCATTTAGGGCTGAAGACGTATGGCAAGCCCATTATCTTTGCGCCTGCTTCGGGCATGAGTAAAGAGGAAAATGCAGGATACGATGCATTTGTGCCATTAATTGACTCTGGCATCTCAGCCTATTTTTGGAGCAAGGCTAAGTTTTTTTCAATTGTTATATATACCTGTAAAGGTTTTGATGAGCAAGCAGCGATTAACTTTACACGAGAATACTTTGCTATATCTAGTGAAATAGCCAGCGTTTCCTTTTAGTGAGAACGCAGCACCATGACCATCAGAGTAAAATAGCGAATCTTAATGAATTGGTCGCGATCGCCCTTTTACCCCAAAATCGCTAAATCTAGACATCATAAATAAGATGAATTATCGACAGCCTCAAGATCTAGTCTCGACAATTGAATCAGCGAAAGTTCTTGCGCAATTATATCTCAAAGCATCCGCAGCAAAGGTCAATACTTTAACGGGCTGGTCGTTAGAAGATCGCGATCCCCAGATAATTGAGCAACTCATGCCTTTTGTTGGCTGGGTATATCACAATTATTTTCGAGTACAAACTGATGGCTGGTCACACATTCCCAAAACTGGAAAAGTGCTGCTGATTGGTTCTCACAATGGCGGATTGGCTGCCCCTGATACGGTGATGATGACCTATGACTGGTTTCGACAGTTTGGTACAGATCGATTAGCCTATGCCTTAATGGAACCTAAAGTCTGGCAAGCTTTACCAGGACTAGCTCGTTTAGCGGCACAAGTGGGTACTATTCAACCCCATCCAGATTTAGTCAGGGCTGCTTTACGTAAAGATGCTGCGGTTTTAATCTATCCAGGGGGAGCTAAAGATGTGTTTCGACCCTACTCTTTGCGCAACAAGATTTATTTTCATGGTCATAAAGGGTTTATCAAATTAGCTTTGCAGGAAGAAGCGCCAATTGTTCCTTTTATTTCTCATGGAGCGCATTCCACCTTAATTGTGTTGGCAGACATTTATCCCCAATTGCAGCAACTGCATAAGTGGGGAATGCCCTGGCTGGGAGGTTTTGACCCTGGAGTGTTTCCGATTTATCTGGGCTTACCTTGGGTTATTGGAGTTGGCCCTTTGCCTAATATTCCCCTGCCTATTCCCATGCATACGAGAGTCTGTTCACCAATTATCTTTGAGCGCTATGGTCAAGAAGCTAGTCGCGATCGCGAATATGTCGAGCAATGTTATCATCGAGTCATTCAACAGATGCAACAAGAACTAGATCGATTAGTACAAGAGAAAGAGGGTTCTGGTTTTAAACTGGGTTTCTAAGCAACTAAGTCTCAAAACTAAAGGCTTTTTTGAATCTAAATCAGACTAAAAGTATTTTGTCAATCTGAAATATAACTAAAGTTAAGTAATAACAGCAATATTAAGATAACTTTTACATTATTTTACAAATTATGCTCAATTTTTAAGAGTAAACTTGCTTTAATAAAAGAGTAAATAACTTCATAGCTATAATTTAAAACAATTAATTAGATTAATTGGAGAATTTTCTGCAAGTATAACTATATGTAGATGCTTTTCAAAAAGAAGTGTGCTATTAGTAACAGAATAACAATAGATAACTAACCTAATCTGTTGTTATTGATTTTCTTTAAGTAACCTAGCTATTGTGCTGTTTCATCAAAACCTCAAGCACAAGAATTTAACCGATGAATACTACAGTTTTTAATGTCTATTAAATTCACGCTGCTATTACTATTATTAGTGATAAAAAATAGCTTAAAGATCTCAAAATATTAATTTTGTTGAGGAAAAAGTAACTTCAGCAATCTTTCAGGTGCAAAAAAAAATTATGATTAGGAGCAATTAATAGATCGTGGTAAGTACAGCCAATCCGTCAAACGTTAACGTTGAAAACAATTCTCAACCAGACGGACAAAAGAAAACTGCAAGACCAGTAACTCCCTGGGGGATTCTGGTTCAACAGCTAGAGCAAATCTTAGCAACTGCACAAACAGAATCAGTTTCTGCTGAATTCAAAACAGCTTTAAACAATGCATATCAATTAGCTGCGGGTTTAGATCCTTATTTGGAAGATTGCACCACCAAAGAATCTCCAGCCTTAGCCAATTTAACCGATCGCACTCAAAAAGAAGACTGGAGTAAGCGTTTTGACGACGGCGAAACCGTGAAAGCGCTAGAACAAGAGATGCTTTCGGGGCATCTTGAAGGACAACTGCTAAAAATGCTGGTGGCGATTAGTAAATCACGACAAGTCTTAGAAATTGGCGTATTTACGGGCTATTCTGCTTTAGCGATCGCCGAGGCTTTACCCGCTGATGGTTGCTTGATCGCTTGTGAAGTAGACGAATATGCTGCCCAATTTGCCCGTGAATGCTTTGATGTTTCCGAACACGGCAAGAAAATTGAGCTAAAAGTTGCTCCCGCAATGGAAACCATGCAGGAATTGGTTAAAGCAGGGAGATCTTTTGATTTGGCATTTATTGATGCTGATAAGGGAGGATATATCGATTACTTGAACCTGTTGCTAGATACAGATTTATTAGCTGCTGATGGCTTTATCTGTGTAGACAATACCTTGATGCAGGGACAACCCTATTTAGCTGAATCACAGCGCACTGATAACGGTAAGGCGATCGCTCGTTTTAATCGCTTTGTTGCCGACGATCCTCGTGTCGAACAGGTAATGATTCCGATCCGCGACGGCTTAACCCTAATTAAACGTAAAAAAATTGAGGATTAAGGCTTAAAATATGGCGCAAATATTGTTTGGTTCAGGACGCAGTTCGGCGATCTTTAAAAATCTGGCAACTCTGGGTCTGTTAACACTATTACTTCCTTTTAACTTAGGAATGATTCTAGTATCTTTAGTTAGTGGAGTTTTGAGGGGGGACAAAAAAGCGATCGCTAATACTCCCAGCCAAAAAAAAACGCATTTTAATTACTGGGGCAAAAATGACTAAGGCGTTACAGCTTGCTAGATCTTTTTATCTTGATGGTCATGATGTATATCTGGTGGAAACCCATAAATATTGGCTATCAGGACATCGTTTTTCCCGCGCTGTTCAAGGCTTTTTCACTGTACCCGTACCTGAAAAAGAACCAGAGGCTTATTGTCAGGCTTTAGTAGATATAGCTAAAGAGAAAAATATCGATCTTTTTGTTCCCGTATCTAGCCCCATTGCCAGTTACTATGACTCTCTAGCCAAAAAAGCTTTAGAACCCTATTGCGAATCAATTCATTTAGATCCAGAACAGACAGCAATTCTCGATGATAAATACGCTTTTTGTTCAAAAGCCAGGGAGTTTGGTTTATCTGCACCCAAAGTGTTTCGCATTACCGATCCGCAACAGATCTTAGACTTTGATTTTGCCAGTGATAGTAGTAAATATATAGTCAAGAGCATTCCTTATGACTCAGTACTGCGCTTAGATTTAACTCGCTTACCTTTTCCTGAAATGGCAGAATATCTAGAGAGTTTGCCCATCAGTGAATCTAAACCTTGGGTAATGCAAGAATTTATTCGAGGACAAGAATATTGCTTCCACGCTACCGCACGTAAGGGCAAAATCAGACTACACTGCTGTTCTCAATCCTCTCCTTTTCAGGTGAACTACGAACAGGTAGACAATCCTGCAATCTATCAATGGGTAGAAACCTTTATTCAAAAAATGAATCTAACAGGACAAGTCTGTTTTGATATGATTCAGACTGATGACGGTACAGTATATCCCATTGAATGCAATCCTCGTCTGCATTCTGCCATCACCATGTTTCATGACCATCCAGGGGTGGCAAATGCTTATTTAACCGATGGTGAACCAGGAGAAATTGCGATCGCTCCTTTACCCGACAGTAAACCAACTTACTGGACATATCACGAACTCTGGAGATTATTAAACATTCGCTCGCTAAAAGAATTAAATGCTTGGTGGCAAAAGATTAGTAAAGGGACAGACGCGATCCTTACCCCAAACGATCCCTTACCTTTTCTCATGCTGCACAACTGGCAAATTCCCTTACTGCTGCTAGATAATTTACGTCGTCTTCAAGGCTGGGTCAAAATTGACTTTAATATTGGCAAACTAGTCGAAATCGGCGGAGATTAGAACAATGAACAATGAACAATGAACAATGAACAATGAACAGTGAGCAGTGAACAATGAACAGTAACCAGTAATCAGTAATTAGTAATCAAAATGGTATCAACTAGTACGAATCCTAATACAGAAGCAAAGAAAAGAGCATTTGACTTAATGCTAACTTTCGTAAAAAGCCAGTGTACATATACCGCAGCACGGTTAGGTATTTTTGATTTATTAGACGATCGCGGATCACAAACGATAGAAGATTTAGCCCAAGCAACTAACACTGACATCGAACGACTATACTTTATTCTAAGGGCTTTAGCTCATGTGGAAGTATTGGTAGAAAAGCCAGGCAGAGTATTTGCCCCCACGGAAACATCTACTTTACTAGTAACCAACAAAGAACCATCCGTGGGACATTTATTGATGCACCTGATTGAACCTGCACAGTGGGATGCTTGGAAGGTGTTGCCAGAGGCATTAGAGAAGGGAGTTGTGCCTTTTGAACTGGCTAACCAGAAAGGAGTTTATCAGTATTGCTATGACAATGAGTGGAGTAAAGACACTTTTATTAAAGCAATGAGTTTTCTCACCAACTCTCAGGTAGATGGGTTGCTGGATGCTTATGATTTTGGTCAGTATGAAACGGTAATGGATGTTGGTGGTGGACAGGGGGGTTTGATTGCCAACATTGTTAAACGCTATGGTTGTAAAGGTGTTTTGTTTGATTTACCTGATGTAGCTGATACTGCCAGAGAATATATTACTAGCATTGGTGTCAATCCAAATACGATCGCCATTAAAACAGGGGATGTATTTAAAGAAATACCCAAAGGTGCTAATGCGATCGTCATGAAGCACTTTATCTCCGCCTGGAGTGATGAAGATGCGCTGAAAATTTTAGCTAACTGTAAAGCTGCACTTCCCCAGGATGGCAGATTGATCCTACTACAGTCATTTGTACCCGATCTTGATGAACCCAAAACTGAAGCTGATGGCATTATGCCAGGAATCTTTGCCGTACAGATCAATGTCGCTACTCCTGGCGGTGGCTGGCGTACAAAGCAGCAGTTTCAAGAATTGTTTGCCAAAAGTGGCTTTGAACTAGAAAAAATTGTGAAAACTAGTAACAGTCTGTCGATTATGGAATTTAAGCTTAATCAAGGTGAGTTTGACGAAAACTTGTGAGTAAATAAAAGGCTGAGACTTATGCTAAAAAATATTTAGGTTATAAAGTTCACAACGAACATAACGCCAGACTAAATATCTATAGGCTTGAAAATTATGACCAAAAATCATAAGTATTGGAGCTGACCGAGTATTATACATGGCATTTGAAGCTTACGACCCAGAAAACTTTTATGACGAGCTGTTTTTAGAATTAGGTAAGCCGCGATCGCACTGTGCTGATTTAATTAGGCATATGATTGAGCTGGGGATGCAGCAGTTAGAACAACAGCGTCAAACAGCAGAAATAGCGCTATTTAAACTGGGAGTAACATTCAACGTCTATAACGATAATCAAGGGGTGGAAAAGATTTTTCCTTTTGATATTATTCCCCGTATCATTGATGGTGATGAATGGTCAAAGTTAGAACGGGGTTTAAAGCAGCGCATTCAGGCTTTAAATTTGTTTCTTAATGATGTTTACGGAGAGCAAAAAATCATTAAAGACGGCAAAATACCTCCAGAGATTATCCACACTGCTTCGGGTTTTCTCAAACCTTGTCTGGGAATCAAAGCACCT
>JAAUOU010000149.1 GCA_012034765.1 Pleurocapsaceae cyanobacterium CSU_1_1 | reverse complement strand
AAATGTGTCCAGATTATTGATGAAACCTTTGATGTTAAGACTTTTACTTTTGTCTGCGAACCTCCTGTTAAGTTTGACTATCAGCCAGGACAGTTTTTGACTCTCAATTTAGATATTGACGGCAAGATCGTTAAACGTTCTTATTCTGTTTCCTCTACTCCTTCTCGACCTCATACTATTGAGATTACCGTTAAGCGAGTTCCTGTTCCTGAAGATGAGCCGAGCGCCCCCCCAGGCTTAATTAGCAACTGGCTACACGACAACCTGAAGGTAGGTAGTCAGATTGAAGTCAATGCTCCTATGGGCAAATTTACAAATTTTGCTAATCCTTCAGCCAAACTATTCTTGATCTCAGCAGGTAGCGGGATTACGCCGATGATGTCAATGTCTCGCTGGATCTGCGACACCGTGTCTAATGTAGATATTGTGTTTTTTTATAGCGCCCGTAGTCCCCAAGATCTTATTTTTCGTCAAGAATTAGAAATGATGAGTTCTCGCTATCCCAATTTTAAGCTAGCAATTAGCGTAACTCGTTCTGTTGCTGGTCAACCTTGGTATGGCTATCGAGGCAGAATTAACGAGCAGATCTTACTGGCGATCGCTCCTGATTATCAAGATCGAACCGTATATGTTTGTGGCCCAAATCCATTTATGGAAGCAACCAAAAAACTCTTACAAAAAATCAATTTTCCAGGGGAAAACTACTATGAGGAAAGTTTTGGGAGAGCAAAGAAAAAGCAAAAACCGACACCAACCGTTGCCACAGCAGATCAGACATTAATTGTACAAAAACCTCTTGTTCCTGTTCCTGCCACAATTGTTGAACCCAGTTTAGCAGTTCCTGCCACCAGGATAGTTACAGCAAGGGCTTATCCCTCTACTTCTCCTAGTCCTCTAGTTGTCCTCTCAAAATCAGGTCAAGAAGTAACTTGTGATGGAGAGCAATGTATTCTTGATGCAGCAGAAGCTGAAGGTGCCGCTTTACCTTTTGGTTGTCGTATGGGTGTTTGTGGTGCTTGTAAGGTGAAAAAAATCGACGGGGAGGTAAGCTACGACGATGATGTTGCTTGTGAGGATGGTTTTATTTATACCTGTGTTGCTCGTCCAGTTGGCAGAGTAGTCATTGAAGCTTAAATTTACTGCGCTTTTCACATGAGTAGACCACTCGTTTAAGCTTTGTTATTGATTGGTTGAGTATAGGTAGTAGGTAGTAGGTAGTAGGTAGTAGGTAATAAATACTCATTACTCATTATTTGCGTAGCTTATCCTTTAGGACTCATTACTTAAACCCAGGTTTACAGAGCGCAATTGTTAACCGAAAAGTATTGACTACCCAACTACTTTTTATAGGCTTTAGCCGAAGCAGTAGTCCAGATATAGGCAGCAAGACCAAAGGGTAGCAAAATAAAAATTGCTCCAGATGTTATGGGATGCAATCTAACAATACTGATAGAACTCATAGCTGCTATGCCTAAACCGCAGTAAACTAAACCGAGTAACGGAATTCCTAGAACTAAGAAAGCAAACTTTTTATCATCAGGATTCATATCGCTCTTATCCAGTCCAATTATGTTGATTTTTATTAACTACTGTCCTAATTCTTGAGATCTGGCAGTAGCTGTCTTCACCGCCTCAATCAATGCCGAGCGAAACCCCGCACTTTCTAGTTTAGCAACTCCTGCGATCGTAGTTCCGCCTGGACTTGTTACCCGATCTTTGAGTACTCCTGGATGTATTCCTGTCTCCTTAACCAGAGTAGCTGTACCCAATACTGTCTGAGTGGCTAACTGTAAAGCGATCGCTCTTGGTAACCCCGAAGCAACACCACCATCGGCTAAGGCTTCAATTGCTAAGGCTACAAAAGCTGGACCCGATCCCGATAATCCTGTTACTGCATCCATTGAGGATTCACTTACTTCTACTACTTCACCAACGGCAGCAAAGATTGATTTAGCTAGTTCAGCATGTTCTGTTTGAGCATATGTTCCAGTGGCGATCGCTGTCATTCCTGCACCTACTGTAGCGGGAGTATTGGGCATGACACGAATTACTGGCTGTTGGGCAAAAGTTTGCTCTAGTTTATTGATAGTTACACCCGCCAGAATGGAAATCACCGTACTGTTAGGATTAGGCGTAAGCTCGGCAACTACCAGATCTAAGATCTGAGGCTTAATTGCCAATAATAAAACTTGTGCTGCCGATACAGCAGCTTGATTTTGATCCGTTACTTGGACTTGATATTTCTGAGCTAAAAAATCTCTTCTTTCCAGGCTAGGTTCACTGACTAATATGGTATTAGCCACAAAAACCTGTTCCACTAAAAGACGGGATAATATAGCCTCTGCCATTACCCCGCCACCAATGATACTGAGGCAGATACTATTAGATTCCATAATCTAATCATACTATCTCAATTGAATTTACTGAGCCACAACATGGGGCTGTTGTCCCCAAGCTTCAGGCGCAGGAGTTGTGCGACGCACATGAGCTTCTGGAGTGTGTACGTCTTTGAGAATTCCGTTTAAGCTGCTAACTTTAACCGAACTAGGAGTGAACAAGAAGATGCTTTCCCCAACTCGCTCTTGATGTCCGTCCATGGCATAAGTACCCCCAGCAATAAAGTCCACGGCTCTTTGTGCTTCTTCAGGATTCATAATGTTGAGGTTTAATACCACTGACTTGCGATCGCGCAATGCCAAAATGACTTGAGGCATTTCTTCAAAAGAATGAGGTTCGATAACTACTACTTCTGAATTACCGTTGGTTAATCCTGGCATACCGATTACATTGTTAATCTTCATCTCTTGTTTGCGGTTGTTTTTGTGGTTGTTAGAAGGTACTTTTGTTAATTCAGGCTGATTATTAGCTGTGTCAGAATTTACAAAAGTTTGATTGTCCATGTCTTGATCGGGATAATACTCAACGTACTCTTGTTCGTCATTTTCGTACTCGTTGTCAATGCCAAAAAACTCTTTTAAGGTGTTCAACATATTGCTAATTTCCATTAATTTACGACTTTAACTGGCTGGTTAAATATTTCTTTAAAATGACTGCTTAGTTACTTATTTACAAACTAGATTTTTTAATTGAAGTTTTTACTGTACAACTCATATTAGTAGGTTATACTTTGCTAACTTCAGTTTCTCTGAATTTAGTAAACTGTCAGTTTCATCCTCAAAAGCTAATGAGAAAGTGGCTGTATTCAAAGAAATATTTTATTTGGCGACTCAATTCTACTCCACCTGATGATAAATGGCAGCTTTATTGCGGTCTATTTTTGATTTAATTCTATTTTTCTGGGGTTTTTGTTACATTTATTGATATTGAGCGCCAACAATTTAAAATTAGCAATATTAGCAATATATTGAATCACTAAACTTAGGAAATAGATTGCCCTAAAGGATTCGCTTCGCATATGGTATACCGCTCCGCAGAAGGTTCTGGTGTTGGTACTGGTTGGGGAGTAGGAGTTGGTACAGGTTGAGGTTCTGGGGTTGGTACTGGTTGAGGAGTGGGGTTAGGTCGAGTAGGAGGTGTTTCGATCATGATTAACATTTTTTTTGATATGTTTGATATGGTTGTTTAAAGTTAGCAGGACTAGGGGTAAATGCTTGGCAGTCAATAATTTGCGTTTGGCTGCGTTGTTATCAAAGTTTGAAACCGATCCCAAGCTCAGCTTATTTAATATTAGAAATCAAAGACTTTTTCTGGAGTTTTACATCTGAACGTCTCAGATGACTATTAAGTATCGATGCATCTATACTAGGCATTTCTTGATAGCAAGTAGGACAAAACCAATAAACTCGATGATGATTTATGTGTCTGAGGAGATGATCGTGGCAGCAAATACAATTATTCATTTTGTCACCTCTAGATTTTTTAATTTTTGTTACACCAATCAAATATTGCAACCATGAAAAACTTAGATTTTAAAAGAATTGTGTCAGTTTTAATATTTTTCTGAGATTATAAATTAATTGTATAAATTATCTTGTTTACTCTGTCTCTGACCATCGATAGACTTACTCATTTTATTAACAAAACTTTATCTACTTGGGCTGATTGAAATAAATAAATAGACCACGTGCAAAATTAATTTCCTGATCGTTTGCGAAAATTTAGTCACAATAAAAGCAGGCAAGAAAATTACACTTTAAAAAATTATGGTTGCTACTGAATTAGCCTCGCAAAATCTTTCGTCACTATTAGGGAAAGAAGCAGAAGATTTACTCACTTATCAAGCCAAAGTACCCAAAGATACTTTGCATTTGCCAGGAAAAGACTTCATTGAACGTATTTTTATTAATAGCGATCGCAATCCAAGAGTACTTCGCTCTTTACAACAGCTATACTCTACAGGAAGACTAGCAAATACTGGCTATCTATCTATCCTGCCTGTAGACCAAGGCATCGAACATTCTGCCGCAGCTTCGTTTGCGCCCAACCCACTCTATTTTGATCCAGAAAATATTATTAGATTAGCCTTAGAGAGTGGTTGTAATGCCGTCGCTACAACCTTGGGAGTTTTGGGAATGATGTCTCGTAAATATGCTCATCGTCTTCCTTTTATCGTTAAACTCAACCATAATGAGCTACTAACTTATCCTAATCCATCAGATCAAATTATGTTTGCTTCAGTACAGCAAGCCTGGAATTTAGGTGCTGTAGCCGTTGGTGCAACTATCTATTTTGGTTCACCAGAGTCATCAAGACAGATTCAAGAGGTAAGCAAAGCTTTTGCTCAAGCACACGAATTAGGCATGGCAACAATTCTCTGGTGTTATTTGCGCAATGATGCCTTTAAACAAGATCGAGACTATCATTTAGCAGCAGATCTAACAGGACAAGCAAACCATTTAGGGGTAACCATTGAGGCAGATATTATTAAACAAAAGTTGCCTGAATGTAATGGTGGTTACCAGGCAGTTGCCAAAGCTACAGGAGAAAAATATGGTCGCACTGATTCTAGAGTTTACAGTGATTTAAGCAGCGATCATCCTATCGATCTAACCCGCTATCAGGTACTCAACTGCTATGCAGGGCGTAGTGGTTTGATTAATTCTGGGGGTTCTTCGGGCGATAGTGACTTTGTTGATGTGGTACGTACTGCGGTAATTAATAAACGCGCTGGCGGTTGTGGTCTAATTTCGGGCAGAAAAACTTTCCAGCGTCCAATGTCTGAAGGAGTTAAGCTATTTCACGCCATTCAAGATATTTATTTAGACAATGAAGTAACTATTGCTTAAGCTGCGACTGAAGGCATGAGACTGAGAGAAATATTATCTAGCTCTCAGTTCTCAACTCTTAAAGTTATATAGCCTTGAACCTCCCATCGGTAAAACCGAAGAAAGATAAAGGTATAATATTTTTGCCTGAATAAATGATTATTGTTATTATTGTTCCCTTGTCCTTCTTGGAGTATATTTAAGATTCAAAACTATACCTGCTTCTGTTTAAAACATTACGCATTCACCAACGCCAAATATATGATGTTACGGTTAGTCAAAATTCAAAAAACCAATAGCGTTTGGGATTGTCCCCCCTAGTCTAAAAACATTTCAGATTGACTAGAGGGATTCTGATTAAGATTGTAAAAAAGTAAAAATATTTCAAAGTGCTATTGAGTCAACCAATCTACAGAAGACTGAAATTATTCAGCTAAAATACAAAAATACTACTGTAGTATAAATTTTATATTGCTTCTCGCTCAGGTTTGCTCAAACAAGTCGTTGTTTAATTTTTTTCCTTAAAAGATCGAAAATATTAGTTGATTGGAGAATACGCTCTATACAGGGTGAAAATAGTTTATTCCATCTTAATGGCCCGATGATTTTCGGGGTAGCTAAAGCGATCGCCAGAGAACATAGTGCTATTGACAATTATAGTGTCTTATTGGTTGACTTAGCAGAAGTGCCTGTAATGGCAGTAACTTCGTCTTTAGCTATTGAAAATGCCATCAAAGAAGCCCTGGATGTGGGACGGGAGGTAATTGTGGTGGGTGCTACGGGTAAAATAAAACGTCGTTTAGAAAAACTAGGAATTGCTGGTTTGATTCCCGAAGCTCATTGGTTAGGCGATCGCCTAACAGCCCTCAAAGAAGGTTTAGCGATAGTTCAAGAAAGACAAAAAATCTAGAAATAAACAGAGCGATTGCTTAAAAATTAACTTCAAGGAGAAAATATTGAATTTAAACACTCTTAAAAGGCAGTGGTTTTTTAACACCAAACAAGACCTTCTGGCCGGTGCAGTGGTAGGACTAGCGTTGATTCCCGAAGCGATCGCTTTTTCAATCATTGCGGGAGTAGACCCGAAAGTGGGACTTTATGCCTCATTTATTATTGCTGTGATGACAGCGTTTTTGGGGGGAAGACCGGGATCGATTTCTGCTGCCACGGGGGCGATGGCGCTACTAATGATCGATTTGGTCAGGGATCACGGTCTAGAGTATCTTTTAGCCGCTACTTTATTAACAGGAATCTTACAGGTAATCTTTGGGGTACTAAAACTAGGTCGCCAGATGAAATATGTACCTAGGGCGGTAATGATTGGTTATATCAATGCTTTAGCGGTGCTAATTTTCTTGGCTCAGTTGCCCCAACTAACAAATGTGCCTGTAACCGTTTATATCCTAACGCTGCTTTCTTTGGCAATTATTTACATTTTGCCTCGCTTTACTAAAGCTGTTCCCTCTCCTCTAGTGGCGTTAGCAGTAATGACTATAGCAGCGATCGCCCTTAAGTTAGATGTTCCTACCGTGGGAGATATGGGAGAGTTGCCCTCGACTCTACCTTTGTTTGCTCTACCCCAAGTGCCATTAAATCTGGAAACCTTACAGATTATTTTGCCCTATTCTCTGACTCTGGCAATTGTGGGTTTATTAGCTTCCTTCCTTACAGCTGCTTTGGTAGACGATCTCACAGATACTCCTAGTGATAAAAATCAAGAAGCCAAAGGACAAGGTATTGCCAACATTGTGACAGCTTTTTTTGGCGGTATGGCAGGTTGTGGCATGATCGGACAATCGGTGATTAATGTGCAATCAGGTGGTCGAGGTAGACTTTCTACTCTTTCGGCAGGGGTTTTTCTGTTGTTTGCCATTTTGGTCTTAAAAGACTGGGTGCAACAAATGCCGATGGCTGCCCTGGTTGCGGTGATGATTATGGTTTCTATTGGCACATTCCGCTGGTCATCTTTTAAAAATATGCCCCGAATTCCTCCCACTGAAACAATAGTGATGTTAACGACTATGTTTGTTACTATTTTTACTCGCAATTTTGCCTTGGGAGTAGCGACAGGAATCGTCATGAGTACGGTATTCTTTTCCCGTAAGATTGCTTTGCTCGTGTTTGTGGACAAGGTTTTGAATGATGATGGTACTCATCGTATTTATAAAGTAGCTGGTCAAATTTTCTTTTTATCAAAAGAGGAGTTTCTCCAATCCTTTGATTTTAGGGAACTAGTCGAGCGTGTCACCATCGATTTAACCCAGGCTCACCTTTGGGATCAAGGGGCGGTGGAAGTAGTTGATAAAGCAGTCAGCAAATTTCGCCGTAATGGTACAGAAGTAAAAGTGGTTGGTTTAAATGAAGCCAGTGCAACTCTCTTCGATCAATTGGCAATTAATAAGGAATCCGCAGTCATGAAAAATCACAACTTTTAACCATGAAAAAAATTTTACTTTGTACTGATGGCTCGGCTTTTGCGGCAAATATCTACCGCTATGGTGCCTGGTTTGCCACTCGACTAAAGGCAGAGGTAGATGTCCTCTGTGTGACTGATATTCGCAGTCAACAGGCAATTCCTACAGAAAATTTAAGTGGTAGTATTGGCATTGATGCTTCAGAAAATTTGCTTAATCGCTTGGTGGAATTAGAACATGAAAAAGCTAAAATCAATCACCAACAAGCTAAATTAGTTTTACAATCAGCAGCCCAAACCCTAAAAGCAGAAGGAATAAACAAGATTAATCTCTTTCATAAAACGGGGTTTTTAGTAGATTGCTTGGAAGAATTCGAGGCTAGTTGCGATCTGATTGTACTAGGTAAGCGAGGTGAAACTGCCGAGTTTGCTTCTAAACACTTGGGGGTAAATTTAGAAAGGATCGTTCGTAGTAGTCATAAACCCTGCTTGGTAACTTCACATCAGTTCCAACCTATCTCTCTTCTGTCAAAGTAGGGGAGGTAGAATGAGGAAGAAAGCTTGAAATCAAGACTAAGACTATGGTTAAGCCTCGTTTGCCTCGACCAACAGTTCAATGTGTAGATACTTATTGTGAATTGTATA
>JAAUOU010000034.1 GCA_012034765.1 Pleurocapsaceae cyanobacterium CSU_1_1 | reverse complement strand
ATATGCTGGGAGTGGGTCGAAAAATTAATGAAAAGAGCTCTCAATAAATTGCCATTTTATCTCAAAGGTCTTAAAGCTATGAAGCACATACAGAGTATCGTTTAGCGGGGTTGTCACCCCGTCAGGTCAATTACACTGGTATTCTTCTCTAGTTACTAAACTCCCTGAATCCTTTGTCATATCTGAATTGTAAAGGTTGTCTCCCCGTCAGCGATGCTTATCTCTCCATACTTTTGGAGGTGTTTCATGAAGTTGACGAAACTGACGACTAAAGTGACCTGGATCTGGATAGCCTACTCTAGCAGCAATTTGATTTACAGACTCGTTGGTTTTTAGAAGCAGAGAGCGAGCTTCTGTCATTCGACGTTCTACAATCCAGGTATGTACAGTACGTTCAGTGAGACGTTTCGTCAGATTGGTTAAGTAAGCACGAGAATAACCCACTGCCTGAGCTACATCAGAGAGGTTGATTGGTTGGTGATAATTATCCTCAATAAATTGAAAAACTGGATTTAGTTGAGAGTTGATAGGAAAAATGGATTGCTTTTCTGGCAAAATTTCATTTTTAGGTAAGGTAGTCCATTTGCAAGACACTGTAAAAATAGAACGTGCTAGAATTCTACAGAGACTTTGCTGTTGTTCTAGAGCTTGTTCTGCTTGCTTACGCTTTACTGCTTCGTAGTCTAGTTGAACTTTGACATCTTTTAATTCAGTTGAAAGCTTCTGTAATCTAGACTCTAAAAAATTATTAGATATTGTGTGATTTTGTAAATTAGCACTTTTAAGTGGAATTGTAGGCGAAGACAAATTTGTACTATGAAAACTTTCTAAATACATGTAGTTCCTCTTGAATGAGCTTTTTCAGTTATTAATCCTCTTTAGTGAACTCATGAAGAAAACCAAAGATTGTAATCTCTGACGACAATGATTTTAGGTTTCTTAAGATTTATTTTATAAATTAGCTCCATAACCAGCAAGTGAAGATTAGGAAGTTAAAATTTCCTTAACTTGGCCTTTGTAATGAGAAAGAGGTAAATCATAATGATGATCGATCAAAATGTTGTTAGCTGAACGCAAAGTCTCGTCTCGGATATACCAATTATTGAACCAGCATAAACTTCTGTAGGATAAACCTGTTGAGATGGCCATAGTAGTGAAAATCCAAATTACAAGCTTCGGCCAATAGACAACTATAAAGACTTAACATTGAATTATGGTCTTTATTTTGATCCAGATTAAGATGTTCAAATGCGTTACTAAAATTTGTCCAGCTATCTACCTCCACCAAGAGGTCAGTAATTTCAATTCTGGGCAGCCGAGCAGTAATATCTTGAGCCAAATGCTTTAACTCTAGGGTTTTTTCATCTGCCTTAATCGGGCTGAGAACCAACTTCCCTCGTTCTTCTCTCAAATCACTGTCTGATTGATTTAGAAGTTCTTCAACCTCTCCCATCAAAGTAATGAGTTCGCTCTCACGTTCAGCTAGGCGAACCTTGGCATCAATAGGCGTGCCAGTTAAATTGACCACCTCATCTCGACATGATGGCCATTCCTTTGGGGGAATGAAATAGGTTTCTAGTTCGCTGAAACGACGGCTCTGAGGGATATAAATATCTCCTGAGCGTAGTTGTTGTCGCAATAACCATAAAGCTGCCAGTTCATAGTAGCGTCGATTTATTTCCTGCTCCTCTTTGACGTAGGGTAGCCAAGGCTCTGGAATAAAATCGGTGGGAGCATCAGTAGGCAGTTTGCGTCTTTGCCCAAGATGAATTTCATGGACTAAATTCAGTGCTGTTAGTAACCCTGAATCGTTCCCTCTAGCCTGAAACTGAAGTATATTCAGAAATTTACTGGAGAAACGTCGAACGCGATTGTAAGATTTCCCAAAATAATCGACATAAGCGTCATTCTCAGGACGAATTAGCTGTTTGGTTTCTTTCAGTGATGTCTTTTAGATTTTAATACGGGTTTATTTCATGTTCGACGACTGAAACGGGGTATCCCCAGCGTTCATCCTTTAAGAGGACCAGAATTGCGAGCATTACGAAAGCTCAAACGAGAATCTCCGCCTTCATCCTATCTATTTGTCACAGAACGAGGCAGTCCCATGACGGCTGCTGGTTTTCGTAAGCTTTTGACTCGTGTAGCTGAATGTTCTTCAATCTCTTTTCCCATTCATCCTCATATGTTCCGACACGCTTGTGGCTATAAATTAGTGAATGACGGACGCGATGTACGAATGATTCAACAATATCTTGGCCACAAGAATATTCAACATATGCGGAGCGGTATCCTTTAGGACACTGTCCGCTACACAACGCTTTCTGCTGATTGCTTTAGCCAATTTTGGTCAGACTAAATTTCCTTAGCGACCAAAATTTCTCCGTTGCTATACAAAGGCCATTTAGAGACATTTGTTTTTCTCCCTATTCCTTCTTAACTTCTTTTATGATATCCAATTTTCCATGTATTACTTGGTTGAGATTTTTCTGACTATTTAGAATTTATGCACTAATAACGCGCCTTGATATTACGATATTACGTTTGAAACTCTTCTTAATTACTTTCGCCAACAGTATCCGTATGTCGGCTGTACGCCTTTTTCGCTCTCCGAGATGTTGTTCTTTGAGAAGAGCGATCGCTTTTATTATTGGCGACACAATCTAAATTTTTTCTTAACTTCATTATCTTCACTGGTCTAAATTTCTGAAGTCTCTAAGATGTTAAGTAACAAATCCCTAATTCACTTTATTACCTAAGTACTTATGTGACTGATAAAAATAATGAACAACGTGTTGCTATTAAGACAAATGTACCAATAAAGGTCAAACTTCAGTTTAAAATTCTCTGTATAGAGAAAGAGTTGAATATGAGCAAAGTAATTGAAGAATCAATTAGAAATTGGATACAAGCTAACGCACCTATTTCTTGTTTTACCACCGACTTGTCTAGCAATAGATGTGAGGTTATTAAAGCATATATTCCTCATTTTCTGAGAATTCAATTTAAAGTACTCTGTACACAGAACAAAATTGCGATGAGCCTTGTTTTATATAATCTCGTTGAGGAATGGATAGAGGTAAATAGTTTTCCTAATTAAATAATATTTTGCCTGCCAGCAAAATATTCATAATCCCAAATGAATTAAGAAAACACTTACCTTTTTTCCAAGTTATTGTGTAGAATTTTGACAATTAAATGTATGAACTCTAAATCGAATGATACCAAAAGTAATTGGAGAACAGAAGAACTGCTTAAGAAATCTCAAAGTTTTTCTCCAGAATTATCTAAAAGCATTTCGCTTAAGTATTTATTGAATTTAGCTGATGCTGAATGGGTACATATTGCACCAGGCAAAGTGGTAGTGACAAATAACGCTCGAACTTGGTTGTATCAACCAAGTTTTCATGAAAGCCGTGATTGCTTTACTCAACCAATGAAGTATTTTGGTAGTACAATAGCAATTCGCCAACTTTTAGACGGGGCGATCGCGGCGGCTAAGTTTTCTATTTCATCGAGTGTTAGACCGCCTGCCTTGACTAGCGAGCGATGGGTTTGGAGGTTAGCTGGACTCTATCATCAGACTCATTCCATTCCGCAACTTATGGAAAAAGCTTCTCAAGGTTTTACAAAAGTAGGATGCAAAAATCTAGCTCAGTGGGCATCGCAAAAGGCTTGCGAGGAAAAAGGTCATGACCTGCTAGCCTTACAAGATATTCAATCGCTGAAATACGATGCCGAAGAGGTAGTTAAAACGCTTGTTCCTCCAGCTGCTATAGCTTTAATTAATTACTTGACTCGAAGCGTTCAGGATTTAGACCCAATTGATTGTGTAGGCTATGTTTATACAATGGAACGTCTGGCTCTCGGTATTGACAGGAAGTATATCCAAAAGATAGAAGCATTGTTACCATCGGGGACTAGTGCTACTCGATGTCTGCGCGTACACAGTAATATCGGTGCTGATGCGGAGCATGTAGAAGAAACTATTGAAATGTTAGCAGGTCTTACTTCCGAAAAGCTTAGCCGTATAGCTGTTGCCTGTTACGAAACTGCACTATTATGCTTCAGCCACCCTAACGCAGGCTATATCTCAAATAAAGAACTTCAGCAGATATTAAGTTCTTTAAAATCTACGTAACATCTCAAAATAATACCCAGGAAAATATAGTCATGATTACTGTCACCCAAGAAATTAAATACCTTGAAACCTTAGAGTTGTTAGAAGAGACAGAAATTGATTTAGACAGCTTCATCAAGGAATTCGACCAAGAATTTCCTAACGACTTAAATGCTTGTTTGTAATAGGCTTTTACATAGCAGAAGAGAAAAAATGGTCGCTAAGAGATTTTCTGATAGTAACTGTCCCACTGACGATTATTGTATATTAAATCTCTCACTTTGTATGGTGACTATTGACTAATAGTTTCAGAAAAAACTGCCCCAGTAACGAGCAAAAGTGGGGCATTAACGCAAGCTGATAATTTTTTCTCAATAGAGACTCAATAAATCTTTCAAGGTCAAGGGATAAACATTTAATTAAAAAGGCTTTTAGTAGTCATGTTTTTCCCTAGCGGTCAAAATTTCTCTGTTGCTATACAAACGCCTTCTAAAGCTTTAAGTTTTCATAAGTGATGAGCGTTACATCAGAAATTTTTAATTAGTTACACAGTGACTAATTCTGTTTATGTAGTTAAATTTCTGGAGATATCTAAGTCTAACATGTCACTTTTTTTTATAACCACTGTTCCAGGTTTTCCCACCAACCATGAACTTGCTGTTCAACTATTTTTACAGCTTGCAGTTATTCTAGCTATTGGAAGGCTTGCAGGCATACTGTTCAAATATTTAGGTCAAACACAAGTTGTTAGTGAAATGATAGCTGGAGTCCTTTTAGGACCATCTTTTTTAGGTTTTATTGCACCTAATGTACAAACTTTTTTATTTCCAATTTCTGTAACACTCAACATTGATGGTGCTGCAACTCCTATTCCTCATCCTTCAATGACCATTTTGTATGCTCTTAGCCAAATTGGACTTGTGCTTTATATGTTCCTTATTGGTTTGCAATTCAATTTTAATATTCTGAATAGGCATTTAAAGGAAGCATCTGTTCTATCTTTATTAGGAGTCTTATCTCCTTTCATACTTGGTGGATTATTAGGGTTATTTGTAGCGGACGATAGTAGGCTTTTTACAGCTAACATTGCAACATGGCAAGCAGCATTATTTATGAGCGCTGCTATGTTGATTACTGCATTCCCGATGCTAGCACGAATTATCTATGAAAGTGGCTTTGCTGGTACAAAAATAGGTACTTTAACTCTTAGTGCTGCTGCATTTGATGATGCGATAGCATGGATTATGCTTGCTATTGTAGTAGCTAGTGCCAAAAACTCTCTCTCAATTGCCATAATAACTATTGGTGGGGGAATTTTGTATGCGGGCATTATGATTTTCCTTGGTCGCCCAGCATTTCGGCTTTTCAAGCGTGTGTCTAAAAAAGATCAAAGAATGGGGATGGACACACTTTCCTTGTTACTGTTTGTTTTAGTTTTATGTGCCTGGTTCACTGATGCTGTTGGCATTTATTCAATTTTTGGTGCATTTATCGCTGGTGTTGTCATGCCGCGAGGAAATTTTGTGGATGAAGTGAGTTCCGTGGTTGAGCGTTTGAATGTTACGCTTTTTCTGCCAGTTTTCTTTGTCTACTCAGGTTTGAATACGCAAATTGGATTAATTAATAATCCATCTTTGATTGGGATTACTATTGTAACGATTATAGTTGCCTTTCTCTGTAAAGGAGGCGCTTGTTTTTTTGCTAGTCGCATTAGTGGAGGAAGTTTAATAGAAGCATCAATGATTGGTGGGCTAATGAACGCTCGGGGATTAATGGAATTAATATTGGTCAATATTGGTTTAGAGAATAATATTATTTCTCCAGCGTTGTTTACCATATTGGTATTAATGGCAGTTGCCACAACGTTTGTGGCATCTCCACTGTTTAAGTTTCTTTACAAATTAGAGCAAGACAACCGCCTAAAAAATAGAGACTCAGAGCAAATATATGCTCTCAACCAGCCAAAGCTTTAGCCATACATATTAGTATTCAAGCCCATCCAGCTTTCAGTTCGATGGCTTGAATCAGTCGAAATGCAGTTCTAGTTTCCATCGATCGCAGAATACTTTCTTACCCCTAATACCCAGATCAACATCCAATTCCTCCATTTGCGCTACATAGCGTATTAGAGATTCAAATTGATCAGTAGTTTAAGTATTCCATAATCAAGTGCCATTTCCGTGCAAGGATTTTCTACATAGGAATAGGCACCCTGCAAATGGTCACATCCCTCATGGCACTCAAACCTTGATTGCTGTGAGGGATATCTTTGTGACTCCCGTCGTTGAATTTTTCTGGAGCGCAAAAGACGAGGCTATAGCTTCAGAAATTTTGACAACTTTAGTCTGCGATGTTTTTAAACTTGGCTTTTTATAGTTAGTTTTACATTATAAGTTTGGTAGAACCAAATATCCTATTTTCTCGAAACATTTTCCATTGAAATTATATTGTCAAGTCTTTAATGTTAATACCATAGTCAATAAATTCAATTAACGAATTTTATTTTAAGACATCTAAAGACTTAGAGGCAGAATAATATATGTTCAAATCCTTATTAAAAGCAAAACATATTGAGCAATTAAAAATATATGGATTAATAGTGACCTGGTTACTGTATCTTGTATCTTTGCCTTGGGTTTATGCAAATCAAAAAATACTTTGTTTGTTTTATATAGTTTTTCCAGGGCTTTATCTTTTTCCTTTATTTGGACTTTTAATTCATGAATCTTGGCATAAATACTTACCTAGTGTTCCTAACAAAATTTTGTTTCCAATATTTTGCTTCATGTTAATCTCTGATCCTCAAGTTTATGATTTAACTCATCGTAGTCATCATACTGATGTTAATTCATATCAGGATATGCAGTTTTATCCTTTGAGTAAGATCAAGAAAAGATATTTACGAATCATCTACAATTTTTTTGAAATTTTTTTGGGAGCAATATTTGTAATGACGATCGCCGGTATTCGATTATCTAAAGAGCCAAGATTTAAAAAGCAGTATAGCTATCAAAAGTTTCTAGTATTTCTGCTATGTAGAATATCCTTTATTGTGGGAATCAGTTTTTGTTCTCATTTAATTTTTGGAATAAAAACATCTGATATATTAATCCCCTACTTATCAACTTATTGGGGAGGATCATTAATAATTCACCACAGTATGCTGATCGAACACGGTAATTTAATTGTCGAAGATAAATTGCCTCAAAGAAATATTAGAACACGCAATTTAAAATCAACAGGAATTATCGAAAAAATTGTTTTAATTTTTACTCATGATGATCCCTTAGAACATACATTACATCACTCTTTTCCACAATCTAATACCAGACCAGCACCTGATAACCTTTCGATGCCTGACGGCTCAGTTTATATTACATTTTGGGACTATCTAGGTATTTTAAAAGATATGTTAATTGGCATTGAAGCTAATGATTGTAAATTTCACCATAATGTTCAATGAAATACCTTAAAAAAGAACATATGTTGATTATTAGTATTAAACTTTTGTTTGCTTTTACGACTGGATTTGTTGGTGGATGTGTATTTCGTACTGTTGGTGTTCCTCATAGCCTTACTATGCCAATTGGCTACATCTTAGGTTTCATTTTATGTGGTTATCTAAAGTAAGTTATCACTAGGAAGATTTTTAATTTTTAAGTAGCAATAAATCAAAAATGATCAAGAATATTGAACGACAATTACCCAATCACCCAATTGCTGTAGTGGGAACAGATTGTTATTATCCTGGTGCCAATACGAGTAAAAAACTGTGGGAAAACATTTTATCTCGAAGACGACAATTTAGAAGATTTCCTGATATTAGATTACCAATGTCTGAATATTACGATCCAGACCCAAAAGCCCCAGATAAAACCTATGGTAGTCAAGCTGCTTTTATAGATGGATTTGAATTTGATTGGATCAAAAGACGAGTTCCCAAAAAAGCGTATGAAACTACAGATATTGTTCATTGGTTATCTTTAGAAGTAGCTATTAAAGCTCTAGAAAATGCTAATTATAATCGTCACAATGTTCCCACTAAACGTACGGGGGTGATTCTTGGTAATACTCTAACAGGAGAGCAAGTCCGCGCTCAATCGATCAGATTAAGATGGCCTTATGTAAGAAAAGCTTTGAGGGCTGCTGCTAAAACTAATAATTTAGCGACTTCTACCACAGAAGAATTAATAACGACGATGGAAAAGTATTATAAGTCGGTATTTGCTTCAATTAATGAAGATACTCTTGCTGGAAATTTATCTAACACTATTGCGGGTAGGATTTGTAACTTTTTCGATTTTGATGGTGGTGGCTATGTTGTGGATGGAGCTTGTTCTTCTTCTTTGATTGCGATTAATACCGCTTGCACAAAGCTGGCTAATGGCGATCTTGACATGGCATTAGCTGGAGGAGTAGATATTAGTCTAGATACTTTTGAGTTGATTGGATTTGCTAAAGTTGGTGCCTTAAGTCCATCGGCAATGAAAGTATATGACCGTCGTGCGAACGGTTTTATTCCTGGTGAAGGATGTGGTTTTGTTACTCTTAAAAGATTAGAAGATGCTCGCCAAGCTGGTGATTATGTCTATGGCATTATTCAAGGCTGGGGTATTTCCTCCGATGGGAAAGGAGGCATTACTGCACCTTCTAGTGTGGGGCAATCTAAAGCTTTAGGTCGTGCTTATGAGAAAGCTAGTTACAATATTCACCAATTAGACTTTGTTGAAGGTCATGGTACAGGCACTCCTGTAGGCGATCGCATTGAACTAGAAGGTATTAGTAGGGCGATCTCTATTGAAGGCGAAGTCCCACCTCGCTCTGTCGGAGTGACCTCATTTAAGTCTTTAGTTGGTCATACTAAAGCTGCTGCTGGTATTGGTGGTTTCATCAAAGCGTTAATAGCAGTTAATCAAAGAGTAATTCCGCCGACTGCTGGCTGTCAAGAATTGAATGCTGTTTTTGAAACGACAGCTAAAAGTCTTTATCCTGTATTATCTGGCGAAATACGCCCTGTAACTGATGTTCTGCGTGCAGGAGTTTCGGCAATGGGATTCGGCGGAATTAATTCTCATGTCACTCTAGAATCAGGAGATCCTCCAGCAGAAAATCTTCATCCCTCTATAGATACCAGAGCGTTATTAGTTTCTCATCAAGAGACTGAATTATTTATCTTTAGCGGAGATTCGCTAGAGAATTTAATCGACAAAATTGAACATTGGCAATCGATAGTTGTAGATATTAGTTTAGCGGAAATGGCTGATCTGGCAGTTCAATTAACCAGCGAAATCAAATTTTCGGAGGGAATCCGCGCAGCTGTAGTCGCCGATACACCGCAAAACTTAGTTGATAAGTTAACTAAGCTGCAACAAATTCTCCAAGATACACCGCCAGCTGGGGGAGAAGTTTTTACGGCCTTAAATCAAGACATTTGGGTAAGTAATAACGCAACTAACTGTCGAGTGGGCTTTTTGTTTCCTGGTCAAGGTTCTCAAAGACTTAATGCCACTCGCGTTTTAATAGAAAGATATGACTGGGCTAGAGAATTTCTACAACAAGCTGATCATTGGCTAACGGAAATGGGATTTTCTAGTATTAGCAATCATCTTACTCACATACTGGAAAAAGCCGAAAACCCAGAACAACTAAACGACTGGAAGCAGCAAATGACTAGTGCTGAAATTGCTTCTCCCATTATTTGCTTCTGTTCTTTATTGTGGCAACGTTATTTAGACCGATTGGGAATTAAGCCAAATGTGGTTGCTGGTCATAGTTTAGGAGAGCTGACTGCCTTTCAGTCTGCATCTGCTTTTGACGATCGCACATTACTGTGTTTAGCTGCCATCAGAGGTAAGGCGATGCTTAGTCAAGATGAGACTCCTGGAGGAATGGTGAGTCTAGCTTGTGATTACCATCAAGCCCAAGAATTACTTAAGAAAGTCCCTGGTTATCTAGTGATTGCCAACATTAATAGTCCTGAACAGACTGTTGTTTCTGGCGATTTAAGCAGTGTTCAACAGGTAATAGTTAAAGCTCAACAGCAAAACATTCAAACCCGTCAACTACAAGTTTCTAATGCTTTTCATTCTACAAAAATGTCAGCAGCAGCCACCTTTTTAAAAGAACAAGCCCAATTACCAGAAACCCTAAAAACCCCCTCCATTCCTCTATTCTCTAGTATGGATGGTCAACCAATAAAAGCCGGCATTAACTTAAAAGAACATTTTGCCAAACAAGTAGTTTCGGCGGTCGATTTTATTTCCTTAGTAGAATCAGTATCTAATGAATGTGACTTACTAATTGAAGTTGGTTCAGGAAGAGTTCTTTCAGGATTAGTCAACGCAACCATAGACCCCAAAAATCTTACCTGTTTCCCGATCGAATCACAAGCAGGATGCGATCGCGATTTGAACACTGTTTTAGCCAATTTTTATGTCCGTAGTGGCTCGATTAATTGGGACGCGCTCTATGAAAATCGCCTAATTCGTCCTTTTGTGACACCATCTGACCAGAACTTTATCGAAAATCAATGTGAAAAACCTTTTGAAGTCAATAAAGCAGAATTAGTAACTCGAATCTCCCCAAAACACGCACCCGAATCAGAACCAGATTTTGTGGCTGCTTTAACAGAATACTTTGACAAACGGGGAACTTTTCTAGCAGATATTATCCAAGTAGACTTAGAAACTTTACCAACTTTACCCTCAATTTCGATGAGCAATCTAGAAAGCCATGAATAAATCTCCAAATAATAATCAAGAGCTAGTTAATTTGCTCTCAAATTACTTTTCTCAACGAGGAGAATTCTTAGCTAAAGTTATTAAAGCTGACTTTAAAAATTATCCTCTCACTCCCAAGCTAGATCATCAACCAGCTATAGTTAATCATGCACGAAAGCTTGATTCTCATCAAATCCAACTTGCTCTTGATACTTCTAATCAAGAATCGGTTCAAGTTAGCGTCATAGAGCAAAATGTTGCAGCAGAAGATCGCAACCATTCAGAAAAGCTCTCTTCTACGAGATCTATAGAAAAGATTTTGCTCGATTTAATTATTGAGCAAACTGGATATCCTCTCGAAAGTATTACCTTAGATGCTAAATTATTAGACGATCTCAACCTAGACTCGATTAAATCAGCCGAAGTTGTTGCTCAAGCAGCCAAACAAATTAGCTTAGAAGGACAAATCGATCCTTCCTTATTTGCCAATGCAACTTTGAGCGAAGTAATAAACGCTCTACAACAAATCCAAGGCCCTGAAGTTTTCTCTTCTGTTACGAAGTCTGTAGAAAAGATTTTGCTCGATTTAATTATTGAGCAAACTGGATATCCTCTCGAAAGTATTACCTTAGATGCTAAATTATTAGACGATCTCAACCTAGACTCGATTAAATCAGCCGAAGTTGTTGCTCAAACAGCTAAAAAAATTGACTTAGAAGGGCAAATCGATCCTTCCTTATTTGCTAACGCAACTTTGAGCGAAGTAATAAACGCTCTACAACAGCTTCGAGAAACTAAAACTTTCCCCTCTTCTACTTCCGTTAGTCAAACTCTTAATACTACATCTCAAAAGATCCCCAATCCCTGGGTGCGTAATTTCGTTGTCGAATATATTGCAGAACCAGTTGACAGTTTGGTCGAATCGAGTAACCCTTCCAAAGCTAAATTGTCAGTTAATGATTGGACAAATAAAGAGGTATTGATTGTAGCAAATCCTCAAAATAAAGCCTGGGCTAAATCTTTAAGCAAGAAACTTAAATACAAAGCCGCACAAGTAAAGATTGTTGATTTTAGACAACTTGCAGAATTACCTGCTGATAACTATACCCATATAATTGCCATTCTCCCCTCTCAGAGTGAACCAGATCTTACTGCTATAGATCGCCTAGAAAACGCGATGGGTCAACTGCGCACAGTGGCAACATTCCCTGTAAAACGAGATCTATCCAAAATAGCGGGGAGCGATCGCGATCTGACTAGTATTAGTTATCTTCAATTTGGAGATGGTTATTTTGGCAAAGAAAAACAGCTCGGCACTATTGATACTAATTGCACCGTTGGTTTTGCTGCCAGTCTTCACTTAGAAAGACCCGATCTTCAAGTTCGAGTAATTGATCTACCCTCTCAGAATCAATCAAATTTATTGTTTGAATCAGTAATAGCAGAAATAGCTCGTCCTGATGCTTACTTAGCTGTAGGCTTTGATGATGAGCTGACTCGGCGCATTCCTCGTCCTTGTCTTCAAGATCGAACTAGCTATCAAAACCGTAATATTTCCTGGTCTAAAGCAGATGTCATTTTAGTTACAGGAGGAGCGAAAGGGATTACAGCAGAATGTACCTTAGCTTGGGCAAAACAAACAGGAGTAAGTCTTGCCTTAGTAGGTAGTTCTGCTCATCCCCAAGCAAACCCCACTGGTAAAAGTAGCGCAGAAATTACTCAAACCTTAAACCGTTTTCAAGCAGAAGATTTAACTTGTAATTATTATCAGTGTAATGTTGCTGACCAAGATGCTTTGACTAGCTTAGTTGAAGTTATTCAAGCAGAAATGGGAACAGTTACTGGCGTAATTCATGGAGCAGCTATTAACCGAGCTAAACCAGTCAATAATTCCACCATTGAAGATGCGATCGCCGAAGTTAAACCCAAAATCATGGGTGCAATTAATCTGGCTCAAATTTTTCAAGCGACATCTCTCAAACTTTTTGCTGGATTCTCTTCCATAGGTGCAATAGTTGGTCTACCTGGCAATACTTGGTATAGCTTTTCCAATGAAGCTTTAGATTTAATTTTACGAGACTATAAACAGCAACATCCTGACACAGCAATTATTTCCATTGCCTATAGTGTTTGGTCAGAAGTAGGCATGGGAGCTAAAATGGGTGCAGTTAGTGGTCTTGCCAAAATGGGAATTGGGGCAATATCTCGCGCCGAAGGTATAGATCGCTTCGTTCAACTAATGGAACAAGATCCTGGTAATGCTCAAGTTGTTATTGCAGCCAGAATCGATGGTCGAATATCTCTCCAGCACAATTTTGATACTTGGCTACCGCCTCAAGTCCCTCCAGCTAAGAATTTAAGATTCTTAGAGCAAATTTTGATGAACGAGCCTGGGGTAGAAACTATTGCCAGAACCCATCTTACTTTAGCTAAAGATTCTTACGTTCAAGACCATATTTACAAAGGCTCTTATCTATTTCCCACTGTGTTTGGTTTAGAAGCGATGGCTCAAACCGTTGCTTATACTCTAGGAATAGATAGTTTTAGTTCTCTGCGTTTAGAAAATATCCGTTTGGTACGACCTATTGTAGTACATTCAGAAAATGGTACAGATATTGAAATTCAGGCAGAAGTTGCCGAGCGAATTACTGAATCAGCACCTTTAAAAGTTTACGTAGAAATTAGAACTGAAAGCACTGGATTTACTAAAGCCCATTTTGCTGCTGATTTTATCTTAGAAACGGCAATTGAACCAACAAATTATGAAATTCCTCAACCTTTAATTGCTTTAGATATAAAACCCCAAGAAGATCTTTATGGATGGTTACTCTTCCAAGGAGTTAAATTCCAACGAATTCAAGAAATTTATAGTCTAGACTCTCAAAAAATGGTTTTCCTCACAGAGCAAAAAGACTTTTTGAGCAACAATTTTGAAGATCGCGCTTCTGGACCATTTTTATTAGGAGACCCTTACTATCGAGATTCTCTATTGCATTCTGTGCAGCCAATGGTGGCTAAGGATTTATGTTTACCCCTCGGTATTCAAAGCATTGAAATTCATCTTACTCCAGAGACAACCAAAAACTATGTCGGCATCGCCCTCAATGATAAAAAAGAAAATGATCAATATACCACTACGGTGATGGCAATTAATCATCGTGGTCAAGTAATCGAAAAACTGACAGGATATCAACTCAAAATTATGGAACATTGTGCAGATAATCCTACTGCCGAAGAGCTAGTAAATCCTGAACTTCGCGATCAGCAACTTTTGTATCAGGAGTTAAATCAACGTGCTGAGACTTTAGGAATAGTTCCTCCTCAAGTAACAATGGCTCATCTTCCAGGTTTACATCATCTTTCAGTTGAGGAAAGGCATAAATTAGAGATGCCATTATTTTCCCAAACAGTAGATAAGCTGATGCGCAACCTAGAATGACCAGTCTATGGTGAATTTCTCAGCCAAGTTTAGCGATCGCATCGTCAGAAAAATTGAAAATTTCAGGAGTTTTGATATATGGTTCAAACATTAGCAACAACAACTCAAATCAAATCTGATTCCTCTAAAGATGTAACCAAACAATCTGGAGCAGTCAAAAATCTAAATCTGACTAACGAGCCTGAAGCGCAAATTCAATGGCTTAAATCAGGTAAACCCGTAATTACAGGATTAAATAACACCAGTAAAACAGTAGAAATTTCCCTTGCCCATGATGATCGCCTTTGTCTTTGTGCCGCCGGAATTGGCTCTCAAGGTTGCGATATTGCTTGTGTAGATAGTCGCGATCGCGATGATTGGCTTGCTTTGCTGGGTAATTCTCGAAAATCTTTATTAGAACAATTAACAACTCAATGTTCTGATACTTTAGATTTTGCAGGTACTAGAATTTGGGCAGCAATTGAGGCAGTTCGCAAAGCGACTGAATTGACTAATTTCAAGTTAATATTAGACCGACAAGATCAAGACAGTATTGTTTTTCGTGGTTCTGCTTCAGGAAAAGAATTATGTGTGTTAACTTTTCCTCTTCAATTAACGAGAGGAAAACCCAGGATTGTTGCCTTAGTAATTCCCGACTCCAAAGCACAACAAATAATTTCCAACCCAGCCGATAATTATCTAGAATACCCAGCAAATATCTATTGTTTCGGTACAGAGGAAAAAACCAGCAGTTGCTTTTTCTATGTACGTTGGCCTGTATCCTATAAAAACGTGGCTAATTTAAGTCAAACTGTCTATTTTTCCAACTTTTTTGCTTGGATAGAACAGGTGCGAGATTTAGCTTTACTACCAATTCGCGAGACTTTAGGAGAGCATTTGGCCACAGGAGAATGGGGTATGGTGACTAACTTCGCTGAAGTAGAGGTAGTAGGTGAGGCAGGACTAGATGATGTGATCGAATCTAGAATTGGAGTCAGCAATGCTTCTGTTAGCAGCAATTCCACAGTTGATTTTAATTATGACTGGTTGAAAGTATTGCCCAACGGAAATCAGGAGCGAGTTGCTGTTGGTAAATTGCAAATGACTTGGGTCAAATTAACCAAAAATGCACCCCCTCAGCCTTTGCCACTACCAGAATTTATGCAGGAGTTTATCGGTCAAATTTCTAACTACACACCAGAATCTTTCCCAGAGTCTTTTGAAGATATTTCTAAAGGCGAAAAGCTTTATGAAATTCCCTTTGGCCCTAGTGCTGGTTTGTTGCTTAGAGAACAAAGTTTTTCTACTTGTCTAGAAGAAACTGATGCCATCGGCAATATTAATTTTCAGAACTACTACATCTTTCAAGGAAGGCTACGAGATGGCTTTTTCCAAGAAATAATTCCTGAATATTATCGACGGGATTTAAAACAAGGAGAATTTCGTTGTCTGCACAGTAAAGTTGACTTTTTACGGGAAGCATTTCCCTTTGATTGCATTGAAGTCAAAATGTATCTGCAAGCTTTATATGAAAGTTCTGTCAGTTTAGTTTTTGAGTATTTTCGCTCTTGTCCTAATGGTGTAAAAGAAAAACTAGCCGTGGGTAAACAGGATGCTATCTGGTTTGTCCCAGATGACAATGGCAAGTCAATTTCTGCATCCATGCCATCAAAAGTTAGAACAGCTCTACTTAAAAACATTTAGTAAATCAATCAACATCAATTAAATTTAAGGAGAAAATAAATGATCAAAATTAACTGGGGAAAAATACGTCGTTTCGTTTTTGGTTTACCTTTAATCAATATCGAAAATACTTGGAAAAATGTTCCCAGCGTTGAGACTGCTACTAGACAGCAACTTAGATCCCCTGTAATTGCTTTTATCACTGGCTTCAACACAGCTTTGGAGGTATCTCTATCTGAGCTTCTGGTTGGTCAATTAGAAGGTTTAAATGATAACTGTCGGGGATTTGGTTACGAAGGTGCTGGTATGGGTTTGGCTGTTAGTGACTATGCTCGCCAGAAAAATTTAGTTGCCACTTTTCTACAAGGTCAAGGAGCTAAATATCCAGAGCTTATTTATGTAGGTGTTGGTTGTGCCACCGCAGCTTTGAAAAAAGACCTAGAACAAAAATTGCCTCAAATTGAACCTCTGCAAAGATGGTGGATTCCTGACGGTTTTGGTTTTTTCACTGGTATTTATAAATGGGAAGATTCTGTAGAGCAACAAATAGTTCCCGCACAAGTTAAAGGTTATGCACTTCGAGCTTTTGACCGTGGCTTAGGCAGAAGAATGTGGTTTGCTCTTAGTGGTGAGCCAGAAATTATCTTTGAGGCGATCGCCAAATTTCCCGAATCTCGTCAAGCAGACCTTTGGAGCGGGGTTGGTCTTGCTAGTACCTTTGCTGGGGGAGTAGAGCGAGATACTCTTGTCAAGTTGAAAGAATTAGCAGGCGATTATGTTTCTTATGTAGCTTTGGGTTCGGCTATGGCTGCCAAATGTCGTTATACGGCTGGTAATATTGTTTACCACACTAATGTTGCTTGTTCTGTTCTTTGTAGAATGACCGCTTCACAAGTAGCAGAAATCGTAGTCAAGACTATTGAAGACCTGAATATCGATCCCAACGAATCACTGAACGTGAAGCAACCAGTATTTGAAACAATGCGTGAAAATGTACGTTCTCATTTTGTCAAAGTTGCTGTTACTTCTCAAGTTTAACCCCTGGAAATTGATGACTTCAAACGAACAATTACGGTTTCACCAGGGAATAAGGATTAAAGAGCCGAAAAAACCGCAAATTGTTATCGCAGAAGGAGGGAAACGGTTGACGACCTTCTCCCTTCTCAACCCTAAATCAGTTAAGGAGCAATATTAGTGTTAGCTACTGAAGAGCAAGTTTTCGATGTCGTTATTATGGGCGCAGGTTTTGCAGGTAATTGTCAAGCAAGGCATCTCTTGCTCAAAATGCCCCAGCTCAAAATTGCCATTATTGACCCTAGACCCATTGAAAGATCAGTTAAAGATCAAAAAGTTGGGGAATCTACGGTAGAAATCACAGCGATGTTTCTTGCCAGAGAACTAGGACTTCAAGACTATTTATTAGAAAATCACGTTCCCAAATACGGACTCAGTTTTCATTGGCCTAAAAATTTGGCTCAAACCGCAACTACCGAAGATTACTACAATATTTGGGTCAATCGTACTCCTTCTATTGATAGTTTTCAGCTCAATCGCCCTAAGTTAGAACGCGATTTATTGAAAATGAATCAAGAAATGGGGGCGACATTCTTCAACGGTCGCGCTACAGATATTGAATTAGCACCAAATGACGAATTACACACTGTTTCAGTTAAAGTTAATGACTCCAAAATTGAGTTAAAGGCAAAACACTTGATAGACGGAGCAGGACGACGGTTTTTACTCGGCAAAAAAACTGATAATTTAACCTTTGATCCTGAAGCTTTATGCGGTATCGATACTGGTTCAGTATGGTTGCGAGTCAAAAATGCCGAACTAAAAATTTTCGATGATGGACACGATTTTCAAACTAGAGGTGCTAGTCGTTTATATACCACTAATCATTGGTTTGGTCATGGTCATTGGCTGTGGATGTTTCCTATGGACATTGAAAATAAAGAAATATCTATTGGCATGGTTCATCATAAAAATGTTATACCCAGTCAGGATATCAACACCCTGGATAAGTTAAAAGCTTTTTTAAAAGCTAATCATCATGTGTTGTATGAACTAATCGAAAGTGGAGAAATAGTAGATGTCCATTACTTACCAAGACTAGCTCACATCAGCAAAGAACTAATCTCTCCAGATAACTGGTATATTCTCGGAGATGCTGGTTATATGTTTGACCCACTTTATTCTCCTGGTTTGGCATTAACCTGTATGGCAATTGAAACGGTTACTGAAACAATTCGTGCCAAGTTAGCTAATGAAGCGGATGCGGAAGAGAAACAACGAATGTACAACGAGTTTTTAACTCAATATCAAAGAAGATATACAACTCTTTATCAGAGACATGATCGACATTTAGGCAATGCCAGTGTCATGAGTTGGCGTATTTACATGGAAAATATGTTCTGGTTTGGCATTATTGTTCCCATGTATGCAGGTAAATGGTTTCTTGATTTTCGGTTTCTCAAACCTTTTATCGCCAGAGCTGATTTTATCTTCTTCAACAAAAATGGTCTCTTAAATGATTTTTACAATCAGTTAGACCGTGTTATTGAGCAAGGAAAAAATATTGGCTTGATGGATTATGACCGTCAAGACCAATTATTGTGGGGTCATAGTGCTAGTAAACTGTTCGATAACTTTTTAGCCAATGCCAAATATGAGCCATTACGGTGCAATGTTTTTGCAGGAATTAAGGGAACTTATTTCTTTATGGCACTTTTTTACCTCAAACTAAGATTTACAGCCTTTGGAATTTTGGGCGTTCTCGCTCCCAGTAGTATTTGGCGGATTATCCAAATATTATGGTTGTCTTTTTATAATGCTATTGGCGAACGCATCTATCTTTACAAAACTCGTAGACTTGCCAGCAATAGTGCTGTTAAGAAAACCCGAAATGATTTCAAGCAGTACAAATACCAAGCTGCTCTCCAACCTTGGCGGTCATAAGTAAAAGTTTAGGTCAAAAACCAGGCAAGAATTTGATTGTGCCAAACTGCATTATCTATTTTATCTACGACACATAACAAACAGACAACAAAAGGAAACAAAATGACTATCACTGAAGCAAAAGTTGCTACTGAATTAACTGAATTAGAAGTATACGATGTCGTTATTATGGGTGCAGGTTTTGCAGGTAACTGTCAAGCTAGACACCTAATGCTTAATATACCTGGGATTAAGGTTGCTATTATCGATCCGCGTTCTCCAGAAAGGGACGGTAAAGATCTCAAAGTAGGGGAATCTTTAGTCGAAATTACCGCAATGTTTCTCATTAAAGAGCTTGGTCTTTCAGAATATTTAATTGAAAATCATTCTCCCAAGTATGGTTTAACTTTTCATTGGCCAAAAGATTCTAGCGATACTCAAACCATTGATGATTACCATCATATTTGGGTTAATGGTTCACCTACTATCGAAAGTTTTCACCTCAATCGAGCCAAATTCGAGCGTGACATTCTCAAAATGAATCAAGAGATGGGAGCTACTTTCTACAATGGTCGAGTTGTAGATTTAGACTTGACTGCTGAGGATGAACTACATACAGTTCATATCAAACTAGGTGATTCAAAAATTGCCTTGCAAGCTAAAAATTTGATTGATGGCGCAGGTCGTCGCTTCCTGATTGGCAAAAAAACAGACAATTTAATTTTTGATTTTGATACCGATAAGCTTGGTGGACTCAATACTGGTGCTGCTTGGTTGAGAGTCAAAAATATTGACCCGAAAATTTTTGATCAAGGATATGACCCCTCTCTTAGAGGAGCTAGTCGCTACTATACTACTCATCATTGGTTTGGCAAGGGACACTGGCTTTGGATGCTTCCTATCAACACAGAAGAAAGAGAATTATCGATTGGTATTACCCACCACAAAAACGTTATTCCATCCAAAGACATTAACACCGTTGAAAAAGTAAAGTCCTTTTTAAAAGCTAATCATTCTCTTCTAGCAGAGCTTATTGAGGGAGGAGACTTAGTTGACTTTAATTATCTACCGAGATTAGCTCATATGAGCAAAAAATTATTTCTGAGGATAATTGGTATGTCTTGGGTGATGCTGCTGCTATGTTTGACCCATTTTACTCTCCTGGGTTGGTTTTAACTTGCGTTGGTATTGAAAGTTTTACAGCTGCAATTAAAGCTAAGTTAGCAGGGGAAGCAGATGCCAAACAAAAACAACGTCTGTACAACAAATTTTTGGTTCAATATCAATCGAGATATTCACGTATCTATCAAAAACACGAAACTCAGCTTGGTCATGCCAGTATCATGAGTTGGCGCATTTACATGGAAAATATGTTTTGGTTTGGCGTTATTATTCCCATGTATCTTGGCAAATGGTTTTTAAATCTTCAGTTCATTGAAGTTTTTACTAAATCCGCAGATTATTTATTCTTCAATGAAAAATATAATCTTTTTGATGATTTCTATCAGCAATTTGAAACATTAGTAAAACGTGATGCTAATATTGGGTTGATGGATTATACGCGAGCAGATCAACTTATTTTTGACTTTGGTCCTCAAAAATCTCTCAGTTTTGATAATGGTTTGTATAACACAAGATTTGAACCTGGGCGTTTCAATATATTTGCAATGTTGAAGCTGACCTATTTTTATGTAGCTGCTTATTACCTCAAATTAAGATATAAAGGCTTTGGTATCTTAGGGCTTTTATCTCCTTTAACTTTTATTAGAGTGGGACGCATTTTGAAGAGATCTATTACTAATGCGATCGCCGAACAAATTTTTCTATTCAAGACTCGTAAGGTGTCTAACAATAGCACTATTGAAAAGATGAGAACAGAATTTGAGAGCTATCGATATCAATCTAAAATACAACCTTGGACTGAATAATTAATAGTTTAAATTGTGGACTATTGATCACGTTGAAAATAGGATTGTCTAAAATAATTTCTTTGATTAGACAATCCTATACTTTAAAAAAATAGCTCATAAATAATTAAACAATATGAAAATAAAACTAGAATGGCAATTAGTTTTTTGGATGACTATAGGAGGAATCCCTGGTATTATTAGTGCTGTTTATTTAAGCCCTATAATACCAGCAAATATTATCAAGATTTCTTTTCGATGATGATTAGTAGTTTTACTCTGGTTTTTTTGTTTTCGAATAAAAATCATAACAATTGTAGTTACAACATTATTAATCAAAACATTTGGCAAAAAATTCTTTTTTTAATTATTGGTTTTGTGGTGGGGATAATTAGTGGCTTAGTTGGCAGTGGTATGGAGATTTTAATTTTTGCTGCCATGATTCTGTTATTCAATATTTGTGAAAAAATTAGTTCTGCTACCTTAATTGTTTTGATGACATTTAATTCGTTGGTAGAATTTTTAGTTCATAAGTTACTCATTGGTGATTTCGTTACTCCAGTTATTGATTATTGGTTAGCCACTGTTCCAGTAGTAGTTATTGGCGCACCGTTAGGGGCAATAATCTGTAGTTATTTAAATAAAGAAATAATTGTTAGGACTTTGGTTTTTCTAATATTGATTAATCTCGTAAGTTCTGTTTTATTTATACCTCTGACAATCTCAGTTACTATAACAGGAGCCATAGTTTTTCTAGCATTTACTATTTTGTCTGATTTTATGTATCGCTCTCCAAGATTATTAATTTAGGAGCAAAAGTCTAAATTGAAAATTAGCTAAAAAATAGCTGTTTCCAGCATTTTCACTGTCAAAGATCAAGACGGACATACGACAATACATATTCACAATATATTCAATATATTCAATCGAACATCAATAAATTTTCTTATGATTCGTATTTTGCTAGTAGACGATCAAAATATAATGCGACAAGGACTTCAGGCATTACTTGAGTCTAATCCGAAACTGAAAGTTGTAGGTACTGCTGAAGATGGTAACAGCGCCATAAAACAAGTAGGCATCCTTAAACCTGATGTTGTGTTAATTGATATTGAAATGCCAGGAATGAGTGGAATAACTGCCACCCATAAAATTTGTCAACAGTTTCCTAAGACTAAGGTTCTGGTTCTTAGTAGCCATGAAAATCAAACATATGTCACAAAAGCTTTAGAGGCAGGGGCGAAGGGTTATCTCCCTAAAAGTACTCTAGCAGAAGATTTGGAACAGAGCATTTGGTCTGTATATCAAGGTCACTCGCAGATAGAATCAAGATTGTTTGAAAAAGAATTAGCTGGAGTTGCTGTTTCGCAATCAACTGCCTCAGTAAGCCAAAATGGAGCTAGTTCGACCAAAAAACAATTAGTAGAAAATACATCTTTTAAGTTTATATCCAATACTTGCGATCTTGATGACAAATACTGCCAAAAAATTGAGACAAACACAAGAAACAATGAAAATGAGTTGCCGTCCAAGATAAACAAGGCTATTTTAAAATCAGCTTTTGAACGAACGAAATATCTCATGAAATTTGTGCTGAGTAAAAACCAAAGATTATCAATAGTCTTAATAATGGCTATTGTAGTCGCTGGTGGAATAGTAACTAATTTTTTGATTACATCTAAACCAGCGCAAACTTCGGCTGCCAATACCGTTGAAAAGCCAACCATCCCTAATTTTGTCGCTGCTACTGGTTATATAGAACCAAAAGGTGAAGTAATTAAAGTTTCTAGTGCGATCGCTGATGCACGAGTCGAACAACTTCTGTTTAAAAGAGGCGAGTTAGTTAAAGCTCAACAAACAATTGCCATTCTAGATAGTCGAGATCGTCTACAAGGAGAATTAAAACAAGCAGAATCACAAGTTGCGATCGCCCGTGCCAAGCTTAATCAGGTAAAAGCAGGAGCAAAAACTGGAGAGATCACCGCCCAAAATGCCAGATTAGAGAAAGCCAAAGCGGAGAAAGCTGGACAAATACCGAGCCAAAAAGCGATCATCGCTAGTTTGGAAGCGCAACTACAAGGAGAAACCTCCGTCGAAAATGCCACCATTGAGAGAATAAGAGCAGAGTTAGTTAACGCTCAAGCTGAATGTCAACGATATCAAAGTTTGTTAGCCGATGGAGCAGTATCGGTTTCTAAGCAGGATGGTGTCTGTTTACAAGCTAAAACAGCCCAGGAAAGTCTTAAGGAATCAGAAGCTAATCTCAATCGTATAGTTACCAGTCAAACACAAAAAATTATCCAAGCTAAAGCAGATCTACAACGAACAGTTACTACAGTTGACCGACAAATCACAGAAGGACAAGCACAATTAGAAGCGGTTTCAGAAATTCGGACAGAAGATTTAGAATTAGCTAAAGCAGAATTATTAGAGGCAAAAGCAGGAGTTCAAAAAGCCAAAGCTAATTTAAACTTAGCTTATGTTAAAGCTCCTAGTGATGGCACAATTTTAGAAATTAATACCTTACCAGGAGAAATTATTGACAGCAAAGGCATAGTAGAACTTGGTCAAATAGACCAAATGTATGTGGTTGCTGAAATCTATGAAACTGATATTTCTAGATTAAAAATAGGTCAACCTGTAACTATTACTAGTAATGGTATTTTACAAAATGAGTTAACAGGAAAAGTTGCTGAAAAAGGATGGTTAATTGGTACCAAAGATATTCTGGGGACTGACCCTGTTGCTGATGTTGATTCGCGAGTAGTCAGAGTTAAAATTCGTCTTAATCCAGAAGATAGCAAGCAAGTCGAAAGTTTGAGTAATTTAGAAGTTGATGTCATGGTTGATGTTTCTTCTTAATTCTCATCACTACTATACGCAGTTACATAAATTATCTTTTTCTGATTAACTTTTTGAGACTTTTAAGGACTTTAAAGTAATCGTTGATTTTTAAAAATTTAGATTAGACTCATTATTTATTTCAGACTTAAAATTAGCATAATGCAAAAATTACCGACCGCATGGTTACAACTTAAATATCAAAAAGTTCGCTTAATTGTAGCTTTATCTGGAGTGGTTTTTGCAGTTGTCATTGTGTTTGTGCAACTGGGTATTCGTGATGCTCTATTTGATAGTACTATTCGTTTACATCAAGGATTAACAGCAGACTATTTTATGATTAGTCCTAGCTCTACTTCTTCTATAGCTATGGAAACTTTCCCTGAACGTCGCTTATCTCAAGCATTAGCATTTGAGGAAGTTGAGTACGTTGCACCAGTTTATCAAGCTTTTGCTCAATGGAGAAATCCAGAAAATAGAAGTTACTGGCGCAATTTAAATATAATTGGGATTGATTTACGCAGAAATATTTTGAATTTACCTGGAGTTGAGGAAAATATTAACCTCCTCAAAAAATCTAACACCGTTTTATTTGATCGCTTTGGTAGAGAAGAATTTGGTCCCATCGTTGACAAGTTTGAAGAAAATAGTACAGTTGTTACCGAAGTTAGAAATGGTGATTCTACTAGGAAAATTGAAGTAGTAGGTTTATTTGAATTGGGTACATCTTTTGGTTTTGATGGTAATTTAGTAACCAGTCATCTTAATTTTTTGCGAATTGTTGATAGTCAAGAAAAAGGTTTTATTAATATTGGCTTGATTGGACTAAAAGAAGGATCTGATTTTCAAAATTTTGGAGCTAAATTAAAAAAATATTTACCTGAAGATGTAATTGTTTTTACTAAAGAAGAATTCATGAATTTTGAAAAATCTTATTGGCAAAGTAGTACCGCGATCGGCTTTATTTTTAATTTGGGAGTTTTTTTAGGAATTGTTGTAGGAATTGTGGTTGTTTATCAAATTCTTTATACTAATGTTTCTGAACATCTCCCTGAGTATGCAACTTTAAAAGCTATTGGATATAAAAATCAATATCTTTTGACAATAGTATTACAACAAGCATTTTTAATTGCCGTCTTGGGATATATTCCTGGTCTTTTAATTTCGATAATCCAGTATGAAGTCATTGAAAAAGCCACATTATTACCAGTTGCAATGACTCTTAACCGTTCAGGATTTGTTTTAGTTGCTACTGTCTTGATGTGTGCGATCGCGGGAGCAACCGCAGTTAAGAAATTACAAGATGCTGATCCTGCTGACATTTTTTAATCAAAAATAATCTTATGAAGCCTACAATTGCCATTAATAACCTTAATCATTACTTTGGTGAAGGAGATTTAAAGAAGCAGGTCTTATTTAATATTAAGTTAGATGTTTTTCCTGGAGAAATTGTGATTATGACTGGTCACTCTGGTTCAGGTAAAACAACATTACTCTCGCTGATTGGCGCGTTGCGTTCTGTTCAAGAAGGAAGTTTAGTAAATCTTAATCAAGAACTTAAAGACAGTAATGAAAATGAATTAGTGAGAGTTCGTCGCCAAATTGGCTATATCTTTCAAGCTCATAATTTACTACCTTTTTTTACTGTTAAACAGAATGTTCAAATGTCTATTGAGCTACAAAATAATGTTACCAAAGCAGAAGCTCAACAGCTTTCTGAATCGATTTTACATCAAGTTGAATTAGGTAAATATCTCGATTATTTTCCTGAAAAACTTTCTGGAGGGCAAAAACAAAGAGTGGCGATCGCAAGGGCTTTAGTCAGCCATCCTAAGCTTATCCTAGCAGATGAGCCGACTGCTGCTCTAGATAGTAAAACAGGTCGCAATATTGTTGATTTACTGCAACATTTGGCAAAAGCACAAGGTAGCACAATTTTATTAGTAACCCACGATAATCGTATTTTAGATATTGCGGATCGCATTGTCAAAATGGAAGATGGGCAGTTAGCGATCGCCAAGGCAAGTTCTATTGCCACTAAATAGATATAAATTGACTGTGATAAATGATCCGCGATACTTTTCTCTCTCCAACCAAATATCCCATTTTTTCGAAACATTTTCCATTGAAATTCTGTTTTCAAGTCTTTAAAGTTAAAAATAACAATAGAGTCAGTAAGTTCAATAGATAAAATAGATAAATTTTTGCTGTAAACATCTAATGAATCTAGAAAAAAGTATCAGAAAAAATTAAAATCATGAAAATTATCATTAAGCTAATGTTAACTTTAGGGGCTACTATTTTAGTAACCGAAATGGGCAGTTCTCCCGCTGCCACTCAAGGAGCAGATCTATATTCTTTGTGTAATAAGTTTCCTCTTAATTCTCGCTGCCAAGATAACGATTATGTACCAAAAGAACCGAAACTAAAAACCTATAAATATGAAATTGATCGCAATACTTTTTGCCAGAAATTTTCCTTAAATTCTCGTTGTCAACAAAAACCAACCGAAGTCATAAAACTAAACTTAGATCGTTCTGGTGAAGATGATGAATGGATTCTGATTCAAAAAAATGGTGATACTGTTAGACTATTACATCAAACTAAAGTTAAAGATGGTCTGGTTTCAGGAATTTTAATGGTGCTTTAGGTTTCTCTCCCGTTCCTTTACCATTTGTCGAAGCCAACAAATATAGTTGGAAAAACCATCAAGTAACTAAAGTGACTTTCCAAAGCGATAATTGCCAGGCAGATAGTTGTAAAGTCACGGAAAAAGAGGCTTTACAGTTACCAGAAAAAACAAACATTTACCAAGGTTCGTTTACTATTCAATATCGAGAAAACAATCTAACGCGATCGCTTTCTTTTAGAATTCCTGCTGATTTAAAAGCTACAACAGTTGACACTATAACTATTAGTAGATAATCAAACATTTTCCAAAATTAATACAAGCCAATATGCCTTTAACTGACTCCTCCTAAAGCTTGTAAAGTAGCAATTGTTGCCTCTGTCAAACCTTTAGCTCCTTTAATTTGCATCCCACTGTAAGGTTTTTTAGCTCTTAAGGTTTTTTGATTTTTACCTGTTTTAGTATCCCAAAATCTAATTGTTTCATCTTCACTACCACTTACCAAAGTCTGATTGTCCGAACTAAAAGCGATCGACCAGATTGTAGCTGTATGTCCTTGGAAAGATTTAATACATTTACCAGTTTTAAAATCCCATAACAAAATTCTGTGGTCTTGACTACTACTGGCTATTATCTTGTTATCAGGACTAACAGCAACCGATGGCGAACAACTTGTATCTCCTCGCAGAGCTTTAAGACATTTATTAGTGTTCAGATCCCACAGTTTTATCGTTTGATCCGAACTGGTACTTACTAGTGTCTGGTTGTCAGGACTAAAAGCGATTGACCAAACCCAACTTGTATGACCCACTAACGTTTGTTGACATTCTCCAGTCCTAACATTCCATAGCTTGACTGTACCATCTAAAGAACCGCTCGCTAGCATCTGACCGTTTGAACTGAAAGCAATTGACCAAATTGCAGCAGAATGCCCGTTGAAAATTCTCACTGTTTGACCAGTACGAATATCCCATAATCTCACTGTTTGGTCAACGCTACCACTGGCCAGCGTATAACCATCACAATTAAATGCAACGGATTTAACTGTGGCGCTATGTCCTCGAAAAGTTTTAAAGACTCTTTCGGTAGGAATATCCCATAATCTTACTGTTTGGTCAACGCTACCACTGGCTAAAATATTACCTTGTGGACTGAAGGCTACAGAACACACCCAATTATTATGTTCGTGCAAAGTCTTGAAAACTTCACCAGTGCTAGTATCCCACACCCTTATCTTCTGATCGTAACCACCACTGGCTAGAAGCCGAGCATCAGGACTCAAAGCAACCGAAAATATCTGATTAGTATGCCCCTGAAAAGTTTTTTGACATTGACCAATACTGATATCCCATAGCTTGATTGATTGGTCGCGACTACCACTAGCTAAAATACTACCTTGCGGACTAAAAACAACTGATAATACCCAATTTGTATGTCCCTGAAAAATATTGAGACATTCACCAGTATTAATATCCCACAATCTCACTGTACAGTCATTACTACCACTAGCTAAAATATTGCCTTGTGGGTTAAAAATAACTGACCATACTCCATCGGAATGTCCCTGAAAAATATTGAGACATTCACCAGTATTAATATCCCACAATCTCACTGTACAGTCATTACTGCTACTAGCTAGTATTTGCTCATTGGGATGAACGGCAATAGACCTTATTTCATCAGAATGTCCATGGAAAATTTTAGAGCATTTTCCAGTTTTGATATCCCACTGTCTAATTGTGCGGTCGTGACTACCGCTCAAAAGCATACGGTCATCATTTGTGAAGGCGACTGAAAGTACATAATCTGTATGTCCTTGAAAAACTTTGAGACATTTACCAGTCTCAACATTCCATAATCTTGCCGTACAGTCGTCACTACCGCTTGCTAATATTTCACCATCTGAACTAAATGCAACCGACCAAACTTCATGACTGTGTTCTTTTAAAGTGTGAAGACATTGACCATTACTAACATCCCATAGCTTTATAGTATGATCACTGCTGCCACTTGCCAGAGTTCGGCTATCTGGGCTAAAGGCAAGTGATACTACCCAGTTTCCATGCCCTTGAATTATTAAAATTTGTTGATTGTCTGTAACTCGATATAAGCGAATCTTATTATTGCTGTCACCTACAGCCAACAATTCTCCATTTGGACTGAATGTTACAGACATTATGGAGCCTAGGGTGTCTGCAAAAATTGACTTGGTAAAATTAGAATTTTGGAAATTTACGTCATGCAGACAAACATTGCGTAAATCAGCTTGGCAAACCGCCAAGGAAGAAAAGTCATAGCCTTTAAAATCAATGTTCATTTTACACAGTAAGTTAATGATGTTTCCTGGTGCATACTCTGTATATGAGTTGGATGATTTTTGCTGCTTGGCGAGTATTTGTGCTAAATGTCCTGCAACATTTTTTTCCTCTGTGAAGATAGTTAATAGTCTCTCAATTACAGGTCGAAGAATCAGGCGAATTTGAGATTCTCTAATGTAGTCTTTAGCAGTGGCTTTAGTTAGGGCATAGCGACCAAAAAAATCAAGTTCTTGAGTTTGTATTTCTCGACAGACTTGCTCAATTAAGCAAGAAACTACATACTCCATGACTACAGGTTGCATCGTAAAACGAGCAGCATTTTTTTCAATGAGATTTCGCCTCGACAAAGACTCCAATCCCTCCATTAAATCGAATGCTGAAATCGATGAGATAATATCTTTTTGTAATTCGAGCAGCGAAGTTGGTTCTCGATTAATCCCCAACCAGTATATTATTTCTTTTTCTGTATCTGATAAACGTTTCAGATGCTCGTCTAAAAGATCGCGGATATCACCAAAAATTGACGTATTTTGTTTAAGAAATTCTGAGATATTACCTTCAAATAAGTCGCAAATGCTTGTGGCTACAACCTTTAAAGCTAAGGCATTACCTGCATAGTGTTTTACTAATGTGTCTAATTCTTGATCTGAGCTTAAAAGCCCTTTGGCTCTTAAAATTTTTCGTCCTTCTTTTTCTTTTAAACCACTCAACCGCAAGGTACGAACTGGAAGTTTTTCTCCTTCAAAAATGGCAATGTCTGTCGGTTTTTCTCGTGTTGTTATTAGCAAACAACTTTGGTGATCTGTTTGTCCTATTCTTTTTAAGAGAATACTATAATCTTTATATTCCTCTCGGCAAACTCCTGCTCTACCAGTACTACATAATAGTGACTCAAAATTGTCTAGTATTATAAGACAGTGCGACGATCGTAGATATTCAATCACCAAAGATATTCTTTCGTTGATACTTTCTGGCAAGTTAGCTTTCGCTTCTTGCTCTTCAGACAAAAATTGAATTAAATTGCCTAAAAACTGTTTTATAGGAGGAGTATCTTGGAGTGATCTCCATATAACGCAATCAAATTTATCCTGAATCTGTTTTGCTAACTGAACTGAAAGAGAAGATTTTCCTACTCCTCCCATTCCTAAAATTGTTATTAATCGACAATGGTCTTCAAGAATCCATTGGTTTAATGTAGTAAGTTTTTCAGTACGTCCATAAAAATTTGACACACTCATTGCTTCTCCCCAATCTTGGCGTTTGTTAGGATTGGGTTTTGAATAGCAAGTTTGAGTTAACTCTAAACCAAAAGCCATGAAAAAACGCTCCAAGGTTCTCTCGTCAACTCCTTGTTTGCAAGCTAGGACTCTTTTGATTGTGTGAATATCTAATTCTGTGCGTTCACTTAATTGTTCCCAAGTGTACCTTTGTCCAAAGTTGTCTGCTTGTTCTGAGTTAAGTTTGACTTCTTGAAGTTTTTGTAAACCTTCAGAAGTTAAAATCACACCTCGATTACGTTTTCTCTTCTTTTTCATGCCTAATACTTCTATTTTAAGTTAGATTAAATATTGCACAAATATTGCACAAATTAAAATAGGGTATAGCTGATCATCTTCATAGCTTTTGCACTAAAACCTCATAGCTTTTGTACTAAAACCTCATAGCTTTTGCACTAAAACCTCATAGCTTTTGTACTAAATTTAGTATTGCATTTGTTTTTTAAAGCATTTTAAAAATATGGCTTTTACTTCTGCGATCGCAGATATTCTCTGTCCCTCGTTGATAGTTTTGGCGATGGGAGAGAGGTTGAAGAAAAAACTTTACCTAAAAAGAAACGAACTAGGCACAGCATACCTCTGACGGTCAGCCCATCTGACGAACCGTTGTATAGCATTTTGCATCGTCAACTAGGTGAGTTAGGTTTAGGCTTTTTAGGCTTAACATACTATTGGAAAAGCTTTCTTTCTAATATTTTATCAATCTCAGACTGTTCTCTATTACCTCCCTGAAACACCTATTGAGCCAATTTTTAATCCTACTTTTTTGAAACTCCAATTATGTCTATCAAATCTGCGAACAGGTCGAGCTATAGAATTTATAAAAATCTTCCTCTTCGTATTGTTATTGTAGCTCCTTTTATATTTCAAATTTTTATAGTAGTTGGGCTTGTGGGATATCTGTCTTATAAGAATGGACAAAGAGCTATTAACGATGTTGCGACTCAATTACTTGATGAAATAACTGCCCGTGTCGAACAAAACTTACAAGCTTACTTGGCTATTCCTCATAAAGTAAATCAGATTAATGCTGCTGCTATTGGTCTTAATCAACTAAATTTGCAGGATTCGTCCATCTTAGAACGTCACTTTTGGCAGCAAATTCAAATATTTGACTCTCTAACTTTTGCAGGATTAGGGTTAGAACAAAAAGATAATCTTGGAGCAGAAAGACTAGATGATGGCAAACTGGCTATTAGAACCTCGACTAAAGATAGTGGCCATATTTTTCGCACCTATTCCACTAATCAATTTGGCGATCGCCAAAAACTGTTAGATAGCATTCCCTTCGATCCACGTACTCGCCCTTGGTATAAAGCTGCTGTAACTGCCAAGCAAGAAACTTGGAGTAAAATCTATCCAAATACAGCAGGGATCACCTCTTATCTCGGTGCATCTAAACCTTTTTATAATCAACAAGGTAGATTGCAAGGAGTTCTTTTGGCAAATGTGAATTTATCACAAATTAGTAACTTTTTACGTAGTCTCACAATAGGAAAAAACGGACAAGCTTTTATTATTGAGCGTTCGGGTATGCTAGTGGCAACTTCCACAGGTGAAAAACCGCTCCGCACTATCAATAAACAATACGGGGCTGAAAGAGTCAAAGCGACTAATAGTAAAAATGCTTTAACTAAGACAACCGCTCAATATTTAGCTAGTCAGATTAAGTACGAAAAACTAACTCAAAAATCACAGCAACTTGAATATAAAATGGAGGACAAACGACATTTTATACAACTACAACCGTTTCAAGATGAGTTTGGCTTAGATTGGCTGATTGTAGTGGTTGTTCCAGAAACAGATTTTATCGGGCAAATTAAAGACAATACTCATACTACCATCATGCTGTGTATAACAGCCTCGGTAGTGGCTGCTGGAGTAGGTCTTCTAACCTATCGATGGATTTTACAGCCAATTTTGCGATTAAACACAGCCGCTAAAGCGATCGCTTCAGGCGAATGGGAGGAGACAGTAGATGTTCAACGCTCTGATGAACTGGGCGAACTAGCTAAGTCATTTAATCATATGGCTTTTCGGCTAAAAAAATTTTTTGCCACTCTAGAAGCTAAAAATGCGAAACTTAATCAATTAAGGACTGAAACTCTATGTCAAAATGCGGAGCTGCGGCAGGTCAAAGACAAGTTAATCGAGTCTAACCACAACCTAGAGCAAAAAGTTTCAGAGCGTACTCAAGAACTATCACAAACTTTAAAAATTCTCAAAGTTACACAAGCTCAATTAGTGATTGAAAACACGCTGCTGCGGAATGCCGAATCAACTTCGTTTACCCATGACTATCAAGTTGGGGGCAGTTTACCCATGGATACACGCTATTACGTAGTGCGTTCTGCTGACCATGAACTTTACCAAGCATTGAAGCAGAGAAAGTTTTGTTACATTTTGAATGCCAGGCAAATGGGCAAATCTAGTTTGATGGTAAGAATGATGTACCGCTTGCAGCAACAAGGATATCGCTGTATAGCAATTGATCTGACTCGTATCAGCAATGAAAACATTACTCCCGAACAATGGTACAAAGGATTAGCTGTAGAATTATGGCAAGGTTTTGATTTATTTGATCGAGTTAATCTAAAAACTTGGTGGAACGAGCGCCAAGATTTGCCTCTTATTCAAAGGTTAAGTCAATTTATTGAAGAGGTCCTGCTGGTCGAAACCAGAGTCGAGGATAACTTATCCCAATCACCAATAGTCATTTTCTTTGATGAAATTGATAGCGTTTTAAGCTTAAATTTTGCGGTAGATGACCTTTTTGCCCTAATTCGCGCTTGTTATAATCAGCGTAGTCTCAAGCAAAATTACCGACGTTTAACTTTTGCCTTATTTGGTGTCGCTACTCCCTCTAATTTAATTAGCGACTATCGGCGAACTCCCTTTAATATTGGTCAGGCAATTCAGCTAGAGGGATTTAACTTGCACGAAGCTCAACCGTTGCTGGCTGGACTCAAAGAAAAAACTAGCAATGAGAAGCTATTATTTGAAGTGTTGGCTTGGACAAATGGGCAACCTTTTTTGACCCAAAAGCTTTGTCAGCTAATTCGCTCTGATTCAGTTTCAGTACCTACCACCAATTTAAGCGAGTGGATTGAGCAATTCGTAAAAACTCATGTGATCGATAACTGGCAATCTCAGGATGAGCCTGAGCATTTAAAAACTATCCGCGATCGCTTTTGAGTAACGAAGAAAAAGTAGGTTGTCTACTAGCACTGTATCAACAAATTCTGCAACAAGGATTTATTCCTGCAAATAATAGCATTGAACAACAAGAACTGCTGCTGTCAGGATTAATCATCAAGCAAAAAGGTAAACTTGAAGTTCGCAACCGCATTTATCAAAAAGTATTTAATCTGGTTTGGGTTGAAGCACAATTATCTCAATTACGTCCTTACTCTGAAGCTTTCCAAGCTTGGCAGAACTCCCAACATACCGATACATCTCGCCTATTAAGAGGAAAAGCTTTACAAGATTCTCAAAAATGGTCGCAGGGCAAAAGTTTAAGCGATCTCGATTACCGTTTTTTGGCAAGCAGTGAAGAATTAGACAGACAAGAAGCACAACAGGTTTTGGAGACCGAACGCACCAGAGAAATTGAAGCTCGACTTCAGGAAAAACAGAAAAGACTAGCTCAAGAACAAAAAACTGCTCAACTACAAAGCTATTTTTTAGCAGCTCTTAGCTTTGCTTTCCTGATTGCTTTGGGGCTTGGGGCGATCGCCTATAAGCAATATCGTCAAGCTGCCTTCAATGAAATTAAAGCTTTGAGTAGTTATTCTGAAGCTCTATTTGTTTCCGATCGCAGATTAGAAGCTCTGATTACCGCGATTAAGGTTAAGCAAAAATGGCAGCAGTTAGACTATCGAGATCGAAATACAGACAATCAGATTGAATCAGTTCTGCGACAGGCGGTATACGGGATTGATGAATATAATCGCCTGTCGGGACATACCGAAGTAGTTTTTGGCGTAGATATAAGCCCTAATGGACAATTAATCGCCACAGGTAGTTCAGATCGAACCGTGAAACTCTGGAAATCCGATGGAACTTTAATTAATACTTTTAAGGGACATCAAGCTGCTGTGTGGGATATCGCTTTTAGCCCCGATAGTCAGCTAATTGCCTCCGCTAGTCGTGATTATACCCTTAAGCTTTGGCATCGAGATGGTCGGCTATTGAACACTTTCAAGGATCATCAAGATGAGGTTTTGGGAGTTGCCTTTAGCCCTAATGGACAGTTAATTGCCACGGCTAGCCGAGATAAAACTGTAAAAATATGGAGTCAAGATGGTAAAAATATAGATACTCTCAAGGGCCATACAAGTTCAGTTTGGAAAGCTGTTTTTAGTCCTGATGGTCAGATGATTGCTACTGCTAGTGAGGATAAAACCATCAAACTATGGAAATTAAACCCTCAAGGTCGGTTTCAACTTTACCAAACTCTTAGAGGTCATACCAGTGAAATTAGAGATGTCGCTTTTAGTCCCGACGGTCAGACAATAGCTTCTGTTAGTCACGATCAAACTGCCAAGCTCTGGCAAGCAAGTAGCGGTAAATTACTCCATACTTTAGAAGGATATAGTTCTCCTGTATTAGGAGTTGTTTTTAGCCCCGATAGCCAAATAGTCGCTACTGCTGGTTGGGATGGTATAGTCAAGGTTTTTAATCTTGAAGGTGCTTTACTCAAGACAATTAATATCGACAAAAAAAGAATTTGGGCTATCGATATTAGCCCTGACGGCAACAGTATCGCCACCGCTTCCGAACAAGATCTAGTCAAATTATCGAAACTAGATAATCCTCTCTTGAAAGTTTTAAGAAGCCATAGTGCGCCGATTATTGATGTGGCTTTTAATCCCCAGGGGAACATGATTGCTACTACTAGTGATGATCGTACAGTAAAGCTTTGGTCTAAAAATGGTTTACTGCTAACTACTTTTAAAAGCAAGCAAGATTCAGTTTTAGGAATCGCTTGGAATCCCGATGGTCATCGCCTGGTGTCTGGACATTGGAACGGTGCAATTAATTTTTGCAGGTAAAAGATTTAAATCATCCCCAAATACATCTAGACAAAACTATTCCAGGTCATAAAGTTGGGGTGTGGCGAATTGCTGTAAGTCCAAACGGGAAACTAATTGCTACCGCTAGTGAAGATAAGACGGCAAAAATCTGGGATTGGCAGGGCAATCTAATCACTAGTTTGATTGGTCATCAAGACGTTGTTAGAGCCGTTGCTTTTAGTCCCGACAACAAGATCGTAGCCACTGCCAGTTATGATAAAACTGTTAAGCTTTGGAATACTCAAGGGAAAATTATCGCGACTCTCAAAAAGAATAATCATGATTTAGGGGCAGGGGCATTAAATATCAGTCCCGATGGCAAAATGATGGCAACTGCGGATCTTGAAGGTACGATTAAGCTTTGGCAAATAGAACAAGAACAGGGTAAAGTTTCAGTCAAATTAAATAAAACTCTCAAAAGTCATACTGAAGAAGTCAGAAAAATTATTTTTAGTCCCGACGGTCAATTAATTGCTTCTGCCAGTGAAGACAATACTATTAAAATTTGGCATCGCAGTGGTAAATTGCTCAAAACCTTTTATGGTCACGAAGCAGCAGTTTGGAGTTTGGCTTTTAGCCCTGACGGTAAAACCCTTGTTTCTGTTAGTGAAGATAAAACTGCAATTATTTGGAATCTCAAACAGATGTTTGAGCTGGACTTATTGGCTGCTGGTTGTAGTCAAATAAGGGATTATCTGCGAACTAATGTCGAAGTTAGTCCAAGCGATCGCCTGCTTTGTCAAAATAGCGATCGCCAAAATTAAAATAAAATTTAGAGTTCAGTCGTTGATTCTAATCTCAACAAAATTCTTGGTAAAGTAACTCCGATATAGTTGACAACTTACTATTGCTTCGTCACCTATCTGTCTAATCAATCCCATACTACTCAACTTATAAGCAACAATTGGCTTTAATTGTAAAGGTCGATTGGTGTGAAGGAGAATCTTGAAAAATTCAACCAACTCAGGCTCTTGTTGTAAAGTCCACCACTGACGGCGTAGATGATTATGGTAGATGCCTTCAGGGGTTGAAGCTGTCTTTAACAGTTGCGCCAGCGTAATTTCTTGGTGACTAAGATGATATAAAGCAAGTTGGATTAGTGCAGGATGACCGCTGACTAAACTGATTAATTGTTCAGCTTCTTCGCTCTCTTGCCAATCTAATTTATATTTTTTGGCTAACTTTTTTACCTGGTCAAGATCAAAGCTTTTTAATTGAATGGGTAAACCAACATTAAAAGGAGACTGATGAAGTTGAAGAGGGATATAAACTTCTGTTGAATGTACGACAATCAGACGCAGCTTTTGCCAAATGGGTGTTCTTTTACCATCTTCATACCAGGAACGTAATAAAGGTAAAACATCTTTCGCTACTTGAGGATATTCAAAGATGCGATTCAATTCATCAAACGCTAATACTATGGGAGAGTTGATCTGTTCGAGGAGATAACAGCGGAAATAGAGGCTGCAACTAACTTTACTGCCAATATCTTCATCCCAATATTCGTCTAGCTTTGGTTCAAGATTAAGTTGCTGGGTAGCACTAGCGCAGAGAAAACGTAAAAAGCGATCAAGATCACTCAAAATAGCACAATCAATTTGGTCAAAATCAAGAGTAATCGTCTTATAGCCTTGATAATCAGCATGATTCAAAATCCTCAGTAGTAATGAAGTCTTACCCATTTCTTTAGGAGCTTTAATCCGTATCAAAGCTCCTGGTTGTTGATCTCTTGATAAGCTCGATCTTCTATTGGTGGACGTTCAACATAAAAAAGAGAGTTAAGAGCAACTGCACCGCTAGGATAGGAAGGTGATACATTGCGCTCAATCAAAGAAACATAAGACTCTAGCGATGTACGACAAGTTTTTTTAGTAACGTTTTCACCTAGCAATTTAGAAAGCTTTTTGTAGAGTTTGGGTGCAGCTACATTGGTTAAATAGCCAGGGCTATAACCCTCTTTTTGCCCAATTTTACTATAAGTTACTTCTTCCCAAATTCCTTTTAATAGCAATATTTCCACTGGATTTAAAGGGCATTCACATATCTCAATGAGTTGTTTGTCAAGCAGATTGAGAAGAGAATTAAAAGTCATAAAAGTGCAAAGCTTTCACTAGCTTTTTAGTGAAAAATCTTGATTGGCTATTCATCTGGTCATTTTATCAGCTTATTCGCGCGCGAATACTAGGCGAAAATATAGGGTTCGTGCAACGAGAACCTGCCATAGTTGTAAGGGTTTGAGTAGGTGCGGATACTGAGCCACGAACTTAACAATATACCGAAGGGCGATCGCTTCAGAACTTTTATTATTATCTGTAAGCTCAATTTAAGTCATTTCGTGACACTAAATTCTCAAAGATAGCGATCGCGATTGGCTTCGCCACGCCTTCGGCGATCGCAATGAGATCAGAATCGTTGCCATCCCCCGCGATCGCTTGATGGATTTGATTTAATCTTTTTTGAGAAAAAATAATTATTTTAAGCCGTAAAGCTGACTTTGCAGCTTTACAGTGAGAGGTGTTGGTATAGCAGGAGAGAAATTTTGGTCGGTAAGAGATTTTTTGATGGTAACTGTCCCACTTACGATTACTGGATATTAATTTTTTTATTGTCTGTAAGCACTATTTGGCAATGGTTTTAGAAAAAACTGTCTCACTTAGAGTTAAAAGTGGGACACTAACTCGATCTGGCTCATCTTGTATATTTAGCGATCGCAGTAAAGTTTGATTCCTAAAATTAAAATCTTTTATATATAAGGCTTTCAGCACTTTAAATTTCCTTACCGACCAAAATTTCCCCGTTGCTAAACAAACACCAAACTCAAATTATCTGTTTGTTTCCGAACGTGGCACTGTGATGGCTGCTGCTACTGCCAGAGGGATTATTGAACGTGTTGGAATTCAAGCAGGATTATCTTTGAGTGTCCATCCTCATATGCTGCGCCATGCCTGCGGATTTTATCTTGCCAGTCGAGGGCATGATACTAGGGCAATCCAGGCGTATCTTGGTCATCGTCAGATTCAACATACTGTGCGCTATACAGAATTGTCTCCAAAGCGGTTTCAAGAATTTTGGCTGGATTGATTATTGGTCACGATCGCGAACTGAAAATTTGTCGCGATCTTTATCTCCCCCACTTTTTTTCGCTCTCCTACACTTGCGATCGCTTACCTTTCAACAGATAGCAGACATAAATCTTAAAATAAGAGGCTTAAAACCATAAAACCCCGACCAATAAAGGACGGGGTTTCATTTGTATCGGTTAGACATGGTTTTAGCCCTTGCCTGTTGATGCAAAAAGGCGTTATGTTTTGGGTATCTAACATCTAAGAACACAAAACCGTTTTTGCTATGTTCATAATATAGCGGGTTTTGTGTCTATTTGCCAAGGAGAAATAGGCATGACGCAAAGAAAGTTAAAAAACACCGCTCATAATAATTCTGAACTACACAGCATCAATCAAGGATTATCCAAGTATTTCAATCATTACTGGTCATTTATTGAGGCGAGGAATCTAGGGCATCACGACGGAAAAAAGCCAAACTGGAGAACCGAAACCAGTTTTAGTCTGAATAACAAGACTTTACTTAGACGCTTTATCGACCCCGATTCCTTGGTGGGAGTGCGATTCGATACCAACAAAGGCAGCGTTGTTAATTATTGTTTAGTTGATTTAGATACTTTAGGCAGAGTTCACCCCGTCGAGTATCCAGAGACGTTTCAAAAGCTGCTAGATATTTTTGAAGAAGAAGGCTTAGTTACTCCTGTATTTGTGCAGTCGAGTTATAGCAGGGGATTACATATCTTCTTTGCCCTATCTGAAGCAGTAAATACCTTTAACCTAGCTTGCCTAATTAAACGGGTTGTCGAGAGGGCAAGAATAAAAATTGAAGATGGACATTTAGAGTTATTCCCTAACTGTAAGTTCTTCAACAAAAACCAAGTCACCAACTACAAAGCCCACAGACTGCCATTACAGCCTAATTCAGGCAGCTTACTACTCAATGATGAGTTAGAACCAGAGAGCGATAACTTTAATGATTTCATCGCCCACATGGACTTCTCAGCTAGGAAAAATATAGTTGATGAAGAATTCCAGGAAAAACTGCTCCTGGCGCGGGAGTCGATTGAAAAAGAACGATTCGGCTTTTTCAACGTTAGGAACAAAAGCAAGGTTGCCGAGTGGAAAGCAGATCTAGAATTTTCCATCAAACTTGGCTGGACTGGAACAGGACAAACCAACGAACTATTAAGAATTATTGCGACCTACGGCGTAGTATTTCTGGGCTTAGAAGGTGACAATCTTTATCAGTATGTTTTAGCTACTGTTTTAAATGCCCCTGGCTATATAGAATACTGCAATCACCATGACGATATCGAGCGACGCTGTAGAGAACGGGCCAAGAACGCCGAGAAATACTATTGGAAGCTGGGCAGCACTCCCAAGAGAGAAATTGCCTGGAAGGATGCTTTTAATGAGATTAGAAGCGGTGTAGTCAATGGTAACGAAAACACCAAACTAAACACCATACAGCGACTAACAGCAGTGCTGGAGGAAATCAAAAAAGCATTAGAATTTGTTCCTGCTGCTAAAACAGCCTTTTTAAAATTCCTGAGCAAAAAATCATTAGAAATCTTTAAAGTAGGCTTCAGTTTCTCCACCTTAAAGCAGGAAGCTTATGAGGCATTATGGCTGCCAGTACTAACTCTAGTAATGGAAACTTCGATAGCTGTAGTTCCCGTAGAAGCATCCGTTACTGAACCAAAAATAGAAACACCAGTTGAGGAAGTCGCGGTAGTAGAAACAGTTATCGCCCCTCAGCCAGAAACACCCCTAATCGTCATAGAAGAGGCAGAAAAGAAGAGCAAAAACCAGTTTTGGATATAGAGCCTAAAATCCCCCAAAACCCAATAAAACTAGGCAATTACACACCTTTACCCAAAACTCTTGAATCTGAATCGCCAGAACCTATACAGAATAAGCAATTACACACCTTGTCCTATATGAAGGTTTTTGAAGCCGATTCTAAAAATCAAAAAAATCTTTCGGTCGATTTAGCACTGCCAGAGCGATCGCCTAAAACAACAAGTTCGCAATCAAAGTCAAAGCCGAAACTAAAATCCAAAAACTTGCAAACTTCACCTTCGGCTGAAACGTACTATCAGCGATTACAGCAACGGCATAGTGAGATTAAGCAACTTGAGTCAGAGCGAAAGACCCCAGAATACCAGCAAACTGCCCGAAAAGCTTTTGAGCGTGTTAGAGCAATTCTAGCTCATGCTAGGGCTAAGTCTGGACAGCATATACCTTCGCCCCCTTCTTGATTCCAAAAACAACAGGTTGCTTGTTCCTGTGGGTATGTGGGTAACTTTTGCTGACGGATGTAGCAAAAAAAAGCTCTGTCTAGCACAAAAGTTATCCAAGTGGCTGTGGGAATCGCAGCAAGCTTTCTCGCAGGGAATATTTCCATAGGGTTACTGAAAAGTGTTTACAATGAAAGCTAGAAGCAAAAAATTGCAAGGGTTTTATATTGTGGCAAAGAATTTTCTTTCGGAAATACGGCGTTTAGATAATTCTAATGACGATTTTTTCTTAAGTCTTTCCAATGATACTTCGGTAACTAGACAAAGTTTTAGTGATTTACCGCAGCCTGCGCGAACAAATGCGCTGATCAATGCGACGATTGCTGGAAAAATGGCTTTATATTTAGATAGCTCAGAAAATAAATTTTCTAATACTGATGTGTGGCAGCTTTACAGTGATTTAGAAGATGTCGATGATTGGCATACTACTCCAGTTATTGAACATCATTAGCTGTGTGTATGGCAATCTTAGAAATGGAGAATATTTTATCTTTTGAAGCTCAACAGAGTGCATCTATCTCAGATGATACTGACTTTACAAAAGCATTTGATCAGATTCAAATAGATTAATCGAAAAAAATTCTAGTTGCTTGCTATGAAAATGGCAGATTTGAAACTGAAAATTGGAGAGTTAGGGTGCAAGATTAAGGAAAAATATTAGGAGGTATGGCAAGCTGTGCAAATGTGACTCCTTTAAATTAATTTCTGATTAAAAATCCAGGGTAGCGATCGCGGTTTCCTTCTGCGACTCAGTAACCCCTAGATGGCGAAAATATAGGGTTCGTGCAACGAAGTGCAGCGTCATTTAATTTGTGATTTTTTATACTATTTTTTAGCCTAAATGATAAGAAATACGACAACGACAACCAACTTAAGGCGGGACAAAAAGAAGAGTGAGTTCGCGGGTCTTAATCGAGAACTAAGATTTTTTCTTCTCTTCTAGATCGGAGTATAAATCTGACCAACTGTCTCTGAGAGCATCAAT
>JAAUOU010000033.1 GCA_012034765.1 Pleurocapsaceae cyanobacterium CSU_1_1 | reverse complement strand
AGCGATCGCGTTGACAACTTTTTGTTGCTTTTCTTTTGAATAAAGCCAGAATTTTCCTTTGCTTTTTCGCTTAAAACTTTAGGCGGGAGAGCAAAAAATAAGACGCTAAAAATATTAAAAGGACGGTAAAGCTGCATTAACAACACGGGCAGAATAGCGATCGCTATTAACCAAGGTAATTCGATGAAATAGCTATATCTGTCTCCCACTGCTAGCCCAATCGAGGCAACACCAAGCATCAAGGGAAACATAATTATGCCTCCAACATGAATCCATAAAAAAGGTTCAGAACGAGTATTCGTCATTGTTAATTATACAGAGATGCGTTGGGGCGTTTTGACAAGCGCCCCCATATAGTTTATCTAGAAGAAAATGACTTTGTTTAAGCTGTTTAAGCTCTATTAAAATCAACCTCCCAGTTAGTTACTGGCAATCTACTTAGTCGCCAAAGTACGACGTTTAAACACTAGCTCGTAAGCTTCGATGATGTCACCCTCCTTCCAATCAGAGAATTTACTTGCACCAATACCACACTCAAAGCCAGTATTCACTTCTTTTACGTCTTCTTTCATGCGTTTGAGAGAGTTTAGATCCCCTTCATGGACGATGTTGTTGCCGCGACGAACCCGAATTTTGCAGTTCCTCACTATTTTGCCTGATAAAACGTAACAACCGGCAACTGCACCGCGACCAACTGGAAAGACAGCCCTAACTTCAACCTGACCAAGATTTTCCTCGACCTGTTCGGGATCGAGCAGACCTTCCATTGCCCCTTGAATCTCATCTAAAAGCTTATAGATAATATCGTACTGGCGAATATCTACTCCTTCTCGATCTGCTGCTTGCCTTGCTCCTGCTGCCAGGGTCGTGTTGAAGCCAATAATTACCGCACCACTCGCTGCTGCTAAGTCTATATCGGTTTCTGTAACTTCTCCTGGAGATGCCATCAAAGTACGAATTTGTACTTCATTTTGCGGTAATTGCTGTAGAGAACCGAGAATGGCTTCTACAGAACCTTGAACGTCGGCTTTGATAATCAGGTTAAGTTCTTTAAGTTCACCCTCTTGAGCCTGGGCTGAGATGCTGCTGAGACTAATTCGACGCGAAGATAGAGACTGGAGTAATCGAGTGTCTCTTTGAGCAATTGCTCGCTGATCGGCGATCGCTCTTGCCTCTTTCTCGTCTTGATAAACATCAAATTCATCCCCCGCTTCAGGAACTTCATTAAGTCCCAAAATTTCTACGGCAAAAGATGGTGTAGCAGCTTCTACTTTTGCTCCTGTATCGTCAACCATGGCGCGAACTCGACCGAGAACTGAACCAGCGACGATACTATCTCCCACTCTCAAAGTACCGTTTTGTACCAACAGGGTTGCCACAGGACCTCGATTACGATCAAGATTAGCCTCAATCACCGTTCCTTTAGCAGCACGGTCTGGATTAGCCGAAAGTTCTTCCACTTCCGCAACCAGCAGGATCATCTCTAGCAGTTCGTCTAAATTGTCTCCTTTGAGGGCGCTAACGTGAACCATTGTGGTGTCTCCGCCCCACTCTTCTGGAACCAGACCCTGATCCGTTAATTCTTGTTTAATGCGATCGGGATTAGACTCTGGCTTATCTACTTTATTAATCGCCACAATCAACGGTACTTCAGCAGCTTTAGCATGGCTAATTGCTTCTTTCGTTTGCGGTTGGACTCCATCGTCCGCTGCTACCACTAAAACGGCAATATCCGTCACTCTAGTTCCCCTAGCACGCATGGCGGTAAAGGCTTCGTGACCAGGAGTATCCAGGAAAACAATTTGCTGCTGTTTACCATTGTGTTCCACATCTACATGATAAGCACCAATGTGTTGGGTAATTCCTCCAGCTTCTCCAGAAGCTACAGTACTCTTGCGGATTGAGTCTAGCAAAGTAGTTTTACCATGATCTACGTGACCCATAATGGTCACTACTGGTGGACGAGATTGAAGATTTTCTAGATCATCAGCATCCAACATTTCTGTATTCTTAATCGCTGCTGATTTTTCTTCAGGAGTTTCCACAATCACGCCTAACTCTTCTGCTACCGAACGAGCGGTCGCTAAATCTAGAGTTTGAGTAATGTTGACAGAAATTCCTTTAAAAAACAGATTTCTAATAATATCTGTCTCTGGAGTGTTGAGCCGCTCTGCTAAATCTCGAACCGTTAGATTGTCTGTCAGAATAATAGATTCCGATAGGGTAGGCACAACTTTGCCTTTAGACTGACGCTCATTTTTCTGAGTTTTCTCGGTTTTAAAGGATGGCTTGCGAGGCTTTTTGTTCACAGTCGCCGCTGGCTGCTGCTGCATAGATTTGGGCTTGGCAGGTCGCGCTGTAGATAAGCTAAAAGCTTCATTGATCTGAACTGCATTAGCATCAGATTCATCAAAATCTTCGTCATCCAAAATCGGCTTGGGTCCACGGCGTTTTTTCGCTGCTTTGCCTTTGCCTAATTTAGCTTGCTTACTTTCATCTTCTTCTTCATTTTCCCACTCTTTAACTTTTTTGGGCGGGGCAGGACGCTTCAGGCGAGTAACTTTTTTAACTTCCAGGTCATCCGCTTCAACATCCTCACCATCGAGGTTATCTACCAGTTCTTCATCTTCTGGCTCCTCTTTGGGCGCTACTTTAGCTACTGCTTGAGCTTTCTGGGGTCTTTGATTCAGCTTAGGCAGGGGTGCAATAACCTTTTTTTTCTTCTCCTCTGGTGGTTCTTCTGTTTTGCTTTGAGGTGGGTCGATTGAGCGAATCTTTGGCTTACTTGGAGACTGAATTAAGTTTCGGCTGGCTGATTTTTTCGCTTGAGGTCTAGAAGGTGGGACAGTCAACCTTGGTGGTTGAATTGAACTAGCGTTATTTAAATCTAAATTGAGATCGTCAGTAGACGCTACTTCTTCATCCCGCTCAAAACCAGATTCGGCTTGCGTAGGTTTAGCTTGCATTGAAGATTTTCCAGTAAACCCACCCGAAGAATTTGCTGCTTGAGGTCTAGAAGGTGGCGTAACTAATCTAGGAGATTGTCCAGGGGAACTTGCTGCTTGAGTTCTCGAACTAGAATTAGAGTTGTCAGTTCGATGATGTACAGCTAAAATTTGCTGTTTGCGTTTGGCTGGGACTTTCAGAGCTTTATCACCTTTTTTCTGAACATCATGGTTGTTTTCGGTGCGAGGGGACTTTGTCGCCACCGATTTAACTCTTTCTGCATCATCAACCGTAATTGTACTACTGTGGCTTTTGACTGCAATATTGAGTTGTTCGCAAATTTCTTTAATATCTTTGTTGTCCAAATTCAATTCTTTCGATAATTCGTATATTCTAACTTTGCCGTTGTTCATCCACTATGCCCCTCAGTTGACTATTTATATTTTATTTGACCATTGGTTTATCCATGTAGTCTTTCATGTGTTTAAGTTTTCGATCACAGATTGCTTAGAGCTATATGTGACCCTTAATGCCAGTTCATTAACTCTATCCTAAGATTAGAATTTAAATTAAACCATAAAATAATCAGAGCAAGTTTCAGATTATAGCTAATAGTAATTTATCCATAGCTTTATTTTAGAGAAAAACATCAAATTATAGATCTAGTCTTAAATTTTATCTTGAACAATCTATGTTTTGCCTCTAAGCTCTAAGCAGATCAGCTTAGACGTGCTTGTAAATTTTGATAAATCTGATCGGGTACCTTAGTTCTTAAAGCACCTTTAAGACGGTTTTTACTTTTTGCCGTGGTTAAGCAGTGAATATTAGGGCATAGATAAGCAGAACGTCCCATGCCTCGATCTAGCTGAATTTGGCAACTAGATGCTAAACGTACAACGCGCCAGAAGGATTGTTTCGGAGCAATTTTTCTACAGCTTACACATCGACGATAATTGATCTGATTCAAACTTTTGTAATTTTTTAAGATTTTGCTCAGGTTTTAGATCTGATTAGATAGAAAATTATGCTACATTTGGCGATCGCCCTGATAAATTCTAGCGTAGCCCGATTTAATTAGTTTAGCAACGCTAGACTTATTTTCTAAATTCCTTACTCTTCTGTAGATTCGGCTGATTCAGCGAATTGAGCAACCTCTTCTAGTTCAGGCTCTGCCTCCACAGTTTCTTCAGACTCTACATCAGCTTCATTGTCAAACTCTTCGTGAGCAACTGCTGCCCATTTTGCCATTTCTGCCTCTTCATCAAACTTAGCAACATCTTTGATATCTATTTTCCAGCCAGTGAGACGAGCTGCTAAACGAACGTTTTGTCCCTCTTTGCCGATGGCTAGGCTTAATTGGTCTTCAGCAACCAGAACAATCGACTGTCTATCTTCGGTATTGGCTAAAATCACCCGATCTACTCTAGCAGGACTGAGAGAATTTGAGATGTAGGTAGCGGGATCTGGCGACCAGCGAATCACATCAATTTTTTCCCCCCGTAGTTCATTAACTACGGCTTGAATTCTCGAACCCCTCGCACCGATACAGGCTCCTACAGGATCGACATCTCGCTCTACAGTATCTACCGCAATTTTGGTACGAACTCCTACATGACGAGAAGGAGGATGAGCTTCTCTGGCAACAGCCACAATACGAACAATTTCTTCTTCTATTTCAGGAACTTCGTTGCTAAATAGCTCTACAACTAGACCTGCTGCCGCTCTAGAAACCATAAGCTGTGGTCCGCGATGGGGTGTATCTCTAACTGTTTTCAGGTAAACCTTAAAAGTTGTATTAGAGCGATAGGTATCGTTTGGTAGCTGTTCTCGCTTGGGCAATTCTGCTTCAACTTCTGGCTGTCCGAGTCCACTAGTAACCGCTACAATCGCAGACTGACGCTCAAACCGAACTACCCTAGCTTGTAAGACTGTATCTTCCAAGTCTTGGAATTCTGCTTGAATCAATTTACGCTGTTGATCTCGCAGTTTTTGTAGTAGTACTTGTTTCGTTTGAATAGCCGCCATCCGCCCAAAGTCTTTTTGCTCAGGAGTGACATCCACTAGCACCGAGTCTCCAACTTGAATCTCCGAATCATCCACCTGTTCTCGAACTTCACTTAGAGCAATCTGATGATCCCGATCTTCAATCTGGTCTTTACTAATGTCAACAATAACCTTAGTAGTGAGAATTTGAAACCCTTCTTCTTCAGTATCTAGCTGAACATTAAAGTTTTCAAAATATTCTTCGTCAAATTCTTCATCGCGAGCTTTAGAACGACGAAATTTTTCATATCCCTTAATAAGTGCTTCTCTTAAGGCTTCTTCAACAGAACTACCTGGCAGATTATATCTTTGACTAATTTCTTCAATCGTTGCCCTTAAACCAGGCAAACTGACTATAGTCATGGGGTACTCCTAAAATAATGAAATAAATATTTAAATGGTCGATTTTAGTTGAGCAGTTGAGCGCAAAATGATAGTTGCTTCAGGGTTATCCATCGTCAAGCTGTACCTTAGCAATTAATTCGCGGGGGATAGCGATCGCTTTACCCTTATTGTTGATGTGAATTGTGGTTTCATCTCGATATTGCAGTCGTCCTTGCCATTGCTTTTTGTTTTTGTAAGGAGCAAAGGTTTTGATGGTTACACAAAACCCCTTGAAGGCAATAAATTCCCGATCTGTAGTTAAGGTACGGGAAATACCAGGACTAGAAATTTCCAGGATATAAGCTCCAGGAATAATTTCGGTCAAGTCTAGCTTATCTTCAAGCATACGGCTCATTTGTTCACAGTTTTCTAAGCTAGTATTTCCCTCGGAATTTCTCACGTCTATTCTCAAAATGGGCGGTGTTTTGTTAGTTTGAAACACGGCATCTACCAACTCTAAGTTAAGCTCTTCAGCTAAGGGCGATGCGAGTTCAATAATTTTAGGGACAAGAGGATGAGTCATGGCTCGCAAAAGTTTGGTCTGACACCAACTAACTTGGATGGTGAGTTAGAGTTTAAACTATCGTTGATTTTGGCAACAAAAAAAGCGGGCAAACCCCACTTTTATGCTTAATATCCTTGCAGGTAGAAAATTTTTAGTCCGCTCTACTAATATTTCTGCAATACATCATACCAATAAAATCAAAGTAGCGATCATAATTTAATTCTCTTTTATACCAAAAGACACAGCTGAACAATAGTTAACCCAAGTCAGAACTCAAGCTAAACACTGAACTACTGTGTCTTTTTACCAAAGCCCAAAGCTTGGTAGATTTTAGAACAAGCCTAAAGTTAAAGACTCGTCAATGGGAAAAGTAGCCCCAATTCCTAGCCAAATAGTTACTACAGTACCAAAGAGGAAGACTGTAGTTGCTACAGGACGACGGAAAGGGTTTTGAAATTTGTTGACGCTTTCGATAAAAGGAATCAACATTAAACCTAAAGGCACTGCTGTTTGAGCAGCAATTCCTAATAGTTTGCTAGGGACAACTCGGAGGATTTGAAATACAGGGTATAAATACCACTCAGGCAAAATCTCTAGAGGAGTAGCAAAAGGATTTGCAGGCTCGCCCATAACCGCAGGGTCTAGTACTGCCAGGCTAACAACCAAGCCAATAGTTCCTAAAATTACTACAGGAAAAATATATAACAAATCATTGGGCCAAGCGGGTTCACCGTAATAGTTGTGACCCATGCCTTGTGCCAATTTTGCGCGTAAAGCAGGATCGGTTAAATCTGGCTTTTTTAATGTAGACATAGTGTTCTCTCCTAAATTTACTTTGGTTCAGCTAGCGAAATAAAAAAATGTTAGTTATTTCAACTGCTGTATCAAATATCAAATAAAGCGACACTTTAAGTTTAGAAAAAAATCAATTAGTTTTAATCTACCTCTGTGCCGACTGGCGTAAAGCAATATGTGTATTTAGATATATTTGCTTTACCCACATCCATCTGGATTTAAATCTCCATACAGAAACTCTGGTTGATTATTTTAAAATCTACAAAGGACCAGATATACCTTGTTTGCGAATCATCAAGAAGTGTAGGAGCATAAAGACTGCAATCAACCAAGGTAAGACAAAGGTATGCAGGCTGTAAAAACGAGTTAGAGTGGCTTGACCAACACTAGCACCGCCTCTTAACAACTCAACCATTTGATCGCCGACTACAGGAATTGCAGCAGGTACACCAGAGACAATTTTTACCGCCCAGTAACCAACCTGATCCCAAGGAAGAGAATAGCCAGTTACTCCAAAGCTGACGGTAAGTACTGCCATGATGACACCAGTAATCCAGGTCAACTCACGAGGCTTTTTAAAACCACCAGTTAAGTAAACGCGGAAAGTATGCAAAATCATCATTAAGACCATCATGCTGGCTGACCAACGGTGGATTGAACGAATTAGCCAGCCGAAGCTGACTTCGTTATGATGTATTCAACTGAAGTAAATGCTTCAGCGACGTTGGGCTTATAATAAAAAGTCATGCAAAATCCAGTTGCAAACTGAATTAGGAAGCAAACTAGAGTAATACCGCCCAGGCAATAGAAAATATTTACATGGGGAGGTACATATTTACTAGTGATGTCGTCAGAAATTGCTTGAATCTCCAAACGCTCATCAAACCACTGAAAAGTTTTTGAATCTGTTACTTGTTTAGAAAACATGAAGCCTATAAATTAACTAACAAAAAATAGTTATGGATGAGGTTTAACCCTTAGCCTTGCAAAGCTTTGCATCACTTAATCTCTCAAGAATTATTACCTGAGAAAATAGTATTTACAATACCGCCTGACAAAGTCTGTAGGTTGCAAATGCGTACTTATCAGTTTATCTTTCTAGGGACAGAAATTGCGCATTGTGCATTATGTGTATTTGCTGTTTGAGTCCAGATTAGAGCAAGACCAGATTAGAAAAGTTTTACTCTATTTAGAAAATGTAACATAGCTTTAAGCTATGATGTCTTTATTTATTGTCGTATTATACGCCAATTTTAGGTTGGGATAACTCATAAATCTTGAATAGATTGACGATCGCAATAGTCCAATTAATAAAAATAGCCTTGGTTAATAAGTAACAATTAGTTAAGAATTGCTAAATTTAAAATAACAGTCATAGTTCATAGTCAAGATATCGCCGTACTTAATTTTCTCTTATGGTCAAAAAAGTTTTTTCCCTAGCTTTAGTCGCATTTTTCTGGATTGCCTCTTGCTGGTATATTCCTGATGCTCAAGCCTTTACAGAGGAGCAAAAGCTGTTGCTGCAATCTTGGCGGATTGTCAACCAGTCTTATCTAGATGAAACCCTCAACCATCAAAACTGGTGGAAGTTAAGAGAAAAATTTATTAAAAAGCCTTTACGCGATCGCGAAGAGACATACAGTGCTATAGAAGAAATGCTGGCAACTCTAGACGATCCATTTACAAGATTACTAAGACCAGAACAATATCATAGTTTACAAGTCAATACATCAGGAGAACTTTCTGGCGTTGGACTACAGATTAACGTTAACCCAGAAACTAAACTGATCGAAGTAATTTCTCCTTTGGCTGGCTCTCCTGCCGAAGCAGCAGGAATTGAGCCGAGAGACAGCATCTTGGAAATTGATGGAGTAGATGCTAAAACCATCACTCTAGATGAAGCAGCAGCCATGATGCGAGGGGTAACAGGGAGTAAAGTTTCTTTAAGAATCCAGTCTGCTCAAGACAAAACTGCCAAACCTCGTAATGTAGAAATAGTGCGGGATCGCATTTCCCTCAATCCTGTTTATACTGCTTTAGATACCAATACCAGCAAAAAAGTTGGTTATGTACGCTTGAATCAATTTAGTGCCAATGCAGCCAAGGAAATTGCGCATGGGGTTAATAACTTAGAAAAACAGGGTGCAGAGGCTTATATTCTAGATCTACGGAATAATCCTGGGGGTTTACTCCAAGCTGGGATCGAAATCGCTCGCATGTGGATTGATGGAGGGACAATTGTTTATACCGTAAATCGTCAGGGAGCTTTGGGTAGCTTTGAATCCAACAATGAAATTTTAACGGCAGATCCGCTAGTAGTTTTGGTAAATCAGGGGACAGCCAGTGCAAGTGAGATTCTGGCGGGAGCATTACGGGATAATGAAAGAGCCTTATTAGTGGGCGAAAAAACTTTTGGGAAAGGACTGATTCAATCTTTATTTGAGTTGCCTGATGGTGCAGGTTTAGCCGTAACGGTAGCTAAATATGAAACTCCTAACCATACTGATATCAATAAGCTAGGAATTATGCCTGACGATGTGGTTGCCCAAAACCCGATTACCTATACGCAGATTGCTACAGAAGCCGATCAGCAATACCAAGAGGCGCTAAGGTTAGTTACAGGTGGAACAAGTGTTTTAGCCAAGGCAGGATAGGGACAAGACAGGGCAATGCCCTGCCCTGCCCATACTAGTGTGAGATAATTACGACTAAGAATCAAACCGAGTTTTAAAAAGAGTTTAAAGAGAGATTTAAGCAAATGTTTAACTTTACAGGAAAACGACCTAGCAATTTAGGAGTGAAAGACGGGAAGCTAACGGCTTGTCCTGGAACTCCTAACTGTGTGAATAGTCAAAGTGATGATGCTCAATCGAAAATTGATGCTTTGCCTGGGGTATCTATTGCTGAGATTAAAAAAGTAGTAGCTGAAATGGAAGGGACTACCATTGTTGAGGAAAAGGATAACTATCTTTATGCCGAGTTCAAAAGCAAGTTGATGGGTTATGTCGATGATGTGGAATTTTATTTAGATAATGCCAATACTGTTCAAGTACGCTCCGCCTCTCGTCTGGGGAAATCGGATTTGGGAGTTAACCGTAAGCGAGTTGAAGAAATTAGAAGCAAACTGAAATAAGTTGATTAATTTTATTAATTTAAACTATGCCTACCACAGCCAGTAATAAATCTCCTGCTGCTGCTGAGATTACTGCCAAAATTAATTCAGGAGAGAGTTTAGCCCATGCCGACTTTAGTAACCAAGATTTATATGCGATCGCTCTGAATCAGGCTAACTTAGAACAGGTTAATTTTTCTGGCAGTATCTTGACTAATGCCGATTTAGTTGAGGCAAATCTAACTGGAGCAAATCTGCAAAAGACTGATTTAAGAGGAGCAGATCTGACTGGAGCAGATCTGACTGGAGCAGATCTAACGGGAGCATATTTGAGTCGTGCGGATCTTCGTCGTGCCAATTTAACTGGGGCTAATTTAACCGATACTCAGTTTCAGGTAACTATCTATAATTTGTCAACGACCTTTCCTGAAGAATTTGATTATCAAAGTTCGGGTGCTGTAGGTCCAGGAGCAAAGTTGACAGGAGCTTATCTTAATACTGCCAATTTGCGTGGGGTGGATTTAACAGGGCAAAATTTATTGGTGCTTATCTAAGTGGGACAGATTTTACGGGGGCAATTTTAGATGATGTTTCCTTCAGTGGCGCGATTTTGCAAAAAGCGATCATGACAGGGGCAAGTTTACGCAATGCTCGCTTAGGGAATACTGAACTAAAAGGAGTGGATTTTAGGGGAGCAGATCTGAGTGGGGCAAATTTAGATAATCTCCAAAATATTGCTGGAGCCGACTTTAGTTTTGTCAAAGGCTTAAATGAGCAAGCGCGTTCAGCTATTTTAGCTTTTCCAGCACCAGATCTAACTACCTGGAATTCTTATACCCGCTGTAACACTAAGGATAGTTTGGCAAAACAAGCTTAATATTAGGTGATGCAATACGAAGATTATATTTCTGGCTTTAATTCAAAGTATTCCAAGGCTCGTCATAATTTTCTCACTGCTGCTGTTGATCGGGCTACTTTGCTAAAATCTTGGCAACATCCTTTGCGGGGTATAGCTGGGGAAAAGCTCTATCTCGATCTGGCATGGTTTGGCGATCTTGCTGCTCAAAAAGTTTTACTCTCGATCTCTGGGACTCATGGAGTAGAGGGCTATTGTGGCTCAGGAATTCAAGTTGGTTCGATGAGAACCGGGTGGCATCTGCAAGCAGATAGTGAGGTTGCTATTGTCATGATTCATGGTTTAAATCCTTATGGCATGAGTCATTTAAGACGAGTAAATGAGGATGGTGTTGATCTTAACCGTAACTTTCTTGATTTTCAGCAACCATTACCAAAAAATACATTTTATGACGATCTAGCAGACATAGTTATCCCCCAACAGTGGACAGAAACAACTCAGACTGAAACTTTAGACCAAATCACAGAATACTTATACAGTAGACCATCAGGTTTAGCCGACCTAGCTAAAGGACAATATCAATACTGGTATGCACCTTTTTATGGCGGAGAAGTTCCCACCTGGTCAAATCGAATGCTTAATCACATTAGCGATCGCTATTTGGGGGATAAACAAGCAGTAGGTTTACTGGATTATCACACAGGGTTAGGACAATACGCGACAGGACAACTAATGAGTCTGCCTGTTAATGCTGGCAACCATCACAATTTAGCTTCGGCAATTTGGGGTGATAAATTAATAGTTACGGGTTCAGAGGAGTCTGTGGCTGCCTATTTCCCACAGGGAACTTTAATTGCTGCCTTGCAAAATAAATTGGTGACCTCAACCTGTATTGCTGCTGTCTATGAATTTGGCACAGTAGCTGAAACGGAAGTTTTTTACGCTCTCAGAGCCGATCATTGGCTGCATACCTATGGCGATTTGAATACTCAACAAGCGGTAGAAATTAAACAGAATATGCTGGATGCCTTTTATAGCGATCGCCCTGATTGGCAAAAATCAATCTGCAACCTGGCATTTACCGCCCAAGAGGAATTATTGGCAGGATTGCGATCGCTGTAAACATCTATCTCTGACTCTCCAGACAATTATTGCCAGAGTAACTGTTTGCTTCACTTAGTTTTCAGGCGATCGCTAATGCTGGTTAATTTTGTTTGGCTATTAATTGGAGAATGAGGAGTAGGTAATTCTGTATTTGGCCAATTCTCCAGGTCACTACAGGCACAATCAAGAGGTTGAATTCCTGTCTCAACCATGGCTATCGGCATAGTACATCTAGCACAGTGGTCGATTGTCCAGGCAGGAGTCAATAGTTCTTCAATCGTGGCTTCTGCTCCCAAAAGATAGCAGTCTTGACCATTGACGCTCATAATTTTTTGCCAGCACTCTTCAAATTCTGAGGCAAAGCGATCGCCTTGAAGAATTTTTGACGGTAGTAGTTCAGCCTCACCGTTACGCCAAACCAGTTTTTTGCCTAATTGAAACCAATGGGCGAGGTAGTTTTTTACTTCTGTTGCCGATGCCATATTGCTTACTTTTTGTGTTTATTACGATCATAGTTGCAGACTAGACAAAGACAAGAGCTTGACAATTATATTCCATATTTTTTTAAGGGTTCACCCAAAACACTAAGATTAATTACATGCCCCCCTGCTACTAGATAAGTGGTATCGGCTATATTGCCTAGCTGACGCGACAAGTTGCCCAGGCGATCGCGAAATAGTCTACCCATTGAATAAGCTGGCACTACACCCCAGCCTGTTTCTTCCCCCACTAGAATCGTCGTTGCTGCGGTAGTTTGCAGACTCGATAACAACCCTTGTTTGGCAGTTTGCCACGCAGATTCTTCAGCTTCCAGCCAGTTTGCTACCCACGTACCCAAAGAATCAATTAATAAACAGTCTGATGTGAGTGCTTGTTTCAGGTATGATGATAAATCGGTGTTTACGGCAATAGTGTTCCAGCTTGCAGGTCTTCTCTGCTGATGTTTTAAAATTCTGGCTTGCCATTCGCGATCGCGATCGTCTATTTTAGCGGTAGCAATGTAAGTAACAGCTTTGTTGCTTTGCTGTGCCAAAATTTCGGCAAATTCACTTTTACCTGAACTAGTAGCCCCTGTTACCAAGATGATTTTGTGACTATCAGACATTTCGGTTACTAAAAATTGTTTCCTCAATTAAGTTGTCACTTTCAAATCCTAAAGTATGTAAGCTAGTTTTTCTGTTTTTTTTAATGACCAAAATAAATAATATCTTCCCTTAAATGCAAACAGGGAGCAAATAGAATGTTGAAAACTTCAGAAAACTCTAACATCAGCTTTTGATGGTTATTTTGGCTAATATTTTTTGATGAACCAGATTATTCTCTTGTTTTTTCTCAACCAGCCACAAAATTATCGAGTCCAAAAGAATATAATAAACCTCCACAGCACCTGTAATATTCGCTACCGTAACCTAGCTTTTTTCAAAACATCGCGATATTTGCAATTTTTCCTCTAACATTTTTGACTAGCAACAGTCAAGATTTTACCTAGAGTGTTTTTAAGTAATTATTACTTTAAAGAAGCTGGATTTTAGAATCAAAGCTGCGAAAACCTCTATAATATTCTTAAGGCAAAATCAGTGATTTGGAACAATAGACTTAATCATCTAAAATAAAAAAACTGAACATTATTAAAAAAAACTAATTATCATCATAAAATTGTGACAAGAGTGAGAATAAACGGTATATTTTTTAATAGTGTCAATTCATACCAAATAAAACATATATAAATATTTGGTATCAACAACTGGGTTAAAACTGAAATTAATTATGAGTGAAGCTGCTACAGCACCATTAACAGGAAAAGCCTTACTGCAAAAAGTAAGAGAATTGTCTCATTTACCAAGACGTGAAACCGCTAAAAAATGTGGATATTATACAATCACCAAAGATAATCAAACGAGGGTAAACCTAACTGATTTTTACGATGCAGTACTTGCAGCCAAGGGAGTTCCTTTAGATCCAGAAGGAGCAAAAGATGGTCGTGGACGTGAACCTACTTATCGAGTCAGCGTTCATAAAAATGGTCAAATTGTAATTGGGTCTACCTATACTCAAGCAATGGGTTTAAAGGAAGGTGACAAATTTGAAATTAAGCTAGGATACAAGCATATTCACTTGAAACAAATTGATGGTGAAGACAATGGTGCAGCAGACAATAATTAAATAGTTAGTTGTCGGTCAGAGCGTTTGCTCGATACACCCTTGTCTCTTCAAATCATTGCGATGTACTATCATTTAATCCAATTAAGCTGATGAGTCCATCATGGTTTAAGGTTATTGGCTTCTTGGGAGTATGGACTATTATCTGGCTGCCCATTGCCCTAGTGCTATTTCGACTAATTGACTGGCAGCCAAAAGAACCCCTAACACCAAAGCAAAAGTTAATTCTCTTAGCTTCTCTTTATCTTCTTGCCCCTGGAATAATTATCTGGAAGGTTAAAACAGAATTTTTAACCTTTGCAGATCTTGGTTTAAGCCTTACTTCTAGCAACCTGTGGGATGTATTATTAGGATTAGGTACTAGTTTAGTTAGTTTAATACTGGTTTTTACCTTAGAATCTCTGGGTAATCTAGTTACTTGGCGTTGGCAGAATTTGAGGGAAATACCCAGCTTATTGTTACCAATCTTGAGCTTGAGTTTACTAATCAGTTTGGTAGAAGAACTAATATTTCGTGGGTATATATTTATTACTCTACTAACAGATAATTCATTTTGGCTAGCGGCGATCGCCTCTAGCGGAATTTTTGCTGCTTTACATTTAGTTTGGGAAAGAAAACAAACCTGGCCACAGCTTCCAGGTTTATGGCTGATGGGGATGGTGTTAGTGGCAGCTAGATCAATCAACGATACCATTTACCTACCCATAGGGCTTCATGCAGGCTGGATTTGGGGCTTAACCTGTCTCGATTCCGCAGATTTATTAATCTATAAACATCAAGATCACTGGTTTACAGGCATAAAGCAACAGCCTTTAGCAGGGATTGCTGGAATACTGTGTTTGGGGATTACGGGATTAGGGATATGGACTTTTGGTTATTAGCTACTTTTCAGTAGTTAACTGAGGTAAGACAATCTGGCAAGGGCGATTGACTCCCTGAGATACTTTTCCTGTAGTTATTCGGTTAACATCACCATGGGTAATTAAATTTCCCTGATTGAGCAAGCCATAATAAATAAAGTAAAAACCCATTTTCTTTGTCTCATCAATAACTTGTTCGCGGGAGGATTGATGTTTCCACCAGTGAAGATCGGCAATTTCTGGTGAGCTAGGAGTTGAATAGGCTGTAACTTCTATTTCATCTCCCAACACTTTGTTAAAGCTCCATATACCCCGACGCAGGTGATAGCGATCAGATACTAAGATAATCTTGTTGACAGGATTTTTGATTTCTGCTGTTTTGCGTTCAAATGCCTGTGCCTCATTAAAAGTGCTTTCAACCAACTCACCACAGTATAAGTCTTGAGTTGGAAGCTTATATTGTGCAAAAATATTGCGATATTCGGTCAAATCTTCGACGGTTTCATCAATTCCTGCTGCATAATAAATTCCTTGAACTTTTCCTCGCTCATACAGCTCAATCAAAGTTGTCAAGCGGACATTGCTGCCTGAAAGTAGAACAGACATGTCTCCTGTAGGATCGCTTTCCCCCGCAGCTAACCACTTGCCATAATTAATCGCAATCGGTTTCCAGGTAATACCAGCAACAGATAATAAGCCTAAAACAAAAATTAATGAGATCTTATATTTTTTCCGCATTTGGGCAAAGAGCTTTTTCATGGCTAGACATCGACCACAACTATAATAAAACTTCTGCTAAGCTCTGGGACAGATTAAAAATACGACCGCAACTTTCAGCGTGCCAGACTCTTAGCCTATCATTAATGTTTCCTGCAACCAACGGTCCCATAAGATAGAAATTTTGCTGTGTCTCAAAATTTTCATTGATCTCAAAGCCAGCACGAGAATCATTAGGAGTACAAATTCCTTGTTGAATCAAATTATTAATTAGAGGGGAAGATGATTGAGTCAGATCTTGAAATCCAGCGCAGTTAATTACTACTTGAATAGGAGTGGTAAATATCTCTGGCTGGCTACTGTTGAGGGGAATATATTTAAAACCAAACTGATTTTTTGTTAGAGATATGATGCTGGTAAATTTGCCTTTGACAAATTCTAGTCGACCTTCAAGCACAAGTTTGCCTACAACATTAAGGTAATCTAACCCTGCGCGTCTTTGAAACTTACCAATTTTTACACCATATTCAATCACAAATTGTTTTTGTTCGGGATAACTAAGCTGATTGAGAGCTTGAAGTACCTTTTGGGAAATGAGCCTGTAAGTACTATTTACAGTTTCGTTGTTTGCTAAGGCTGCTGCAACATCCTGTTGAACTGCTTCATAAATTTGTTGAGCGGTAAAATTCTCCTGTTGTAGAAGTAAATCAAGGTTTTGGGCAATATAAGTCGTAGATACAGGAGTAGCTTTAATAGGATGGGGAAATGCACCGCTGGGAGAAACAACCACAAACTTGTCAATTAATTTTGCTGCTTCTGGCAGATTATTGAGGCTGTAGATAGTTTCTAGCGCACTGGCATTTGAACCAATAATCAGAACTTGTTTGGGTCGTCTAAAATTAGCTTGTAGATGCTGAAGAATACGTTCAATATTAATATTTTGCGAAGGTTCATACATATCAGCGATGCAGCACACTTCGTTTTTAACTTCGGCAGGCGATCGCTCTAAAAACTTTAATTGACTTAAAAAAGCTGCTTTGTTAGGTGGACTGCCAATCGCCAAAACTACTTTGGTAGCATGAAGAGAATTATGCTCTGTGGTATTGATTTGGTAAACTTCTGACTGCTTTTGAATATTATAAACATTGGCCTTAATTAGCTCGTAGTGCAAATAGTTTTGCGCTGCTGCTTCCTCTAATAAATTTACTGTGCGCTCTTTGAGATACCAGCCAAATAAATATCGCGGTATAAAAATATCATTCCAATGATTTTGCTCAATTGCTGCTTGATAAGAGTCTAGCCATTGGCTACTAAAAACACCTGGTCTTTCTTGAAGACTTGAGATGACACTATTGTAATTGGCTCTTAACCAATTGGTAAAGCGATCGCATTCTGGCTGAGGTAGAAATTCTTGGAGAGAAGTAATGATTAGAGATTGTTGACTCGATCTACTACCATAGGCAATACCTGTCCAAAACTCTCCAGACTTGTCTAGCACTGCAACTTTAAGAGTTTTTTGTCTCTCTATTTCTCTTGTGGCTAGTTTTTCTGCTAGTAAACCCAAATAATGAATCAAAGTATATGCACAAGATATGCCCGATCCCACAATTGCCAGATCGTAAGTGCTGCTTGTAGATAGAAACGGTCGTCGCTCAGATTGAACAATTTGATTGACAACTACACTTTCATTCTGTAATCCTTGCATTTGAGTATTGCTAAAATTAATCTTATAATTGGGGATGGAAATTGATTATAATCAGTTATTTAAGCAAGATGAGCGAGATTTAGATGTAATGTTTTAAGCCATAATAAATCTGTTGTCTATAATAAACAAAAATGATTTAATTTAACTATTTGAATAAAAACACATTTTAAATTAATCTAATACACTTAATATGTAATTAAATCACATAAATTATCAAATTTTAATAATTTAAAATCGCTATCCTTAAAATACTTATTTTTTGATAATCACTAAAATCCCGTAAAATCTTATTGTTTAAACAATATATTGATATTGTCAAATTACTAAAATTATTATTTTATTAGCTTGATTAGCAATATGTATCTATACGGAGCAGGTGGGCATTCTAAGGTTATTACCGATATTCTCAACAGCCTTGGAGTCGAAGTGCTAGGGGTATTTGATGATCAACCTCTTGGTGCAAAATTGACCACTATGGCGATCGATTCGGGGGTTAGAGTTCAGGGAGAGACGTTTCCAAAATTAGATGCACCTTTAATTATTAGTGTAGGGGATAACCAAAGGAGAGCCGAATTAGATCTGATGTTGCGGACTAATGCTGAGTATGGTCAAGCAATTCACGGTACGGCAATTATCTCGGCTAAATCAACTATTGGTGAGGGAACAGTAATTTTACAAGGTGCGATCGTTCAATCGGCAGCAAAGGTAGGTAGACACGTGTTGATTAATACGGCAGCTAGTATCGATCATGATAATGAGATTGGCGACTATGCTCATATTTCTCCCCATGCAACTTTATGTGGTCATGTCAAAGTAGGAGAAGGAACGCATATAGGCGCTGGTGCGGTAGTAATTCCCTCGATCCAGATTGGAAAGTGGTGTACTGTCGGGGCAGGGACAGTGGTAATTAGGGATATTCCCGATTATGCGACGGCAGTGGGCAATCCAGCTAGGATGATTAAGACGAGAAAGCCACCTGTTTTCAATGAGCAGTGAGCAGTACTGTGAACTCAAGTTAACTAAAGCTGGAGAGAGAAGTGGTGACTGGAGATGTTCATTTTGTTTCGGAGATAGAATCGGTGAGCAGCAAACCTTTGAACTCCTGAATCGAGATGAAACTGCTGACAGTTGTGATCTTGGGCATATTTGATTAACCAGGTAAATAATGCTTGACCGTAACCTTGCGATCGCAAACCCTCATTCACTACTAAATCTGCTAGATAAAGATATTTTCCCCAAGCTAAATTAGTAGCGAGATTAAACCCTGCTACTCCTGCTACTCGATCATCATAGATATAAGCTAGTTGATAACCAGTTGACCTTTGAGCTTGCACTTGCTGGGCAAAATTATCTGCTTGAAGATGCGGTCGCAGTTGCGACATTACAGGAAAACATTGTTGGATTTGGGCGATAGAAGTTGCTAATTGAATTGAGGCAGAAGGTTGAAGATTCATTCTAGTTAGGTTTAAGACCGCGGAAGGCGATCGCTTGACAAAAAGCCAATACCTCCGCAATGACAGAAGTTTGTTGAGGATAGATAATTTGAGGACGGCTGATAACGATTAAAGGAATTCCTAAGCTAGCTGCTACTTTACGTTTAGTTTCTTCTCCACCTGCTTTACCAGAGGCTTTGGTAACTACTAAAGAGATATTCCACTGTTGCCATAAAGCTGTTTCTGTCGCCAAGCTAATAGGGGGTCGAATGGCAATGAGGCGATCGCTAGTGAAGCCAGAGGCGATCGCCGTTTCTAACGAGCTTATTTTGGGTAAAACTCTGGCAAATAAAGTAGTTCTACTCTGCCATGACTGAAACTTTGGTAAGGCTTGGCAACCTACTGTCAAAAGTACTCGTTGAGCAGTTAAATAATCCCCTGCTAAAAGGTGTTCCCAGCTATTTAGTTCAATTACATTCTCTTGAATTAAAGGTTGATGGTGAATTCTTTCATAACGTAAATAAGGAATGTTTAACTGGTTAGTAATGGCGATCGCCTGAAGGGAAACTTCGGTTGCATAAGGATGAGATGCATCGACCACAGCTTTAATCTGATGCTGTTGACAAAAACAAACCATTGCAGCTAAGTTCATACAGCCGATAATTATCTCAGCCTGATGATTATATAAAGCTTGAGCTGAGGCTGTAGTCACAGTGATCACCAAAGGCAGATCAGAGTCAGCCAAAACAGTGGCTATGATTGCGCTGTCGCTTGTTCCCCCAATCAGCCAAACTTTATTCATGCACCATTTGAAGACAACTTAATTATTTATCTTCCTTTCAACGCCTTATTGAAATTGCGTCGATAAGACTTATTACTAACAATTAAAACTGGCCATAATAAAGCAAGCCCGATCCGTCCTGATAAACTAGCATTAAAGTTGGTACGATGATACCCAGATAAAAACTTCCAAATCCCACCGACATAGGCAACTATCAAGATAAATCCTAGAAAATGCATATCTACCCTCGCTAACCAAACAAACCACAACTGCTATATTCTAACAACTGACAAATTTTCTTTCGACCTCACAGGCACGGTCATTTACGAAAATGCTTTCTGCCTTCTGCCAGCAGATAAATTTAATGCAAATGAAGACTAACCCCTGACTGCCTGATTAATAGTATTAAGATACAGGTATATAAAAAGCGAGTCAAAATTTAAGGAGGTTTTGATGCGAGCAGTCCTAATGGCTGGCGGTTCAGGCACTAGATTACGTCCTTTGACCTGCGATCTGCCTAAACCGATGGTTCCCATCCTCAATCGCCCCATTGCCGAACATATAATTAATTTATTAAAGCGTCACAATATTACCGAAATTATTGCCACACTTTATTACTTACCCGACGTGATGCGGGATTATTTTCAAGACGGTAGTGAATTTGGGGTGCAGATGACCTATGCCGTAGAGGAGGAACAGCCGTTGGGTACGGCAGGATGTGTCAAAAATATTCAACTATGGCTAGATGATACCTTTATTACCATTAGTGGGGATGCGATTTCTGATTTCAATTTACAGGAGGCGATCGCTTTCCACCGAGAAAAGAAATCAAAAGCTACTTTAATTTTGACCCGTGTACCTAACCCCGTCGATTTTGGGGTGGTAATTACAGATCCAGACGGTAGAATTAATCGCTTCCTGGAAAAACCTTCTTTGAGTGAAATTTTCTCAGATACGGTGAATACTGGCACCTATATCCTAGAGCCAGAAGTTTTAGATTATCTGCCAGAAAACGAAGAGTCTGACTTTTCTAATGATTTGTTTCCCATCCTTTTAGAAAAAGGAGAAGCAATGTATGGCTATGTTGCCGAAGGTTACTGGTGTGATATAGGTCATCTAGAGGCTTATCGTGAAGCTCAATATGACGCACTGGAGCAAAAAGTTAAATTAGACTTCCCCTACCGTGAAAAGTCTCCTGGCATTTGGCTTGGCAGCAATACTTATATCGATCCCAGCGCCATGATTGAATCTCCCGCAATGATTGGCGACAATTGTCGAATTGGAGCGCGGGTTAAAATTGAGGCAGGAACTGTCATTGGTGATAATGTAACCATTGGTTCTGATGCTAATCTCAAACGACCAATTATTTGGAATGGTGCTACCGTTGGCGATGAAGCTCATTTGCGTGCCTGCACCATCGCTCGCGGTACCAGAATGGATCGGCGATCGCAGGCTTTGGAAGGTTCGGTGATCGGCAGCCTATCCATTGTTGGGGAAGAAGCCCAAATTGCTTCAGGAGTTAGGGTGTGGCCGAATAAAAGAATTGAGCCTGGGGCGATTCTCAATATTAACTTGATTTGGGGTAATACTGCCCAGCGCAACCTTTTTGGGCAAAGAGGCGTAACGGGATTAGCCAACATTGACATCACGCCCGAATTTGTCGTTAAGCTAGGTGCTGCCTATGGCTCTACCTTGAAATTAGGTTCAACGGTAATTGTCTCACGGGATCAGCGCAGCGTCTCGCGGATGGTCGGTCGAGCGATAATTTCTGGGTTGATGTCGACAGGAATTCATGTGCAGAATTTGGAAGCCACGGCTATTCCTATTGCCCGTACGATGATGACTACTATGATTGATGTAATAGGCGGAATTCATATTCGTCTAGAACCCAGTAGACCTGATTATTTACTGATTGAATTTTTTGATCGCCAAGGCATCAGTGTTTCTAAGTCCCAAGAAAAGAAGATTGAAGGAGCCTATTTTAAAGAGGATATACGCCGAGTTTCAGTCCAAGAAATCGGTAGCGTTAGTTACCCTAGTGGGGTGCTAGATACCTACAGTCGGGCTTTTGCCAGATATATTAATATTGCTGCGGTTCGTAGCAGCAGTTCTAAAATTGTCATTGACTATGTATATGCAGTGGCGGGAGCTATTTTGCCTCAGCTACTAGCTAAGTTTGGCTGTGATGCGGTGGTGCTGAACGCTAGTTTACACGAAACATCTATTTCCAACACGCAAAAAGAAGTGCTGCTGGATCAATTAGGACAGGTAGTGGAAGCTTTAAGGGCTAATTTTGGAGTTCAAGTATCTGCTAATGGAGAACAGCTTATTTTAGTAGACGAGGCGGGTTTACCCATTCGTGGAGAAGCCTTAACTGCCTTAATGGTCAACACTATTTTTACCGCTAACCCCCGTAGCACAGTAGTTGTTCCTGTCAATGCTTCTAGCGCTGTCGAAGAAATTGCTCGTCGTCATGATGGGACAGTGATTCGTACTAAAGTTAATCCCACCGCCTTAATGGAAGCATCTCGTGATAATCCTCATGTAGTGTTAGGTGGTAGTAGCGAGATGGGCTTTATTTTTCCTGAGCTTCATCCTGGTTTTGATGCCATGTTTGGCATTGCTAAACTAATTGAAATGCTGACTATTCAAGAGCGATCGCTAGCTGATATTCGTCAGGATTTACCTAATATCTACCATAAATCCTGCTCAGTTCGCTGTCCTTGGAAAGTTAAAGGCTCTTTGATGCGCCACTTACTAGAAACTCACCCGAAAGACAATCTAGAGTTGATTGATGGCGTAAAAATAATTAATCCACAGAATGATAACTGGGTCTTAATCTTACCTGATGCGGGAGAACCCTTGGTGCATATTTACGCCAATAGCGGCGATCGCTTTTGGGTTGATGAACAGCTTTTGCAATATCGACAGCGAGTCCAAAATTTTATCGATCGCGAACAGAGTTATTAGAAACTACCGTTACAATTACGAAGAGATCTCAAGTCTCAATAATAAATAGTACAATTGTTCACATAGTTTCGAGTAATTTAGATATTTAAGGAGTAGCAAACCCATGAATAGCTGTATTTTGATGGCACAGATCATCAGCAATCCTGAACTACGCTCTACTCAAGATCAAACGAGTGTATCGACGATGATGGTTGAGTTTGAATCTACCAAAGAGGGAGAAGACCCTGGCAAAGTGCAGGTAGAAGGATGGGGCAAGCTAGCTGAAGAGATCCAAAACACCTATAGTGCAGGAGATCAGATTATTATTGAAGGTCGCTTATCTATGAATCTGTTTGAGATGCCAGAAGGATACAAAGAAAAACGGGCTAAACTAGTTGCTTCTCGCGTCTATCCTGTAACAGCTAATACTAGTACTGCCAACTATACGGTCAAACCAGATCAGACTCAGCAGCCAGACAATCTAGTTGATTTTGCGCCCACTCCTAAACCACAAGCAGCCCCAGCTTATGTTTCCTCTGAACCTGCGTTCACTCCCGAACCTGCCCCTGCAACTGGTGGCAATGAAGATTGGGATGAAATTCCTTTTTAAACCTAAAAGATTAACAGCCGATTATATAAGGGCGAATGATCATTTGCCCTTACGAGTATTTTAATCAAGGCAACATGAAATTTTACAGTAGGGAAGCTAATTAGAATGACAGAATGACCATCAGTTTGAGCGTTAAATTTTGTTAAACTTTTATGGCTCATATGGCTCAAAAATTCTTAGGAAGACGAGTTTTAATTCTACTTTCTCTGCTGCTAATTGTGCCTTTAGGAATCTTTTCTAAAGCCTATGGAGGAATAGGACATGAATCAATACTTCTCGTTTAACAACTAATAGAAAAACTAGAACAGTAGGGAATTGGGGCATTAGGGGATTGGGGCTTAATCATTTCCCTAAATCCCTAAACGAGAAGTATTGGGACATGAATGGGTAAAAGATTATTCAGGGGATGTCTTGTATGAAATTTTCTGGTGTTTATTAATGATGTTGTTTGATCCAGTCCAACAAGATCGGGTTAACTATCTCTGGAGCTTCATCTTGGGGACAGTGACCTAATCCTTCTAGGGGGATAAACTCATTAACAGTTGGTATTTCAGCTAGTTCTCGTCCCATAGCTACAGGCTCCCAAGGATCTTCTGTTCCCCAGAGTAAAACTGTGGGACAAGTCAGACGAGGGAGTAAATCTTCGGGTAAAGGTCCTTGGGAATAGCGGGTAAATGCCAGAAAGACATCTGCTGCACCTGGATCTTGAGACGGCTTCATCAGCAGATCGATCAGTTCATCGCTGACAGCTTCAGGACGGCGATATGCCTGGAGCAAGATCTTACGAACAACTTTTGGTTTGGCTATCTGTTTAAAGAAAAAGCCACCAATTTGTTTATTGCCTAATACCTGCTGCATCACTATCGACCCATAGTTGCGATACCAGGGCAGGGTAACTCGTTTGCGATCATGCAATAATCTAATGGAACAGTTAATTGCTGCTACTCCCAAAGCTAATTCGGGGTAATCTACCGCAGTCTGCATGACAACAATACAGCCAATAGAATTGCCAATCAGAAAAGCAGGCCCACCTACTACCTCACGACAGAAATCCGCTAGCTGTTGTCCCCAAGTTTCAAAAGTATAGTTGACTATTCCTGGTTGGGGTTTAGCCGAACCGCCAAAGCCAATTAAATCGATCGCAAAACAACGACAAGATTCACCCAAAACAGGTAAGTTCTTGCGCCAGTGTCCCCAAGATGCTCCAAAACCATGTACTAGAACTACTGCTGCCCCTGCATCTCCCGCCTGCTGATAGGTAATCTTGTGTCCCTGCCAGTTCCAGGTTTGTGGTTCGATAATTGCGATCGCCGTCATATTTTTTGATTATTATGTTGAATATGTTTATATGTTTGATTTAGACTTGTTACCAGTTAACGATCTTGGCGCTTGATGCGCTCTTCTAACAGAGCTTCATAGCTGCTTTTAACCGTTGCTGTCTCTTGCCAAGGGGGATGCCAATAGGTTTCTTGAATTACTTTCTTCGTTCCCGACCAGTTAAATCTGACGAGGCTGAGGTTGTTTCGCCCCACCACTTCTGTCCCTTCCTGTAGCCAAGGATTACGCCAGAGCAATGTTACTATGCTGTTCCAAATTCGCTGTCCCAGACTGGGTGGAGATTTAGTTATTTTTCGCGATCGCAAGGGATCGTCTGATATGGCTGTCGTTTAATCCATTCAATCCGATATTGCCAATCGGGATGAGGATATTGCTGGGATTGCTTACCCCACCACTTTGGTTTGGGTAATTTAATTTGTTGGCGTGACTTGTTCCAACCTAACCAATGTTGTGTCGGTTCGGGGAGTAGTGATTTTAACCTGGTATGGATGACTCGCGTGGCCAATTCTGAGTTTTTGATGGCGCTAGAAGTTAACTGAACAATAATAGAAGTCTCCTGAGTATGATGATTCCAGTGGACGATGCGTACCGCACAACTATAGTGAATGTCTCCTGAAAGAATAATTACGCGATCGCGTGCTTGACAAAGATTGAGCAGCAAAGTGACAAAGGCTGTTTCGTGGAAATTCCAAGAGTCTCCTACATCATTGCTAAATACGCGATTCCGACTCAGTTCATATTGCTGAATGCGATCAATAATGCCTAATGCAACTAGATTAGTTGGCAGCACGATTATAGTTGCTTCAATCTGGCGCGATTTATCGGCTAACGGCTGCTGTAACTGTTGTTTGAAAGCAAAAGGTGAGAGCAGCATTGGTGGCTCAAGCTTAGATTTTTCGCTAGGATAACCACGCCAGGTACGAGTATCCAGCACAATCACTTCGTGACTTGCTCCTATAACTGTATAGTGCCAAGGAATAGCCTCTTGCTCCCTGGCTAAAATTAAGACATCTTGGTCTGATTGATATTGGGGTTTTTTAGTACGGGGGTCGTTATTGGGAATACCCAAATAGCGATCGCATTCTGCCTTCGCCTGTAGATCTTGCCCTGCTGAGACTAGCCACTGACTAGCCAGCTGAAGTAACTTAGCTCCGTTTGTGCCTGGAGCAAAGTAATGGGGTGTATTACCCCAGGCTTGAAAGAGCGCGTAGGTTAATAAGGCATTTTGAACTGTTCTTTTGCCTAGAGGTTTGCTTAAGACGCGATCGCACCATTCACGATTTAGATACCAATCATCGCTCACATCATGGTCGTCGCAGATGGTATAAACAGCGACATTCGCTAAAGCCCTACGCACTAGATCTAAATCCCGCAAAAAGCTTTCCATGCCTTCGATTTCACTTCGCCACACTTTTGCCTGTTTACGGCTCAAACCTAGACTGGCACTATCAGGAAGGCTTCTGGGTATCAACACAGGCGACCAGGCAATTAAATAGGCAGCAGCATATTCGCCAAAGCTGAATAAATGGCTTTTAGCCTTTTCTTCGCTACCTCCCAGCATTGCCGTCATCCCTGCCTCAATCCGAGCTATTTCCGTTCTTTGTCCTGGGGGTAACTCATCATTTAAAATACTCCCAGACTCCAGAGGCAGTTCTTCTGACCAACCAAATAATAACTGACTAATCCCCTGACATAGCCAAAGCATCGGATCGGCAACATCATCACCATAAATCTGATCCCCTGTCATAAAAAGCTGATGAGGTCTTTGATTGGGGAGGGAGGCTGCATCTTGAATCAAACTATCTAAACAAGATAAGCTGTCTTTGCCTCCACCATGAGGCTTACGACAAGAGCCATGTACAATGCGTAGCTGATTTAAATCTTGAGGTGGTAAAGAAAATGTGGGCAGTTGATGGGCAAAATAACTAATTCTTGAGCTATTTGCTTGACTATTAATAGCTTGAACTAAATTAAGATCTGCTTTGTGAAAATAAAGATCGTAGGCGTATACATGACCTAGAATCAGTACGTTATCTAGTAAGGGTAATGCTGTAATTGCTAAAACGTGGAGATTTTTGCCCAAGGCGATCGTCTGCTGCTGACTCTCCAAAATCGGGGTTGCTAATTTTGACCCATTACCTTCCTCTGTTGTAAATACTCTGAGGGTGACTGTATCAGGCTGTTTCAAGGCTAACCAAACAGTAACCTCGTTTGTTTGTACATGACGCAGAATTGGCCCCGTAATAATCAACGGAAGCTGCTCTAATTCTGGGAGAAACTGAATAGCTGGATTGAGTTTGGCCAAGAGAAAATACGCTATCTTGTTTGGTAAATTGCTTTAATTGTGATCGTAGCAGAAAGAAACTATTCAAGATATCAATAGTCACCAAGTCAAATGTCATGAGATGTCAAATAATTATTTTTACCAAATATTTTTTACTATTTGAAGAAAAAAACTGAATTTACCTCTACAATGGCGCACATAAAACTCCTTCGATGCGCCCAATTCTATGCTGAACTTTCAAATCCAGTCAGATAGTGAAGTACCCGCTTCCAAACAACTGTTTGCTCAAATTCAGTTTGCAATCGCTTCTGGACAATATCCCCCTGCTCATCGTTTACCCAGTACTCGACAATTGGCGATGATCACAGGTTTACATCGCAATACTATTAGTAAAGTCTACCAACAGCTTGAAGAAAATGGATTAGTTGAATCGATCGCTGGCTCAGGAATTTACGTTAAGCTGCATGAACACGAAAATAGAGTCAGTGAATCAGATTCCCCCGTAGCTGCCTCAATTAAAGCGATTAAAGAAGGAATAGATCGAGTCTTAGAGCTAGGCTGCACCATCGATCAAGTCAAAGAGTTATTTACTGAAGAAATTGATTGGCGGATTAGCTGTTGCGATCGCGTCGTGGTAACTGTACCCCAAAGAGATCTTGACGCAGGTAAAATTATCCAGCAAGAATTAAAAAATACTCTCGGAATTGAAATTGAATTAATTGAATTAGAACAACTGCCTCAAATTCTCGCAGAAATTAACTTTGGCACTTTAATCACTAACCGCTATTTTATTAAAGAAGTGCTGGCAATTGTGCCACCTAATTCTTTTCGCGTAATTCCCATTGATATCTATGACTACAATAAAGAACTGCAACTCATTAAGGCGCTACCACCTCAAGCCTGTTTAGGTATTGTGAGCTTGAGTGAAGGTACGTTAAGTGTCGCTTCGAGTATTGTCAACAGTCAAAGAGGAGATGATTTATTAGTATTAACCTCTTCTTTAAGCGATCGCGATCGTTTAAGAGCTGTAATTCGTACTGCTCATACAGTTATTGCTGGCTATACGAGCTATGATCGGGTTAAGGCTGAAATTGTGGCAATGCGCGAGGATTTGATTCGTATTCCTGATGTGATTAGCGTCGATAGCTATATTAGCGAAAAGTCGATTAAGCTTTTGCAGCGAGAATTAAGTCTGAAAAAAATTAAATAATCTACCTAAATTAAACATTCAATCAACATTTAATGGCTAAAGGCGACTGTATTTACGTATATCGAAATTTTGGGCAATTAGCAGGAGTTTACAAACACTATGGCATTGACTGCGGGGATGGTACGGTAATTCACTATCGCAAGCCTAGTGAAGTTATTGAACAGACTTCTCTAGGCACCTTTAGTCGAGGCAATCCCGTCTACGTAGCTGAATATAGCGCAGGGTTTGGCTATATTCCCGATGTCGTGGTTGAGCGAGCTACAAGCAGACTGGGAGAACGGGACTACAATTTACTCTCCAATAACTGCGAACACTTTACTAGCTGGTGTAAAACAGGAATTAACGACAGTAAACAAATTAGAAACTATTTACCAGCGATCGCTACTTTAGATATTTCTCAGCTATATAAGCCAATCCAACAGGCGCTCAAAGGAAAAGACAGCAGCAATAATCAAAGACTTACTTCTGAAGCTCTAATAGACATTAAGTCAGTTTGGAATCAGGTGCAGCCAAAATACCAAGAAGCGATCGCCGAAGCCCAAACCTGGAACAAAGTAGCTAAAGAAGCTCTAAGTCAAGAGCGAGAAGATTTAGCCCGAGCAGCGATCGCAAAAAAACTGTCTTATGAACAGCAAGCGAGCAAACTAGAAATAGAGTTAAGTGAGCTTGCTGAAATAACCGAGAATATTGTCCGTAGTCAGAGAGACTCCGCCTGAGAACGACGGAGCTTCCTTTCACTTTGTCAAAATGAGCCGTAATTTACTTCACGTTGAGTTATTGTTTTATAGTTGTTGCCAAAACTTAGTCTTGATTACTGTTTAATTGCTCTTTTAAGGCAGCCAAACAAGACCAGCGATGATCGACATGATGCTCATGTGAAGTTGCTTTAACGCTCGCTCCAGGACAGTCTGCTCCACAAATTTTCCTCAATGGTAAAGCTAAAGATAGCTGCTCAAAAAGCCAGACTTCGGGATTGTAATGTCCATTGGGAGGTAAAGTTTCTGAGAGATCATCTAGGGAAATTTCTCTTTCTGAGGGAAGATCCTCTAGGTTTTCTAATTCAGATTCGAGCCAGATTAATTCCGAAGTATCGATTCCCAGACGATGATTATAATGTTGTAAACAGCGATCGCAAACTAAAGTAATAATTGTCTCTGTGGTTGAGATAATTTCCAAAAAATTACCCCCATGACGTACTGAGATAGATCCCTTGACGGGAACTAAGGTATCTAAACCTGAAATAGTATCATCAACAATAATTTCTGCCGTTCTGTTTGGTGCTTTAAGCAGATGAGGAATATATATCGGTTCCATAGTTTACTTAATATGATCCATTTGGATATTAGCGCACTGATGACCTTGGGCAGGACTATTGAGGCAAAATCACCAGCTGACGATTTGGCTCTTGACCACGACTCTCGCTGCTTAAGCCTACTGTGCTTTCTAATAAAGAATGTATTTGTTTTCTTTCGGCTGAAGATAAGCCAGGTATTGCCACTTCTTCACCCGTTGATTGTACCTGAGCGATCGCATCTTTAGTCAAGGTGGCTAATTCTTGGTTGCGTTGAACTCGATAACCATCAAGCTCAACGATAAAAGAGCTTTGCACTTCTGGATCTGCATCTAAATTCAGAATAGTATTAGTCAGATACTGAATCGCATCAATGCTTTCGCCCTTGTTACCTATCAACTGCTGCTTTTGCGTCTCGGTTAAATCATCTGCACTAATATTTAACCAGTTGGAATCTAAATCAGCAGTCACTGTTTCAAACCCCTCGGTTTTGACGACCGCAGCCACACCCATGAGCGCAAGTAACTGCTCTAACCATTCTTTGCCTGAACTCAATTGACTTTTCACAATAGTTGATGATTACTAACCTGAAGTTTTTTCTTTCTTCTTAGAACGCTTCTTTTCAAATGGTAAAGCATTCCTGTTGCCTACAGCTTCTGCTTTTTCCTGTTCATCAAGAATTTTCTGGAGATCATCTGGCAGAGGTTCACGCATCAAAAACCAAGTTTGACCAGTTTGGAAGAAGTTCGCCACCACGATATACATTAATACACCCGCAGGGAGAGGAAAGAATAGAAACATTCCACTGAACAGTAAAGGCGTAATCTTATTGATTGCCTGTTGCTGGTCTGCACCAGGACTAGCATTTTGCGCCCCACTCAGTTGTTGGTTAACATAAATACCCACACCAAACATCAAGACCATTGCCAGAATATCAAAGTTGATGCCACCGTCTTCATTGGTTACACCAACCCGACCTAGTTTTTCAATGAATAAAAAGCCTGTATTAGCAGCAATCCCAGGGAGTTTTACCTGTATGGTTGCGTCTCCTGGTTGTAGCGCGGTGATTGTGCCATCTTCATTAATTTTTATTCTCTCAAAACCTTTAGTAACTTCTAAACTAGGATTAATATCGCTCTCTGGATATTCCTTGAGTAGAGTATTTAAAGATTTACCATCAGGAGTTTGTAATTCTACTTTAGTAGTATCTCCCACCGCTAATTTGCTACCCCCGGGCAACATCGCAGCGATTCTTTCATGAATGCCATCTTCAATATAAATATTTTTTGGCTTAGTCGCGAAAGGCTGAGGCGCAACTCGCTCGATCTGTTCTTGGGGAAGAATCTGAACGTTAATATCGTAAGGAGTATCAGTGAAGGGCGAACCTCTCAAGGTGGCAAATAGAGCAAACAAGATTGGCATTTGCAAGAGCAAAGGGAAACATCCCGCTAGAGGATTGCCAAATTCCTGCATTACTTTTGCTTGTTCTTCTCGCTGTTTCTCAGGATCGTTTTTATATTGCTGTTTAATTTTCTCCTGTCGTTCTTTCATCATCGGCTGAACAATCTTCATTTTTCGCATGTTGCGAATTTGTCCCGCACTCAAGGGAACTACTGCAAAACGAATTACAATTGTCAAAGCAATAATCGCAAAACCATAACTCGGCACTAATCCATAGAAAAAATCTAGGATGGGGAGCATGATGTTATTTGAGAGGAAGCCGATACCAAAATCCATTTTTTAATCTGTCCAGCCTTTTACGAAATAATTATAATTGCCAGTTCAGTTTAATCGATCGCCCGTGAGGAAAACCGATCTAAACTTTATTCATACTATGTTGTTAGTTGACTCTAATCGACTCTAAAGGTCTACCTGTCTTGTCTGCTGCCCGTTCAGAGATATAGTCGTAAATCTCTCTAAATTGAGGGACTGCACGCATTTCTAGACGGCTTTTATCTCTGAGGGTAATTACTAAATCTCCCCATAGACCAACTCCTCTAGGTACTTTAACAATTTTCATGACCTCAGAATAGATAATATCTGTTCTTTGAGTACCTCTCCACCCACCAGTCACACAAATACGACGGTCTGTAATCCGATAGCGAAGCCACAAGGCTCTAACGATTGCACCTACGGTTAAGGGAATGCAGATTACGGTAAATGCTAAAAATATATTAAAAATTAAATCTCCAACGTGGGGACCACCTTCGTAATAAACCTCTTCTTTAATACCCATTGATTATTTTTGCTTGTTTTAATAACTCTTCTAATTCTCGCAAAAAATGTTCATATTTGCATTCAATTGCTTTGGGTCTAACTACAATTACGATTTGCCAACCAGCTTTAATTTCTTGTAAATGACTTCTAATTACTCCTTTGATTTGTCTTTTAATTCGATTGCGAACTACGGCTTTTTTACTGACCTTCTTGCTAATAGAAATGCCAAAGCTACTTGCTGGAGTAGAATCCGTACTCTTTGTCTCTTTTGTCTCTCTACAGGAAAGGGCAAACAAAGTTAAATGGGGACTGTAACGACGGATGCCCTGTGCGTAAACAGCCCTATAGTTTCCTCGATCTCTTAATCGATGAGATTTTGGTAGTCCCAACTCAAATACTCAAACTAAACTGATAAACGATGACGACCTTTTTTGCGCCGAGCGGAGATTACTCTTCTGCCGTTACTGGTACGCTTACGAGCGCGAAAGCCAGATTTTCTTTTTTGTTTGCGGGAAGTTCCGCCTAAAGTACGCTGGGTCACTGATTATTTCCTCTATAAATTACAGTCAATGTGCTTGACAAAAAGCCACAATCTGTAATTTTACAATAAAATTACTAACCTTTTCTGATTTATTCTTGATTTAGTTCACTTTTAACTTACGGATTGATACTGATCACCCATGCCCCAACTCGTTGAGGAACAGGTGCATTGACTGCTGGAACGACCTGACCATAGAAATAATATGTTCCCACTTCTGGATTTTTCACGCCAGAAAAGACTAGCTCAATTTTTTGGGGGTTGACAAGGGGTTTAGCCAGATCAATTTGAATCAAGTGATTTTTTTCGTCCCAAATTACATTTTTTAATGGCAATGAATTATCTTTTTTGCCATTGACTCTAACTTCAATTTTATCGGTGTTGAATTTACCATCGAAATAGTCGGGATAAGAAACCACAAATTGAGTTGCGCCGTTAGCTAGTTTTTGTTTGGGAATTCTCAGCCGATAGCGATCGCGACCTTCAGCAATACCGCCAAAATCAAGATAGTAACTGAGAATATCGACATCTTTATTCCCAAAGATAACTAAACCAGGAGTACCTTGCGCTTCGGCTATGGTGTAAACTCCTGTAACGGTTGCAGAAGCTAAGGTTAAAGTGATAAGTAACGATTTTAAAAGGGATTTAGAGTTAAACATAGTTATTTTGATTATTTGAATTAAGAGTTTATTGCAGCGCTTTGATCTTTAACTTTGACAATCATGCAGTTATCTTAGTTAGGCTATCAAACAATAAGACGAACTGTAGGGTCAAAAGTGCCACTTACCTGGTCGGCAAATATTAATTGCTGTGTTTATTTTCAAGAGAATTTAGTTAGGAAATTAAAGTAGCGAGAATTGCTCACTACTTTTGAAATTAACTGTAGTTAACAATCAACTAGAATTTAAAACCTAATTGACCATTAATACCCCGAACAGAATGATATCCGCCACCAATAACTATTTTGCCTGCGCCGACGTGAACACCTCCAGAATAGGCGATCGTTTCATCTCCACTGTAGTAACCAAGTCCTATATAGGGAGAAACCACTGGCAAATCAATAAACGTGAGTAAATCTGCTCCCGTAGCACCTTCTTCTCCTGTACCAATCTCCAGACCTATGCCAGCAAATTTAACCCCAGCACCATAACTAACTAGATCGTCAACTGAGCCGATTGTTCCCCATACTTCGGGTAAAATTTGACTTGAAGCAGGAGTAGCAATTGTTAAAACGCAAGTAGTTAAAATACTCGTCAAGATTGTTGGTCGAGAAAAAATACGAAGACGATTTAGCATACTTTTAATACTCCAACGGTAAATTTAATCCATAAACTAATCTAGGATAATTCATTCAAACAATGAACGTTCGTATTGGCAATGGCTATGACATACATCAACTAGTAGCAGACAGATCATTGATTCTGGGAGGAGTCAAGATTCCTCATCGGCTGGGGTTATTAGGACACAGCGATGCTGATGTCTTAACTCATGCAATCATGGATGCTCTTTTGGGTGCTTTAGGTTTGGGAGATATTGGACATTATTTTCCTCCTAACGACCCTCAATGGAAAGGGGCAAATAGTATCATGTTGCTTGAACAGGTTTTATCAATTATCCAATCTCAGGGGTGGCGAATTGGTAATATTGATTCGACGATAGTAGCCGAACAGCCAAAGCTCAAGCCTCATTTAAAATCTATGCGTTCTTCTTTAGCAGCAGCTATGGCTTTAAACCTAGAACAAGTGAGCATTAAAGCAACCACCAACGAAAAGTTAGGTCCTGTTGGGAGGGAAGAAGGCATTTGTGCTTATGCAGTAGTTCTGCTATTTCGTGCTTAAGGCGTAAGACAATTCAAATTCACCAAGAGATTTCGCACTTACGCACTGATTAATTTAATTAATTTCATCAGACTGAAAAAGCTGCCAAGATGTGTCATTCTAGGCAAACTAGGTTAAATTAGGGGAGCAAAATTGTGGAGAAAGCTTAAATCTAAGCAGATTCTGTCGATCAAATCAAAAAGTTATAGCGTAAAGTTGTAATTTAAGTCGATCATCATAAAATTAATTGTAATCAATTGTAATTATCTGTATTTATTAGCCTATCATCGTCGATAACTCAAAAAATATGAGTGTAGTTTTAGAAGTAGATAACCAAGTTTATACGGCCGAGGATCTGGTTCCTTTGCTGATTCAATATCAAATTTTACCCAAGCTTGCCCAAGAAATTTTAACGGAGCGAGCGATCGCCGAAATTAAATGTAGCGAGGAAGAAAACAGCACAATCTTCGAGCAGTTCTGTCAACAGAATCAGCTTGACTCTGAAGAAAAAGTGCAGGGATGGTTAGATAAGCAGGGCATCAACCGCCAGCAATTGCAAAATCTAATCACGAAAAAATTAAGAATAGATAAATATAAACAGGAAAACTGGAACGACCATGTAGATGCTTATTTTATTCAGCGCAAGTCTCAACTAGACCGTGTGGTCTATTCTTTAATTCGAGTCGAAAAAGCAGAGGTTGCTCAAGAACTATATTTCCGCATCAAGGATGACCAAAATGCCTTTAGCGCTCTGGCAATGGAATATTCACAGGGTACGGAAGCCCAAACAGGAGGATTAATTGGTCCAGTAGAAATCAATGCTCCTCATCCTAAAATTGCTCAAATTTTGACTACCTGCCAGCCTGGTCAATTAATTCCTCCTACTCGTGTTGGAGAATGGATTGTCATTGTGCGCTTAGAGAATTATATTTCAGCCAAACTCGATCAGCCCATGCGACAAAGAATGCTGGATGAGTTGTTCAATCGCTGGCTTAATGAATCAATTCAGCAAAAAGTATCGTTCTTACCTAGCCCAGTAACCTCTTAAGGCTTATCTAACTCATGACCAATACCAATATCAATACTACCAAAATTGTCGAGCAGTTCCTTTCACTAGTTCCTCAATTCAATCAACTTTCTCCTGAAGCGCTCGCTCAAATCGCTCCCCATTTAAAACCACTGCGGTTTGGGGTGGGCAAAGTGATGATTATGCGGGAAAAAATGCAGGGGCAGGTAGCAATTATTTCCGAAGGGGAAGTCAGGCTACTGGGTTATGATCCTCGTACCAAAATGCCTACCACCTTAGATAAGCTCAAACCAGGAGAAATAATTGGCTGGGTTAATCTAGCGCGGGGAATAGCTTGCGAGACAGCGATGGCAAGTACAGAAGTAGTTTGTCTTGCTCTTGATAATGAATATTTTTTAAAGCTGCTCGATCAATATCCTGAGTTAGCAGCCGAGTATAGGTTTAAACCTGCCCAGGTCGAAATTTTTGATCTTTTAGGTATTCAGCTAGAAAAACAGGCTCAAGGTGATTGGGAACTGACAGAACTGGCGAATAAGCTTACTCCAATGGCGCGGGTACATTATCTTGCCCCTGGAGAGCATCAGTTAAATGGAGAAACTGCCAAGCCGTTAACAGATCCTAGTTTGGTTTGGTTGGTCAGTGGTGGTTCGGTGGATCGGTTTTCGGCAGGTGAGCGTCTAGAACTGACTAAGGATATTCAGACTGTTACTGTCTCAGGTAATCAACCAGCCCGCCTCATCTCTATTCCTAAAGTCTATTGGTTTGAAGAAGGTGCAGAAGAAGATCAAGACATTAATGCTTTTGATGAGTTTTTGCAAGATGATCACGAGATCGTACCTAGTCTAGATTTAGCAGAAAGCGATTTTGATGATGCGGAAGGATTGGGAGAAGGTTACGCATTTAAGGGTGAAGAAGAAGTTCCCGAGGCAGCCAAAAAAGAATATCCTTTTTTCCGTGGCAAGACCCCTCTAGAAGTGGGAGTAGCCTGTTTTCAAATGTTGAGCAAGCATTTTGGGATGCCGTTTCGTAAAGAGGTAATTAAGCGGGTGCTGATCGAACAGCTAGAGCGATCGCCCACTCTATCATTGCCGTTATGTGGTGGTATTTCAGAATTAATGGGGCTGAATCCTCAGCTAATCAATATTCCTGCTAAGGCAATTACCCGTTTGGAAGGTCCTTGTTTAGTTAATTGGCAAGATAGTTTGGCTATTATTTATGAACTAAATGAAGAAGAATTAGTCATTGCCGTTCCTGAATTGGGTGTCCGTCGCTACAAACCCCAAGACTTTATTGACACCTGGGGCGATGGTGGCGAAGTATTGTTACTTAAAAAAACCAAGGACACGCCCCAAGAAAGATTTGGCTTAAATTGGTTTTATCCTGCTCTGAAAAAATATAAGCGGGTATTAATCGAAGTTTTTGTTGCCTCGTTCTTTGTTCAGCTATTTCAACTAGCTAATCCCTTGATGATTCAGGTCATCATTGATAAAGTTATTAGCCAAAATAGTCCTGATACTCTCTGGTGGCTAATAGGTTTTCTAATCGTCATCAATATTTTTGAGGCTTTATTAACAACTTTACGTACTTACTTATTTGTTGATACCACCAATCGGATCGATTTAAGCCTGGGTTCAGAGATTATCGATCATTTGCTCAGACTTCCCCTGCGCTATTTTGAACGGCGACCTGTTGGGGAAATTTCCACTAGGGTTAATGAACTAGAAAAGATTCGTCAATTTTTGACAGGAACAGCCCTAACGGTAGTTCTTGATTGTGTATTTTCAGTCTTATATGTGCTGGTTATGTTGGCATATAGCCCAATATTAACGGCGCTATCCTTAGCAATTATTCCCGTATTTATTGGTTTGACCCTCATTTTCTCCCCCCAAATTCGCAAAGAATTGAGAGTTAAGGCCGAACGGAACGCCGAAACTCAGTCATATTTAGTTGAGATTTTAACGGGGATTCAAACGGTCAAGGCGCAAAACATTGAATTGCGATCGCGTTGGAAATGGCAAGAACGTTATGCTCGCTATATTTCTACTGGATTTAAAACGGTCATCACCTCTACCCTGGCTAAATCTGCCAGTGACTTCTTAAATAAAATTTCGCGAGTCCTGATTCTAGGGATGGGAGCTTATTTAGTTCTGGACGGAAAACTTACTTTGGGTCAATTAATCGCCTTTAGGATTATCGCTGGTTATGTTACCACTCCTGTAATGCGTCTGGCGACCCTGTGGCAAAATTTCCAAGAGACTGCCTTATCTTTAGAACGTCTAGCTGATATTGTCGACCACCCCGAAGAAGGTGAAGAAGATCGCAATAACATTCCCATGCCTGCCATCAAAGGTCGAGTCAAATATGATAACCTTTCTTTCCGCTTTAAAAGCAGTGGTCCATTACAGCTCAAAAATGTGACCACCGAGTTTGAGCCTGGTACTTTTGTCGCTATCGTGGGCGAAAGTGGTGCGGGTAAAAGCACGGTGACTAAGCTGTTATCGCGACTCTATGAACCCGAAGGGGGCAGAATCCTCGTTGATGGCTATGATATTAACCGTGTGGAACTTTATTCACTACGTCGTCAGATCGGAGTTGTGCCACAGGAAACTTTGCTGTTTGAAGGCTCAATTTTAGACAATATTGCTCTAACTAATCCTGATGCGACTACGGAAGAAATTATTGCTGCCGCTCAAATTGCTGCTGCTCATGATTTTATTATGACCTTGCCTAATGGTTACAATACTAGAGTAGGAGAGAGAGGATCGGCACTTTCTGGGGGTCAAAGACAGCGGATTGCGATCGCACGGACAATTCTCCAAGCACCCGCGATGATGGTACTAGATGAGGCGACTAGCGCTCTAGATTTTGCTACCGAGCAAGAGGTATCTCGTAATCTTAAGGAGGCTCTTAAAGGACGTACTGTGTTCTTTATTACGCACCGTTTAGGTACGATTAAAAATGCCGATACGATTGTCATGATGGATGCAGGCTCAATTGTTGAGCGGGGTACTCACGAAGAATTAATGGCGCTTAAAGGTCGCTACTGCTATCTCTATCAACAGCAAGAATCATCTGTTTAAATAGCTTTAGCCAATTAACTGAATTAATATGTTTGAGCCTGAGATCTAGATCTTAGGCTTTTTTATAACTAAAATTCGTAACGCTTATTTGACTTTGGTTTATTCTCAGAAGACGATGAATATTGATGCAGTGATTTTCTAGCAAAAATCTAGAAAAGTTGATCATTAGCTGCTAAACAAAAATCAGAATATTTAGATTGGGTTATATGTTTGATTTTGGTGATAACCGACCAGAAATAGCTGAACAAAAATGGCGATCGCAACTTGACCTGTTCGTGAATAACTACGAACAACAGCTTGCAGCTTTAGCTTGGGGATTACAGCAAGAATGGGGGGAAAGTAATGATGTTTTGGGCATTGATTTACAACCTGTCCCACACTTTGTCGCCTGTTCTCAAGATAGCCTCGAAAAATTGAACAAAAACACTAGAGGTATTGTGCAAGAAATCTTAGGTATTGTTGACAATTACGATCCAGCCGTTGAAGTGGTAATTGTGGGAATTGGCGCAGGACAATTAAAATTAATTAACTTTCAACCTAAAATAACTCCTGCTGAATGTTTTATTGCTATGAATAGCGATATTGATGAATTAATTACTAGTTTAGAAACAGCATTAGTTGAATATATTAAATAACTTCAGTTTGGGTAAAAAACCTTAGCTAATAGCTAAGACAAAGCCCTTTACTAATATTCTTCGGTAATAACTTTTCCCTTAAAGACAATATAGTTATATATGTTGTAAGCCAACATAATGGGAATCAAAAAACCAATAAAAACAATCATGAAAACTAGAGAACTAGGACTAGCAGCAGCTTGATAAATAGTGATTTGGGTAGGAATAATATAAGGAAAGACAACTAAACCCAAGCCAAGAAAAGACAGCAAAAACAACAGCAAAGTCCAGATAAAAGGTCTGGTTTCTTGTTCAGCAAAAAGACTTTTAAGTAGTAAAAAAATTAGCAAAGCACCCAGCAGAGGAATGAGAGCAAAAATATAAACTAAAGGAGCATCAAATAGCTTTTCTCTGGCACTTTGAGAAAAGATCGGTGTTGTTACCGTTAAATATACTGCCCCGACGAAAGTTGTAACCGCTGAAATTTTGGCAGTTAAATTATGAGTAATTTGTAGCTCTCCCTCAGTTTTTAAAATCAAATAGGTTGAACCGATTAAGACATAACCTTGAATTAAAGTTAAAGCGACCAAAAGCGATCGCAAACCTAACCAATCCCATGTTCCACCGACGAAATGACCAGCACTATCAACATTAATTCCCTGCAAAATACCACCCAGGGCGAATCCTTGTCCTAATGCAGCCAAAAAACTACCGCCACCAAAAGCCACATTCCAAAAAAACTTCGTATTAGAGTGTTCGCGAAACTCAAACGCCACCGCACGAAAGATTAAGCCAAAGATCATAATCATGATCGGGATATACAAAGCCTGAAGAATTGTGCCATAGGCTAAAGGAAAAGCGCCAAATAATGCTCCTCCCATTAAAACTAGCCAAGTTTCGTTGGCATCCCAAACATTTCCTAAACTAGTCATTAAGATGCTCCGACGTTCTTCACTGGAGGCTGTAATCGAAAGTATACCTACTCCCAGATCAAAGCCATCCAACATCACGTAGAGAAACAAAAACAACGCCAAAATGGCAAACCAAACTTGAGGGAGAAAATTATCTAAAGCTTCCATCTTTTTAATTACTGATTACTGTTCACTGTTCACTGTTCATTGTTCATTGTTGAGCTTCTGCGGGACGGCTATCGGGAATAGGTTCTGCTGGCGTAGTCTTTAAGTCGGGAGAGACATCTTTACCAGGAACAGGTAAATCAAAATTTGGCCCTTTGCGAATAATACTGCTACCAAAGTACAGGGCAAATACAAACAAGATGCTATAAACGATCGCAAAAGCAATTAAAGAAGTAAGTACATTTCCTGGAGGTAGTTGAGAAGCAGCATCAACGGTACGAATTTCGCCGTATACTGTCCAGGGTTGTCTACCGACACAGCGCACAATCCAACCGCACTCAACGGCAATATAACCTAGGGGTGCAGAAAATAGCCAAAATCTTAACAGCCATTTTTGCTGTGTAATAGCTGCCGCCGATAGTTTTCCTCGTAGCCACTGTAAAACGCTAATTGCCATTAATCCTGCCAGTATAAAGCCGATCGCAATCATGATCCTAAAGGCATAGTAAACTAAGCCAATTTGATGAGGTCGATCTTCAGGGGCATATTCTTTTAAGCCTAATACGGGTTCTGAAAGTTGAGGCTTAATTTCCAAAATATAGCTCAACAAACCTGGGATTGAGATTTCCCAATCATTTTTCTCTTGCTGATCATTAGGAATTGCCAGCATACTCCAAGAAGGTGATTCTCCCGCTGGGATCGTTGACCATTGCGCTTCCATTGCCGCTAGTTTGGTCGGCTGATAGTGATATACTTGTTCGCCACTTAAATGCCCAATATATAGCTGGAGAGGAGTAACGGCGATCGCGATCGCTAAAACAATTTTAAAAGAAAGGGTGAAAAATTCTGGATGGCGTTTGTTGAGTAAATACCAAGCGCTAATTCCGCCAATGACAAACAGCGAGGTTTCCATAGTGGCAAAGAACATATGGAGAACACTATTAAGCATAAACGGATTGAAAATTGCCTGAAAATAGTCGCTCACTACAAAATTACCATTAATAAATTCTCCCCCCGCAGGAGTTTGTAACCAAGAGTTAGCGCTCAAAATCCAAAAGATTGACAGATTTGCACCTAGTGCCACCATAATTGTCGCAAAGTAGTGCATCACTGGCGGGACTCTTTCCCAGCCAAACAGCATAATACCCAAAAATCCAGCTTCTAAAGCAAACGCCATTGATGCTTCAAAACCAAGAACACTACCAAAAAAGTCTCCTACTGCCTGGGAAAAAGGAGCCCAGTTAGTGCCGAATTCAAATTCCATTGGAAGCCCAGAGGCTACACCGATCCCAAAATTGAGTACGTAGAGTTTTGCCCAAAAACGAGCATGATAATAATAGCTTTCGTTACGAGTTTTCAGCCATAGTCCTTCTACCACTATGAGATAGATTGCCATACCAGTAGTTAAAACTGGCCAAAGCATGTGAAATATTGCCGTCAAAGCAAACTGTAATCGAGATAGGACTACTGTATCGGATAAAAATTCCATCGCTATGATCTCTATTATCTTGATTAAGCTTACACAACTTAATTATTGCAGAAATACAAAATAGATGTAGTTGCTGGAATTGCTAGTTCTGCTTCAACTCAGCCAGCCCACTATCTTTTACTTTTCTTAAGGTATGGATTTTATCTTTCTTCCAAAAGAAGACCCCCGACTCTGTTGGCGGGATGAATTTTGGACAGGGTTTTGCGGTTTACACAAGGTCACGTTTTAGGTAAGAAGCTACATGCGGGCAAGCCCTTTGTTACCCTAAAAGCTGACCCAATACTTCTCGTTTAACAACTAATAGAAAAACTAGAACAGTAGGGAATTGGGGCATTA
>JAAUOU010000032.1 GCA_012034765.1 Pleurocapsaceae cyanobacterium CSU_1_1 | reverse complement strand
ACCACGTTTTTCTGACAATCTAATCTGAAATACTTAAATGTTCAATGCTCAATGTTCAATGTTCAATGCTCAATGCATCAATGTTCAATGCTCAAATGTTCAATGTTCAATGAGTTGACTTAGCAGGGGGAACTTGTAACAAATAACGATAACCCGAACTAGGAGAACCCTGTACGACTATTCTTCCTCCGTGCATTTCGATTAAGTAGCAGGAAAATAGTAGACTTAAAATATCGCGAGGAATTTTATGGTTACTTTTGTCTAGAGTGTTTTCATCATTAACGACCATCATCAAAGCTAAAGAAGTCAAGACTGGGGGAGTATGAGGAGTTAAAACTTCGCTTCTAGCTGTTTGACGACCATCTTCAGAATTTTGATTAAAGCTCAATGCTTTAGTTACCCCATGAGCATGAAGTTTTGCCTCACTAAAATCATTTCCCAGCCAGGGATGAGCAATGCTGACGGTAATGTTTAAGGCTTGACTACGTTGAGAAACATGAATTTGAATCTCTCCGCCAGGTTCTGACATTGCTAAAATACTGGCAACGAGATAATGGAGAGCTTGGCGAATTTTATCATTATCTAAAGTCCACAGCCGATTTCCTGGCTCGATGGAAAATTTCAATGTCTGCTGATGTTGTTTTGATAGATCCTCTAGGCTATTAATTACTTGCTGACACAACATTTCAATATCTACAGTCGTCGGGTTAATTTCCGAGTTGGAATCGCTCAAAGTTCCCAAATTGACTATTTCATCAACTAAACCGATTAAATTTTGACCACTATCATGAATAATTTCTAAATACTCTTTTTGTTTAACCGTCAACGGACCATATACTTCTCGGTGCAGCACACTTGCCATGCCAATGACTGAAGTTAAGGGTGTTTTTAGCTCTTCAGTTAACTGCGAAAGCAGCTTGAGCTTAATGGGACTAGTTCTAGTGGGGTCTAATCTTAATTCAGCTTGTTCTGTAACAGCTAGTTGATGTTTAAATAATGAAGCGCCAGCAATTTGGTCACTTTGCCACCAAGATTGGCGAGAGTGACTAATTGAACCTGGTTGATTTTCGAGCATTCGATTTAGCTCAAATTCTCTTAAACACCAACGAGCAAGTAATGCTAGGTAATCTATGTCTCGGTCGTTGAACTCTCTTGCTACCCAGTCCATTACTTCTAAAGTTCCAATACAAACTCCACAAGCAGTTACTAGAGGAACTCCCAAATATGCTCTGATGCCATAATGCTGAGTTAGAATACTGTTGGTAAAAGGAGCATTGTTCAAAGTGTTAGCAATAGACAAAGGCTGCTGGCTGTCAATTACATAAGTGCTAAAAGATTCTTGAAGCGGTATTTTTCTTTGAGTAGCAAGCTGGTTAGTTAAATCAATAGCTGACAAGCCTACGGCTGACTTAAACCACAGTTCATCCTCCACAACTAAGCTCAAAATGCTGATTGGTGTATGAGCAAAGCTGGCTGCTTTTTGCGTAGTTTCTTCTAAGATTGGTACTGCTTGCCGAACCATTAAGCCGAGTTCATTGAGAGTGTCTAATCTTTGTTCTTGTCTGACGGTAGGGGTAAGACCATCTAAACGGCAAAAAAGCTGGTTTTTCGGTTTAACCATATTGTTAATTGACAATCCTAAATCTACTGCTTCCACTGGCATCACTAATTTTTTAATTAAAGTTATTGTTTATTGATGCAGTAGCTAATTCTGCATAAGTTAATTTCTATGCAGCATTACGCGATCGATTTATTCTGCTCTAACTTAAAATTACAGAGAAAAGTTCTGCGCGTTTTTTAGCCTGCTCACTCTAAAGTTCCCGAAAAAGTAGTTGAACAAACATTTTTAGCACAAAATATTCAATTTCTTAGGCATAAGAACTCCAGAAAATAACCAAATTAGGCTATTTCAACCAGAGCTGGCTGTAAATTTAATAAATTTGACTACAAAACCTTAATTTATGATTGCTCAATTGCTCAATCTTGCTTTGTCCAAGCGGGATGAGTAAAAATAGCGTTAATTACCCTAACTCCCCGTAGCTGATTAGATAAAGGTAAGTGACCTGTGGGAGCAGATAAATCCCAGGTAAACTCTTGAGGATAACGAGTCCAAGCATTACCAGATTTCCAGTTAATTTTTGTCCATAGTTTAGTAAAGTCCTTGCCGACAGACAACCAAATACGTCTTTGCACTGAAAACCCAAATTTGCCAACAGAAGACATGAGCCACAGTCGATCTAAAGTTATTAAATCAGCGCTTGGCAGGTTAATGACCTCGGTAAAGTAAATCCACTTGCGCTCTGTCGCAGCAGCTCCTGCTAATTCACACATTTTTTGTAAAGTTAGCACATCAGCGCCCTGAAAATCTTGCTGCGCCAGCAACTTCTGAAGTGGTTGATAGTCAATTCCTTGAGTCGATGTTAAAGGTACAACTCCAAGGGGAAAGTTCTGCTCTAAAAATGCTTGAATTTTGGGATTGGTATTAAGATACAGGGCATGATATGCCTTGCCTAGGGCTAAGTTCTCAGACTGTTTTTGATTATCAATCATCCAATTCATCAGAATTTGCTGATCTGATTCGGAACCTTCTAATAGTTGATCGACTATTTTTAATTGATTTTGCTCAGATTCTAAATATATTGAATGATTGATGCTGCTAATATTCTGCATGTAATCTTTTCCTACCGCGAAGTGCTTACCCAATAAACAAACTTCAAGATTTTAACTAAACTTTGCACCAATGCTGACCAACTTTGCTGACAAACTTCAATGAGTGTTTGTACTTAGTCATATTGCTATGCAAATATTATCATGATTTTGGAGCAGAAAACGCTTCAAATTATCTTGGCATTGGGATTGCTTTATTTTCCCAAGTTCAACCAGCATAGTAACAGTTAAATTACGCCTACAATTTCGCGCAGGTAATGTTATGAAGGTGAGTAACCTAGGCTTTTTCATATCCTTGCTCATAAGCAAAACGAACTAGCTGGGTGCGATTATTTAAGTCGAGCTTATTAAGAATATTACTAAGATGGGTTTGAACGGTTCTGGGGCTAATGAACAGACGATCGCTGATCTGTTTGTTTGTATATCCTTGAATAGTTTCCCAAAAAACTCTTTCTTCTGCGGGAGTTAGGGGCAAAGGCTTAGGCAAAGAATCCGCCACAGCAGTATCCTGATCTTTAATATTATTTGTTGTCACACTGGTTTGAATCTCTCCAGCATAACCATTAAGCAGAGTATCTTTGACCTGTGAATAAGCTAACTGCTCAATCAAATGAACTATTTCAGCATGAACCCGCCGCGATCGCTCAATCAAGGCTTCAATATTTGCCAGTAGTTCCTTCATCTCAAAAGGCTTAGTTAAATAGTTATCTGCGCCAATCGTATGACCCTGAACGCGATCGTCAAGTTCACCTTTGGCTGAGAGAAAAATAAAGGGGATGAGCTTTCCTGATGGTTGCGATCGCAGTTGACGGCAAAATTCAAATCCATCCATTTCAGGCATGGAAACGTCAGAAACGACAAGATCTGGGACATCTTGACTAAAGCTAGCCAAAGCATCTTGACCAGAACCAACAGAAATTACTTGATACCCTCTCTGTTCTAAAGAATTTTGCAAAATTTTGCGCAACGTTAAATCATCGTCTACTATCAGTATCTTTTTCATGGTGGATGATTAAAGTAATTAAATTTAAATTTTTTGCTGTTTTTTATTTATATTTATTATTCTGCCATCAGACACAGCAGGAACATAATTAAAAATCTTACTTAAGATCTGAATTTAAGTTATGCCTGAGCAAATGTAGGACGAATTATTTTGCTACTGTCAATGCACGGCTACTTAATTGTACTGTAGCTATATTCAGTTTGTTTTAACTAGACCTTTATGTACGAAAAACTTACCTCGCCAACTATCGGTTCAAAGATCACCTTTAAAGATGGCAAGCCTATTGTTCCCGACGATCCCATTATTCCTTTTATTCGTGGCGACGGGACGGGGGTTGATATTTGGCCCGCCACAGAAGCGGTAATTAACGCTGCGGTGGCAACTGCTTATCACGGACAGCGTAAAATTAACTGGTTTAAAGTGTATGCAGGAGATGAAGCCTGTGAGCAGTACGGCACTTATCAATACCTGCCCCAAGATACCCTAGATGCGATTAAAGAATATGGCGTAGCTATCAAAGGACCTCTAACTACCCCTGTGGGTGGAGGAATTCGCTCTCTCAATGTGGCTTTACGCCAGATCTTTCAGCTTTATGCTTGTGTGCGTCCCTGTCGCTACTATCAAGGAACTCCCTCCCCTCACAAATATCCTGAAAAACTCGAAGTGATTGTCTATCGCGAGAATACAGAAGACATTTACCTAGGAATTGAATGGAAACAAGGAGATGAAATCGGCATGAAGCTGATTAACATTCTAAACCAGGAATTAATTCCCAGCACTCCTGAACATGGTAAAAAGCAAATCCCTACAGATGCAGGAATTGGGATTAAACCGATTAGTAAAACTGCTTCGCAGCGTTTAATCAGAAAAGCCATTCAACATGCATTAACCTTAGCGCCAGAAAAACAGCAGGTAACATTAGTTCATAAAGGCAACATTATGAAGTATACCGAAGGTGCTTTTCGCGATTGGGGTTATGAACTAGTCAAGAGCGAATTTCGCGCCGAATGCATCATTGAACGAGAATCCTGGATTCTTAGTAACAAGGAAGCCAATGCTCAACTAACGACGGAAGATAACGCTCGTCAAATCGATCCTGGATATGATTCCTTAACTCCAGAAAAACAAGCCCAAATTTGCCAAGAAGTAGAAGCTGTTTTAGCCGAAATTTGGGATACTCACGGCAATGGTCAATGGAAAACTAAGGTGATGGTTAACGATCGCATTGCTGACAGCATTTTTCAGCAGATTCAAACCCGTCCTGATGAATATTCAATCTTGGCAACGATGAATTTAAATGGAGACTATCTTTCTGATGCAGCAGCAGCTATCGTCGGCGGCTTAGGAATGAGTCCTGGGGCAAACATTGGTGACACCTGCGCTATCTTTGAAGCCACTCACGGTACAGCCCCCAAACATGCAGGATTAGATCGTATTAATCCTGGTTCGGTTATTCTTTCAGGAGTGATGATGCTAGAGTTTATGGGTTGGCAAGAAGCTGCGGATCTGATTCAAACGGGTTTGGCAAAGGCGATCGCGGGTAGAGAAGTAACTTACGATCTCGCGCGGTTGATGACTCCTGTGGTAGATCCTCCTTTGAAATGTTCCGAGTTTGCTCAAGCAATTATCAAATATTTTGCTAAAGTTTGATTAATCTAAATTATTAATACTACTTCGAGATCAAGGCAAAGCTTCTATTTGTCGCTTTTGCTTTGATCGCCCTTAGATAAATTGTCATGCCTTGCTCCTGTATTATATCTGTCAAATAGCTTTGAGAATATTTGCAATATTAGTTTTCTGAGCTAAAAAATTAAGTTATCTAAAATAAATTATTGTTACAAATAAACAGGGCTGAGATTTTGGCACTAGTAAATTCATGAGTACAAATCTTCTTGAAGTCAACAATGTTCATGCGGGATACGTTAAAGACCTAAATATTTTGCAAGGCATCAATTTTCGAATTGCTCCAGGTGAATTAGTTGCTGTTATTGGACCCAACGGCGCAGGTAAATCTACTTTAGCCAAAGCTATTTTTGGCTTGCTGACTCCACAACAGGGAGAAATTATCTTCAAAGGGAAAAACATTGTGGGGCTAAAATCAGACAAAATTGTCAAACGCGGAATGTGCTATGTACCGCAAATTACCAATGTTTTTGCTTCATTATCTATCGAAGAAAATCTGGAGATGGGAGCGTTTATTCGGAGTGGTTCTCTCGATTCTCTTAAGCAAAAAATTTATACCATGTTTCCTAAATTAGGTTCTCGCCGTCGTCAAAAAGCGGGAACTTTATCAGGAGGAGAAAGACAAATGTTAGCGATGGGGAAAGCACTAATGCTAGAGCCTGATTTACTTTTGCTCGACGAACCTTCTGCTGCTCTCTCGCCAATTTTAGTTAACTCCGTTTTAGAGCAAGTAACCGCAATTAATCAAACAGGAACAGCAATTGTTTTAGTCGAACAAAACGCGAAGAAAGCTTTAGCAATGGCAGATCGGGCTTACGTACTAGAAAATGGTTGCGATCGCTTTGAAGGTAGAGGCATCGACCTATTGAATGATCCCAAGGTGGGAGCATTGTATTTGGGAGCAGCTTTTAAATCAGACTAAAAGTTGATAATTGAGTTTATCGTCAGATTAATTTAAGATTATTTTTAGTGGCGCAATGAAAGTTTATATATTTTTATATCGTTGCTGAAAAACGGCAGATATTTCCCAGGTATTATAGGTAATGGCTTGCGGGACGCGCCAAAACTTTTTATAGATTTAATTTAGTTAAACTTTAGGAGAAAAGATGGATTTTGTAACCAACATTTTTAGTGCTGTGGGCGGTATTAACTTTACCGTAATTTTTCAACTGCTATGTCTGGCTTTGATTGTGATTTCAGGTCCAGTAGTAATATTTTTGTTAGCTTTACGTGGTGGTGACCTCTAAGAAAATTTTTATATTAGATCTTTTTGTCATACTGCTCTTTGGGTTTTACCTAGGGAGCAGTTTTGCTGGTGACTGTTGAAAAAAACTTCAATTTAATCGCTTCTGACTTCTTACTTTCATCACAGATAAACATGCGGAAATTAATGGAAATGACTATAAATGCACCAGCAACCAAACTTAGCCAAGGCTAATGCAGCTTTGACAATGGCTTATGAGCAGGCGATCTACGAGGTCTACTATGGTCAAGAAACGATTAAGATCTATATTGGCGAGTACTGTCGATCATTAGATTACTTGATTGCTAAATGCGATTACCCTGCTTGGGCATTAATAACCGCTGCAAATCCCTATTCACAGCCTCTGTCTGAGCTAGAAAATCAACAGCGTCAGCAAAAGTTAATTGAGTATTTACAAGAGCTACCATGGTCTTGGTTAGATGCTTTAGGTAAGGATCGAACTGGGGTTTGGACTCCAGAACCTAGTTTGTTGCTCTTGGGTATCGATCGTATTGAGGCGATCGCCGTAGGTCGAAAATTTGAGCAAAATGCTCTTGTTTATGGCGAGTTAAACCAGCCAGCGGAGCTTCAATGGCTAACAGCTAAGAGCTATTGAATTTTAATCCCTCAAACTTGTTATGGTGTGAGTATCTGAGCCGAGGATTAACCGATGAACTTACCCGATCTAGTCTCTTTTCTTCAGCAAAAAACCTGTTTGAGCATTTTGTCAACGGATATTTTGACGGCGATCGCCAGTAATTTAAGCGAACAAACTATTGTTCCTCAGCAAACGATAATTATTGAAAATGCTGCGCCAGATGCTTTATATATTGTTCAATCAGGAAGGCTAGCTAGTAATAGCATCTTAGAATCTAATCAGAGTAGTTTGCTATCAGGGACGGTGTTAAATCTTTATGCTTTACTGTTAGATCAGCCGACTCAGTATCAGGTGGAAACGATTACAGAAGTTCAGGTTTGGTTGATTAATCGTGAGCGGTTTCAGGCGTTAATTCAGGAATATCCCCAGATCTCTCAGGCTTTTTCCCAACAGTTAGCCAGCCAGGTTAAGGAATTATCAGCACAGCTACAGTTTGAACAAGAACGTCAGGTAATCTTAAGACCTTATTTGGTCAGTAAAGCCAAGCGGGGTGTCATTGGTAAAAGTCGCTACGCTACTAAATTGCGATCGCAAATTAAACAGGCTGCACAAACCAGAGAGTCGGTTTTGATTTTTGGGGAACCAGGATTAGAAAAAGATAACCTGGCAACTTTAATTCACTTTGGTTCTGCTAGTCGTCGCCAACCAATTATTAAAATAGACTGTTCTAAGTTACAGACTAGTGGTGCCGAATTATTTGGTCGCAGTGGGGGAAAACCAGGACTAATTGCCAGCCTCCAAGAGGGTACTTTAGTTATCAATAACATTCACCTATTGCCAAAAGAATTAATTCCCGCGATCGCCGAGCTTATTCAAACTAATTTATATACGCCGATTATCCGTCCAGGGGGAGAAGCAGCCGAACCTCAAAGATCTCAAGCCAGAATAATTCTTATTTCTGAGCAAAAGATTCCAGCGATCGATTCGGCAGTAGCAAATCTGATCAAAGTTCCGCCTCTAAGAGTACGTAAAGTAGATCTAGATGAGCAGATCAACTATTATCTCAGTCTAATTGGGCGCAATAAATGTCTGCAAAGAACAAAAATTACTCCTGAAGCAGTGCGCAATCTTCAAACCTATGACTTTCCCAATAATTTACGGGAATTGGAAAGCATTGTCGAACGCGCTTTGGCTCAACTCCAGGGGTGCGATGAGATTACTGAAGAAGTAGTTTGGCAATCTCAAAGTAAAAAGAAACAGTACCGCTTAAATTTACTCAATAGATATCCTCAGCTGAGGTACTTTTTACGGAGTGACTGGTATCCCACCAGAATTAACTATGGCTTCACTTTGGGCTTTTTTGCCTTTATTGTCCTAATTCTATTTTTTGCCCCTCAAAATCGCCAGGAAAACTTTGCCCTAAATATGTTTTGGGCGTGGTGGTGGCCTCTGATTTTAATTGGCTTTCCCTTTGTGGGTCGCCTGTGGTGTGCCGTATGTCCCTTTATGATTTATGGCGAGATTACGCAAAAAATGTCCCTGATTTTATGGCCGCGATCGCTTAAAAAATGGCCCAGACAGGCTGCGGAACAATGGGGTGGCTGGTTCTTGTTTGGTTTATTTGCGCTGATACTGCTGTGGGAAGAACTATGGGATCTAGAAAATACTGCCTATCTTTCGGCTTGTTTATTGCTGTTGATCACCGCAGGGGCAATGATCTTTTCTACCATCTTTGAACGGCGTTTCTGGTGTCGCTATCTTTGTCCAATCGGCGGGATGAACGGTTTGTTTGCCAAACTCTCTATGACGGAATTGCGGGCGCAACAGGGGACTTGTTCGGCAGAATGTACTACTTACCAATGTTATAAAGGTGGTGCTGCTAAAGGAGAAGGACAAGAAACCAACGGCTGTCCTCTCTATTCCCATCCCGCTCAGTTAACAGAGAATAAAGATTGCGTCCTCTGTATGACTTGTCTTAAAGCCTGCCCTCATCGTTCAGTAGAGTTTAATTTACGCCCCCCTGGGATTGAACTCTGGACAACCCACATACCCCATAGCTACGAAGTGGCACTATTGTTCTTACTGTTAAACGTGGTCTTTCTCCATCGTCTACCAGAAATATCTGTTAGGCTGGGTTTAGATCTACATCTAGAACGATTTAGTAATCATGCTTTAGTATCAATCATAGTTCTGACTGCACCGATGATCTTCCCCCTACTAGCTCAAGGTATTAATATTTTGATTGGTAAATTAAACCGCAGATATGCACCTCATAAATTTATTGAGCTAGCCTATGGCTATTTACCCCTTGTTTTAGCGGGAAACTTAGCCCATTATCTACGTTTAGGATTGAGTGAGGGAGGTAGAATACTCCCCGTGACAATGGCAACCTTCGGCTTCAATAGCACAATGCCGATGCTGGTGGCTCATCCCGCCGTAATTGCTTTTTTACAGGGTAGCTGTTTAATTGTCGGCGTGGTACTGTCGATTTTATTGACTCAAAAGATTGCCCGTCAGCAGTTTAAATATTCACTTTCGCAACATTTGGCGATCGCAATTTTGGCAAGAGGAATGTGGCAAACAATTGTCGGTTTTTAATACTATAGTCATTCTAATAAAATAACCACACAGAAGAACTACTGAGCATAGTTAGCTTCATCAAATCAATACACTTTTACTCACTAATTTTCACCAACCTTAACCCTTACAATAGTATAGTGAAAAAAAAATATCTATGTCGTTAATATTGAAATAGTTACTTTTAAAACCCCTATGATTACTTGCCCCAGTTGCAATCATCAAAATCCTGAAGGATCTTTGCAATGTGAAAATTGTTATACTCCTCTGCCAGCTACCGCTAGTTGTCCGAATTGCGGAGCCTCAGTACAAACAGATGCTACTTTTTGTGGTCAATGTGGTTTTAATTTGCAAGCCGAAAATTCTCCCAGCGCAGTAGGTTTAGAAGAAGAAACTGCCATTGGGTCATTACCTAATATTTCCCTAGAAGAGGGATCTCTGCCTAACGAGCTACCTGTATTAAGGGATAACTCGGATATGTTACCCGAAACTGCAATGTCATCACCAATTCAAAGCCCTTGGGATGATCAAGATGATGACAGTCAAACCATAGCTCAGAATTCAGAATTACCTGTTGGATTTTCCGATGTTCAACCAGAGGCAACCAACAATTTTGTTCCAGAGCCTCCTGAAACTCAATTTGTCCAACCTGTACCTATTTCTAATCAGAATGTTACACCTTTCCCTTCTGAGATACCTGATTTAGGTTTAGATGGCAAAACTCCAGAATCAGTATTTGAACCTTCAGCAAATAGCCAAGCAACTGGAGCAAGCAATAAGAATCAACCTCCAGCCCAAAAAACTCCAGCTCCCGAACAAAATCAGCCTTTTAGCTCGGCAGGAATACCTGGAGCAACGCAGCTACAAATTCAAAGAGCAAGTTTACTGCATTTACAAAGCAACACCACTATCGAAATTCCCTCAAGCTTAGATGTGGTTCATTTTGGCAAACCAAACGGTCAAATTCCTCCTGATATTGATGTTTCTGGATATCCTGATTCTGAGGTGGTATCACGAGTTCATGCTGATATCAGGATTGAAGGAGATACATACTATGTCGAGGATACAGGCAGTTCTAATGGTACATATGTTAACCATGCTCCCTTGCAAAAAGGTAATCGCCATCGATTGAGAACTGGCGATCGCATTGCTTTAGGCAAAGGAGATCTCGTAACCTTTATTTTTCAACTGAGCTAGATTCCGCAATCATTCATATATATACATATATGGGTTAGATCATTAAGTTTAAAAGTTGTTTAATAATGTAACCAAAAGCTAAATTACTTAAAATTTAGCGCACCGCTAAACTGTTAAGTAAAGTCACATCCAAGTCGTTGTTGGGGTCAATGGAGACTAATTCAACTTCATTTTTCCCTAGCAACACTCCAGCCAGAGCGCCTGCTCCTGCTCCTCCCAAGACTTCTAGTGCGCCAATGTCGCCAAAAATTTCCGACAATACCGCAGCCGCAGCACCACCAATGGCTGCACCTTGGAGAATATCTCCAGCTTTAGCACCTTCTTTAACTGTCTCTCTACGGGTTACTACTTCAGAAACTGCGTCAATTGACTGAGTTGTACCGTCGGGAAATACTATTTCATCTGCTCTAAAAAACGACCCAGATTCATCGTCACTAGGTTGAATTTCCCCGATAATTTCGCTCCCGTAGGGAATCAAAATATTGCGTCTGCTGTCCTTAATATCAGCCGCCACTAACAAAGTAATGGGAACGGTTTCTTCAGGAGTCACTAAAATTTTTTCTTCTTCATATTCGACGGGAATGACAAACCCCGTGGGGATGGTGTTGTTCCCAATACGGTCTCTAGTTGAGGAAGGGTAGTCTCGATTTCTGCTTGGGGGGGTGTAATCTCGGTTTCTATTCGCTCCTGATTCAGGAAATAACTGTGCTTGAGCAGGGGTTATATTGGCAAAGCTGCTAATTGTCGCTGCCAAAACAGAAAAAATCATTAGACCAGAGGTAGCTATTTTAGGATATTTTGCGTTAAACATGATTAGGCAAAAAATATTATCTTTTATAGATTAGTTATGAACATTTGACGCAAAGCAAGTAACCATAGTTCCAGATTATTTGAGCAACCTAGTTAGTCGATTCATCGCGCTTAACGCGCCGAGCATTACACATTGTATGTATATAAAGTGAAATTAATCCTCCTCTTCCCTAGTTGACCTCATGCTAGAATCTCTCGTGCGACCTAAACAACCTCAACTTCACCCAAAAAAAGATTTCCATTTAAAAAGCAGCATAAGCTGGTGGCGCTAGTTCTGTTGTGCAGTTTGGGCTGGTTTGCTTTGCGTAGCTGTCAGGCGCGATTCTTTAAGTCTGGGCAACAAACTCAAACATCTTCTTTAGTCAGTTTGCGATCGCTTACTCCTACTGCCCGACAATCTCAATTAATTGCTCTAATTAGCCAGCCAGAAAGAGGTTTATCGCCACAACAACAAAGGGATCGCCAACGCGCCCATTATTTACTAGCAGCAGATTTAGTTCAGCAAGGGAAAGGTAAACAAGCTCTAGGTTATCTCCAAGATTTAAGCCAAAATTATCCTCTACTGCGTCCGCAAATTCTGTTTAAAATCGCTCAAGCATATCGGCAAGATAATCAGCCACAGGCAGCCGAAAAAACTCTTAACTATCTAATTAAAAACTATCCTAATTCTCCCTTAAGTGCCAATGCCCTAGTCTTGCTAGGGTCAAAGCAACCTCGATCAGCCCAACTAATCAGCCAGTTTCCCAATCATCCTCTGACCCAAAATATCGCTCGTCAGCGTCTGCGACAAAACCCCAATCAGTATCAACTACTGCTATTGTTGACAAAATCTAGTCGCGCTCAAGATTTAAATCCAATTCGCGATCGCCTCGTCTTAAAATATTCCGCTAAACTAACTCCCGATGATTGGCAGGCGATCGCTGATGGTTACTGGCGGGATGAGGAATATCGCAAAGCTGCCGATGCCTATATTTTTGCCCCCTCAATTCCCCGCAATTTATACCGCGCTGCTAGAGGATTTCATCGTAACGGCAATTTAGATACCGCTCAAAGTGCGTACCAGCAATTACTGGGAGAATACCATGACTCACAAGAAGCGGGACAGGCTTTAATTCATCTTGCTAGTATCTCTAGTGGTGATGAAGCGATCGTCTATCTAGAAAAAGCGATCGCCAAGTTTCCCGAAGCTACCCCTGAAGCTTATCGCTCTAAGGCGATCGTCCATGAAAGATTTGGCAAGTATGATGCTGCCAATGATGCTCGGCAAAAATTACTCAATCAGTACAGTAATTCCACCTCAGCAGCGGAATATCGCTGGCAAAAAGCGCAAGATTTAGCAGCACAAGGTAATAAGCAAGATGCCTGGGAATGGATGCAGCCTGTAGTTAAATCCAATCAGGAGTATGATGCTGCTGCCCAAGCACTCTATACAACGGGCAAATGGGCAATGGAAATAAATCAGCCAGAAGCAGCTAAAACCACCTTTCAACAGATTATTAAGCTTTATCCTCAATCCTATTGGGCGTGGCGTGCTGCGGTGATGCTGGGGTGGGATGTGGGCGATTTTAACCAACTACGTTCTCTTGCTCCTGCTTTAGACTTAACTAAAACTTATGAGCCACTGCCGATGGGTTCGGCAGCACTACAAGAACTATACTTTTTGGGACAGTATGATGATGCTTGGCTATTGCTACAGTCAGAAATCGAGCATCCTCAGCAAACATCCGTTAACGAGCAGTTTGCCGAAGGAGTACTTTTATTAGAGCTAGGTCAATATAGCCAGGGAATGAAGCAGATTTGGGATCTAACTAAACGAGAAACGACCCAAGAATTAGAGCAGTGGCGAGCGTTACGCCAAACCAAGACCTATTGGCAAAGCCTGTTTCCTTTTCCTTATCAAACTCAGATCTGGCAAAATTCTCAACAGGAAAAAATTAATCCTCTATTGACAATTTCGGTCATGCGTAAAGAATCTACCTTTAACCCCACCATTAATTCTGCTGTTGGCGCAGTTGGCTTAATGCAGATTGTCCCTCCTACTGCCAAATGGACAGCAGAACAAATTGGGCTTGCCAATTATTCTTTGACCAATCCTGACGACAATATTAAAATTGGCACATGGTATCTCAAACATAATCATCAGCGTTATCAAGATGACTCATTGTTGGCAGTGGCGAGCTATAACGCAGGTACAAGCAATGTTAATACTTGGCTACAGCAGTACGACATCCAGGATCGCGATCGCTTTGTGGCGCAAATACCTTTTCCCGAAACCAAAGATTATATTGAGGGGGTGTTTGGCAATTATTGGAACTATCTCCGCCTTTATAATCCTGAAATTCGCCAAAAAGTTGAGAATTTACGCCAGCAACAACCACCAATAGCAAAGCCATCAAAGTAGCTGATTTAATCCTCATCTACTTGATCCCATAGCTCAAGAGAATTCACCAGAGAATTTAACTTGCCATCGGTGATGGACAATGCAATTTAAAATTTAAAAGTATTTTCCTTCTGTCTCAGGGCTTTCCATTCGCGGTAGACCCATGCTATAGTTACGCACTCTTGCACTCAGGTTATAGCTAAGTTCACCATTAAGTAATAAAGAGCGAATAAAGTGTTCTAAATCTGAACCAATACGACGCAAATTATATTCACTTAAGTCTGCCCCATTATTTTCTTCTACCAGTGCGTCAAACTGGCGATATACCTTTTGTAAAGTATCTTCATTCCAATTAAACTCATTGTCTGGGTCAATATCTAGAGTTAAAACGCGATCGCTAGGAACTAGCTGATTGTCTTTGACTTCGGCGCTATAGAGGCGAACATGACGGGTGGTTGATTTTACAAGCATACTAAATATTTGAGGAGCGAAGAAATTAGGGAATGATTGGCAGGAAAACCAGAGTTACCTCATCCATCCCTACCAAATATAACTATCGTAATCACTTATAAGCTTTAATACATTCTTCAACTAAAGGAGTAACTGCGTCAACATCTTCCCAGCCTTGAATTTCGGTAACTTTCTTTTCTAGATTTTTGTAAGTTCTGAAAAACTCAGCAATTTCTTCTAAGCGGTGAGGTGCAATATCTTTTAAGGAGTTAACTTCGTTGTAACGAGGATCTTCGGCTGGAACACAAAGAATTTTTTCATCGCGATCGCCACCATCAATCATCAACAGCATACCAATTGGTCGAGCAGCAATTATGCAGCCAGGAAAAGTAGGCTCATCCATCATTACCATGCCATCTAAAGGATCGCCATCATCAGCTAAAGTATTGGGGACAAAACCATAATCATAAGGATATTTAACTGAGGCAAACAAAACACGATCTAGAGCAAAAGCGTTCATGTCTTTGTCAAATTCATACTTGTTTTTGCTCCCGCCAGGAATTTCAATTAAAACATTAATGATGCCAGGTTTGGGTTGAGCAGGAATAAGAGATAGATCCATAAAATTCTCCGAATACTAATTGATTTATTTACAATAATGATTAAGCTGAGTTCTCTAAAGCCCAATCAAACCGCCATGAAAATTTTACCTGATTAGCTAACCAAATCTAAATCCAATTTTCGTTAATCTTGTACAGTAGATGAAAGAAGATGAGCTATTTAAACAAATATGGTTAACCTTGGTTCACTACCTCTGACAAATAATACTAATCCTCATGATAATTTTGCCATTACAATTGCACCCTTATCTTTGGCAGAAGTATACAAACTGGCAGATGATGCAGCCAACGGCGCTGTGGTGGTCATGAGCGGTACGGTGCGTAACCAAACCGAGGGAAAAGCCGTAGAATATCTTGAATATCAAGCTTATCAACCGATGGCGATCGCTGTCTTTAATTCTATTGCTGCTCACATCCGTCAGCAGTGGCAAGATGCTAACCGAATTGTGATTCATCATCGGGTAGGCAAACTTAAGATTGGTGAAATTAGCGTCATTGTGGCGGTAGGTTGCCCTCATCGTGGAGAGGCTTTTGCTGCCTGTCGTTATGCGATCGACACCCTAAAACATAATGCGCCCATCTGGAAAAAAGAGTTTTTCCGTGAAGATGACGGTACTGCTCACAGCACCTGGGTATCTATCGGCGCTTGTGAAGAGTAGTGAATGTTGGCCTTAAGTCTTGTGAAAATTCCTAGCTATTTTTAGAGCCGAGCCTCTAATTGATAATTTCCGATAGCTTCTCTAATAACTCCTGTTCATTATAAGGCTTAGAAAAATAAGCAGCAGCTCCCAAATTAAACGCTAGTTTACGATGTTTCTCGTTACTACGAGAGGTGAGCATAGCAATGGGTAAATTGCTTAATTCTGGTCGTTCCTTAATCTCTTCTAGCACACCATAACCATCTAGACGAGGCATTTCAACGTCACAAATAACAGCCTGTACTAAGAGTCCCGCCAATAGTTTATCTAAGGCTTCTCGACCATCTTTAGCCTGCTCGACGCGATAGCCAGCTTTTTCTAAAGTCAGACTGAGATAGCGACGGACATTAATTGAATCATCGACAATGAGAATAGTTTTGACCGTTGGCAAATAGCTAAATTCTGTTACATCTAGGTCAGAGCTAGCTGCATTCAGGCGATCGCCTGAATTTTCGGCAATTAAGGCTAAGGGATCGATTAGAGGTATGACCTTACCATCACCAATAATCACTGAGCTAATAATCCCAGCAGGTAGAGGAATAGGACTATCTATGGTTCTAATGGTTGATTCTTGTTCATTCCAAAAACGACTAAGTTTCAAAGCAGCAGATGAATTGTTGTTACCCACCACTAAAGTCATCGTGCGATTGATGATGGGATTACCAGCTAGACCGACGGTATGGCGTGCAGCATGATAGGGTAAAACTTTTTCTATTTCAATCAAGGGAATTTCTGTTTGATTCCAAGCTACATGTTGCTCTTTGTCTGAAGCTAACATTAGTTCTGGGTCAACAGCGATTAATTCTCTAATGCTATCGGCAGAAATGGCAAAAATAAACTCTTGCTGTTCGACAATTGCTACTCTGAGAATGGATAAAGTAAAGGGAATTCTTAAAATAAAAGTTGTACCTTTGCCTGGCTCAGTATTGACTCGAACATCACCCCGAATCTCTCGCAAGTTGCTGCGGACGACATCCATACCAACTCCCCGACCCGAAAGTTCGGTTACCTTTTCTGCGGTACTAAATCCTGGTTCAAAAATAAAGTCTAGAAGTTCTGTTGTCGATATTTGTGCTACCTCAGCTTGAGTTAGACCCATTTGGCAGACGCGATCGCGAATTTTGTCGAGGGAAATTCCTCCACCATCATCACTTAGAGTAATAATGCTATAAGTACCCAAATTGTTAGCCTGAATGGTAATTGTGCCTGATTCTGGTTTCCCCGCAATGATGCGAGTTTGGGGGTCTTCAATACCATGGTCGAAGGAGTTCCGTAACAGGTGCATCAAAGGATCGCTCAATGCCTCGATCACCGAGCGGTCTAACAAAGTTGTTTCTCCTAAGATTTTTAGGTCTACTTTTTTATTAAACTGAAGATTGAGGTCGCGGATCACGCGAGGAAAACGTTTCACTGCTTCAGCAAATGGTAGCATTTGAGTACGGGTAACGTTGCCCTGCATCGACTTGGTAGTATAGTACAGATCTTGTACCGACTGATTGACTTCCTGTACCCCCAAAGAGACATCTGTTGCTACCTCTTGAAGTTGCACAATTGTTTCTAGTTGTTCTTGGCAAATCAAATGAATATCGCTGTAGCGATCCATTTCTAGACTATCAAAGCTATTTTGTTGATTGTTGCCCAAATTAACAGCCGTCACTAGCTGCTCTTGCTCGCTCAAAAGTCCTTCAACTGAAGCGCGATCGTACCATTGTTTTAATTGGGTATTAGAACGTTCCATCTGTAACATTCTCTGGCTCATTAAGGCAACCACATTTTCTAGCTGTTCTAGTCGCAAACCAATACTGTTGCGATTTAAAACTAGTTGTTCAAACAACGTATTAAACTGCTGGAGTTGCGAGACTGGCACTCTCACCATCTTCTCTACCTGTGGTGACAATAGAGATTCTTTTATTGTTACTTCTGCTGGAGTTGAGGTGATTGTTTCCTCTAGTTCGGGTAAGTCAAAAGCAGACTGTAATCCAGTTAAATTTAGTGACTCTAGATCTAAAGGAATAAAATCTTCTTGTTCTGCGGATTCGTTCAGTTCAAAAGCAGAATGTATTTCACCCAATTCTGGATTTTCTTCTTCCCAAGATAAATCGGCATCATTAATCGATACTGAGGCAAAAGCAGACTGCAATCCATCGAGTTTTTGAGTATCTAGGGCTAAAGAATCTAAATCTTGCGCCGCAGCTTCATCTAAAAACTCTTGCCGAGCAAGTTCAAAATTGATAGTAGAACTAAAGTCTTGAGTAGCAGTTTCTAAAGAAGATGGCAGTCTATCAATGCTACCCCGTAAAACTAGGGCGTGCGATCGCCTCCAGGTTTTTAAAGCTCGTTCTGCTAGGGAGACAATTGCTGAGTCCGCTATGTTAGTGGCTTGTTGTTGAATAGATTCACACAGTTGAATAAAAGCATCAAGATTCGCCATATTACCAAAGCCGATTAACTCTTCGGCGGTGGCGGATAGTTCTTGGGCTAATTCACTGAAACTTAATGCTGATAATTGGCTTTCAAAGCGATCTAGAACCCCATCAACTCCCTCTTCAAAGATTAATACCGCAGGGTCAAAATCTTCATTTTGGGACAGCAGCGCGTTCTCGTCTGTTGCTCGTAAATCACCTAAATGCGATCGCAATTGAGCAAAAATAGCTTGAGTGCGATCGCTGAGTAATTCTAGCTGTTGATTAATAACTTCAGAAGCATCTGTTGATAGTTCCTGGCGATTTAAACTTGCCAGATTGCGTAAATAATCGACGCTTTGCAATAACAAAGTTTCGATCTCAACAATGACAGTTTTATCCCCATAACGAACTCGTAAAATTTTAAAAAAATCTTCTAGACGGTGGGCTACCTGACTTAAAGTAGTCAAGCTCATCATTGCTGCGCCCCCTTTGATTGAGTGAGCCGCCCGCAAGACAAGATCCACTCTCTGCGGATCGATTGCCGTATCGGCTAGTCCGAGCAGATTAGACTCCATCAGATTGAAGTATTCTTCAGCCTCATCAAGAAAGTTTAGGCGAATCTGTTGTTCTGTATCCATAGTAAGTTATTAATATATGAGCGTAAGTGATAAATAATTGATGTTCATTGCTCACTGTTCATTGTTCATTGCTCATTATTTAGCTACCTTAAACTGACCAACTGTAGACTCTAACTGAGCTGCAACTTTGGCTGTTGCTAAAATTGATTGCGCCACTTCTGTAGAGGATTTAGATGTGTTACCAGATAGGTGGGCAATTTTTTGCATTAAGCTAATAATGTTTTGCGAAGTATCCGCCTGAGATACCGCACTTTGAGAAATAGAACTCATTAACTGATTTATTTCTTGAGATTTCTCTAGAACTAGATTTAAACTTTGTTTGGTAGTTTCTACCAGACGGGTAGTTTCGACTACCTGGGTTGTTCCCGATTCCATGGCCTGGTTGACTTCCTGGGTTTCGGCTTGAATCGCTGCCACAATACTGGCAATTTCTTTGGTCGCTGCTGCCGATTGTTCTGCCAAAGCACCCACCTGTTCCGCTACAATCGTAAAACCTTGACCATATTCTCCTGCACGCCCCGCCTCAACACTCGCGTTAATTGCTAGTACGTTGGTCTTAAGGGCAATTTCTTCAATAAAGGAAACCGCCTGAGAAATTTTCTGAGAAGACTCCCCTAAACGCTTCATTTTTTTTGCTGTTTCCCCTACCGTAGTTCGTAGTTGCAAAATACTGTTTACGGTCAAGTCCATATTACTGGTACTACTAACAATCGTATTGTAGGTATCGTCAGTAATCTTTTCCGCTTGGCTCGCATTTTTGGCAACTTCTTGAATTGATTGGGACATTAGGGCAACGGATTTTAAAGTATCTCTAGTTTCTCTAGCTTCAAGAATTGCTTGCTCGGCTAATAAACGAATCGCCTCTTCATTTTGTTTGAGGGAATCACCCACTTGTCCAGAAGACTCTTTGGCTTCAATCGCAATGTCTTGCAAGTTGCCAATAATCGCATTGAATAAATCCGCAACTGTACTTAATTCCATCGAATCCAAGTTAGCTCGCACAGTCAAATCTCCTTCTGTAGCATCACCAACTTCTTCAATGAGAGTATAAATAGCTAGTTCTAGCTGTTCTTTTTCTTGTCGTATTTGTTCGGCGATCGCTTTTTGCTCTTGGAGGGATTTTTGAATTTGTTCAGTCATCAAGTTGATATTAGTATTCAATTCCCCTAACTCATCTTCACTAGTTACCGCCAAGCGGGTATCAAGCTCCCCACTACCAATTTTTTTCACCGCTGTCACTACATCAATGATCGGCATGGTGGCACGGTTAGCGAGATAGGATGCGATCGCTGCTACGAGTAAGGTAGTTATACCAAGTCCAAGGGCAATGGTTACACCCAATTGTCTTTGGGCAGCAAAAGCAACATCTACATCTTCACCAATCATGGCTTGCCAACCAAGTTCTTGAATTCCCTCTAGCTGAGTTGAGGGCGCAATGGATACTAGCTGAGAGGTCTTGTTGAGTTGATTAATCCTAGTCTTTGAGTTATTCTCTTCCTTTCCAGTGGTTAACGCTAAATCGGCAAAAATATCTTTAATCAATACTCCTTGCTGTTCATTTTTGCTGGCAAATTCTTCCGCTCCTAGAAAAACTTCGCCAGTCTTGTTAACCAGATAGTATTCCTGTCCTTCTGTTTTATAGCTTTTAACAATTTCTGCCAAAACTTTAACAGGTAAGCGGGAGCGAGCAAAACCAATGGGCTTACCAGTGACTTCATCTTTGATCGTTGAAGCAGCATAAATACTAAAAGTACCCGTAGACTTAGAAATAGTTGGCTGACTCAACAAAGCCCCGTTAGCTTTTAAGGCTGCTTGGATATAGGGTCGATCAAGGTGATTTTCAAGTTTTTTCCCCTTATCAGTTTGAGCAATTACATTCCCTTTTAAGTCAAAAACGGCAATACTGTCATAAACTTTATAAGCCTTCTGAATCCGTTCAAGAATTTCTACTTTTTCCTGCTGAGTAAATTTTTCTGGATGGACAAAAACTTCTAAACCAGTCAGCACCTGAATATCACCAATTCTTTCTTGCAAAAAGCGACCGATTTTATCTTGTAACTCGATCGCCCGCTCTTCTTCTAGCAAGATAGCGTCCTTGGTAATTGTCTTGTTGGCGAAATAGTAGCTCGTTGCCCCCGTCACCAGCACGGGAATTGTGCCAATGGCGATCGCCAATAAAGTTGCTTTGGTTTTGAGTGTTAAGGATTTACCCATACTAGGACTTGAAGATTTAACTGAATTCAAATTGGCTTGTTTGCGATTATTCATAGTAATAAAATAGTAATTAGGCTAATAAATAAGTAATTTAGAGCAAATAAACTATAATTTTGCTTTATGCTTGTGTGGTTAAAGTTTTCAAAATATTATTTAATTCAATAATCGGCATCATAGATTCTCCTTCCTGAACAAATCCACTCACCAAAGAAACAAGATTAGCAGGAGCATCATCCCAAGATAATTTAATCTTTTCTGCTGACAAACGGACAATTCCCTGAATTTGAGATACGGCAAAACCAACAAAAATGGCTGGCTCATTGATGGTTTTTAAGACAATAATTTGATACTGTCGAGAACTGATTAATTCAGTAGAAAGAGTTAACAATTGAGCTAAATCAAAAATACAAAATACGCGATCGCGTGAGTTCATCATGCCAATGGTAGATTTTGGCATACTAGGCAAGGAAGTTATTTTTGCTGCTTCGACAATTAATGATTCTTGTACTTGCCTCATCGACAACAAAGCCGTAACCTCTGGGGTAAGCTGAAATTTGATATATGCATCCCCTGATGCGAGCTTACCCTCAAATAACTCTTGTAGGTTAGCTTGAATTCTCGAAGCGGCACTAGATGTTGACATTGTGATTTATGATGATTTATCCAATAACTTCTTTGACAGCATTCACCAATTGATCCTGAGTGAAGGGTTTGGTTACATATGCTTTAATCCCCTGTTTCTTTGCCCACATGCGATCGACATCTCGATCTTTAGCCGTACAGGCTACTACTGGAATATGCTCTGTTTCAGGATTTTTGCTCAATTTACGACAAACATCTAATCCTCCCATCTCTGGCATCATCCAATCGGTGACGATCAAATCTGGTTTACTCGCAATACTTTGGGCGATCGCTTCTTTGCCATTGTTGACGGCAATAATTTTGTACCCAGCATCAGCTAGATATTTTGCCATTAAATCCAACTGGGATTGTAAATCATCAACGATGAGAATTGTTTTCATAATTTTTAGGTCTATTTGGATTCTTATAATTCCCAGAAACGCAGAGAATATTCATCTCTCAACTTAAAACTTATTAATTTTTATAAATACAAAAATCTGCCACAATATCCAATTAACCTGAATATTAATGGCAGATTTGACGTTCTGGGCTGAAATTAAAACACGCATCTTCGCCACTATTAGCCATCACAATATTATAGCCAGCTTGAATTACAGCAAATTGCGATCATATCTAATTCAGATTTTATGTCGTCTACAACTAAAATAGTTTTCATATTTTTCATTTTCTTTAATTAGTAAAACTTGGAAGCCAAGGTGTTTTTGAACAACAAAAGCTATGTTCAATTGATATCAATACTTCTCGTTTAGGGATTTATGGATTTAGGGATTTAGGGAAATGATTAAGCCCCAATCCCCTAATGCCCCAATTCCCTACTGTTCTAGTTTTTCTATTAGTTGTTAAACGAGAAGTATTGCAATTGATATGAATTTCTCAAGCTAGGAGAGATATTTTTCTACCATTTGATTCAAATCTTGTTTACTAAAAGGTTTAGTAAAGTAATCAGTTGCACCCGATAATTTTGCTCTGGCTTTGTCAATTAAACCAGTATTTCCTGTAACCATAATAATAGGAATTTGATCACACTTGCCACTATTTTTTAGTAATCCACATAGTTTATAACCATTAATTCTAGGCATAGTAATATCCAATAAAATTAAGTCTGGATTAATTTTAAAAACTTGAGAGACAGCACGTACAGGATCGTCAATTGCTGTAACTTGAAATTTATCTTGATCGAGAAAACGTTTGATTTCGCTGAGGATAGTCGGACTATCATCAATACACACTATCTTCCAAGTTTTTACTGGGGCTGAAGCTCCAACAGCCTGAGTCATGTCATGATCATCATCATTGGTTTCAAATGACATCAGTGGAGCATTCACAGTGCTTCTGGGAATATGGGGGATTTTATCGAAGGGTGCTTGAGGGTGATTTAAATAAATTATTTTATGTTCAATGTAGGGCGAGAGAACTTTGGCAACTCTAATTTCGTCTTTTTTGAGCAAGATTGAAAGTTGACGAATACTAGTACTTCCTCTTAAGACTTGAGTTAAATTAGTGAGTACTTTATGATTAAGCGAACCAGAAACTGGTAAAGACTTTTTTTCCCAACTGGGAGGAAAATAAGGACGTTGATATACCGATAGTAGTTGCTCACTGCAATTACTCCATTGTCTTTCTTTGATCTCTGCCTCATTTAAACATTCCGCTACTTTTAGAGAGAGAGAACCTTGAATCTGTTGCGGAATCCAGTCAGGAAGTGTAGATTCGTCTTGCCAGGAAGATGTGCCAGATTCTAACCAAAGACAAGACAATAAATCATCTTTAGTAATATGTTGAATTAGTTTTAGGACTTGAGATAGATCGAGAACATGTTCGGCTAAAAGCCAAAGAATCACATGTTTATAAATATGATCGGCGGGTTTACTCTGTATGGATGATGACCTGTTTAGCAAAGAATTAGGCAACTGTTTAATAGCAGCAATTGCTTCTTGCCATCCAAAGTAATAGAGATGATATTTAAGCTGTTCTAACAGTTGTGCAGAGCAATACACATACTGTATCTTTCCCTGGGATAAATAAATTTGCCAAGTAAGATCTGCATTGATCTCAAGACAACCAGAACTATTAGCATCTGCTAGTTGAGATAATAATCTTTTAGGATTAAGCTTGATAGTTGTTGTCATAATGATAAAAATCAAATTAATGGTCTTATCATTCCCTAATCAAGCCAATTATCGATCAGTTTTAATCAGAAATAATCATTCATTTTGTTAAATTGAGATCTAGAAATACCTCCGCAATATTTAGGCAGAAGGTTTAAAGTACTATGTAAGATTCCACTTCTAGTACTGCGCCAATCATCGCTATAGTCATAATATCCTTACGAATCTTGCCCTTAACTTCTACTTTAAGACCTTCTTGCTGTAATTCGGACACGGGATCTTTTAATTCGTAGGTTGTACCATCATCGGTTACTAATGCCCAAGTCCCAAAACCAAAGCCTTTTTTTTCAATTGTGCCTATTACGGTCATGCTTATTTACCTCGATCATCAATAAGGGCTTGGTACTACCAAACCCTTAACCTAATTATAGGTGTCTACCTGTTAGTTAATTGACCCTTGATTTAGACTCGCTGAGGAGCTTTTTGGCTAGCTATATATGCCAAACCCAGACAGAGCATAGCGTTGACGATCAAATAGCTACGAGCGATCGCGCCACTACCCAAAAGCCAGATTCCAGGATCGGCAAAAGCACTGACTCCCAAACAAGCAGCAACGCCAATACTAGAGCCAATAGCAAACCATTTAAGGTTGGAATTTAACAGCAAGGCGACCAAGATAAAAGGAATCAATGCGCTGGCAAACAGCGGATTAAGGTTAGCATTGCCAAACACCACATTACCTAATTCGGGCAAAGAGCTACCAAATAAACGCATCGGCCATTGAGGTAAATCAAACCAATATAGTCCCTGAAGGAAAAATAAGCCAGAACTACCCAAGATTAGACCACTGTTTAAACCAAGGGTAACAGGCAGATAGTTGCGTAAAAACCAAGCCAATAAATAAGACCCCAGTACCATAGCCAGCTTGGGTAATAGTGCCACTGCACCACCATCAATCCAGAAGCCAAGGTTGAGATAACCACTTTTTCGTAGCCAACGGAAGAAATCATTAAAGGTAATCTTGCCTTTAAGCGCCAACTGAACCGCTGCATTAGCATCTAAATGTCCTGAACCAAAGTGATTGAGGTGATCTTCCTCAACTTTACGAGCAGATTGCAGCAGAATATCTCGAATCTCATCTGGAGTATCAACCCCAGTAGATCTAATGAGAGCAGCTACCCCAGATACGTGAGGCGCAGCCATGCTAGTACCTGGAAAGCCGACAAACACTGATTCGCCAGTTGCAGGATTAATCGTATTTTGAATGATCTTACCGCTATCACCTTTACCCTCAGCACTACCTCCAGGAGCCGAAATATCAACTCCCGCGCCAAAGTTGGAATAGGAGGCTTTATCTCCCGCAGGATTAGTGGCGGCAACGCTAATCACATCTGGATAGCGAGCAGGATAAGACGCTGAATTACGACCTTCATTCCCCGCCGCAGCAACAATGACAACACCTTTATTATGGGCATATTTAATCGCTTCTTCCATCATGCTGCTAGCACCGCCACCACCCAAGCTCATGTTGATTACATTGGCACCGTTATCCGCTGCAAATTTAATCGCTTCAGCAATATCAGCAACCGTTCCGCCACCACTACTAGCTAGCACCTTCAAGGGCATAATGCTAGCCTCATAGGCGATTCCCGCCACTCCATAGCCATTATTGGTAGATTGAGCGATAGTACCTGCTACATGAGTTCCATGTCCATTATCATCACTGGCATCATCTTTATTTTTAACAAAATCGTAACCTGGGACAAACTTAGTTGACTTTAAATCGGGTACGATGCTGACCCCTGTATCAATTACCGCAACAGTTACCCCTGCTCCTTTGGTTTCATCCCAAGCCTGTTCGATCTTAATATCTCGAAAGTTCCACTGTCGATTATACTGAGGATCGTTAGGAACAGCACTGGCGTGATATAGGTAATTTGCTTCAATATATTCTGTATCTTTACGTAGAGAAGAGCGCTTTAATTCCTTCAGGATCTTCTTGTCTCCCTCAATAATATAAATGCGATCGGCGATCGAGAAAAACTGTTTAAATTAACCTGCTGATTATATTTTGCCCTAAGCTCTTGAATCTCTTCGCTAATTTTGTTGATCGGTACATCTTCTTTAAAATCTAAAATAATTGAGTTGAATTCCCCTTGTTGTGCAAGTCCTTTGAAATTGAAGAGAGCAAATCCAATTCCCAGAACAAATAGGCACAGCAGCGCTAACTTTTTCATGGCTACTCTATCTAGATATTATTTCCTTATCTTCTAAGATAACGTAACTCTAGCTGACTAAATTGGCGATCTCCAGCTTTTAAATCATCTAAAGCGATCGCGTATTGAACATTCGCTCTGGGTAGTTACAAATTAACTATTTAGCATGTTGAGATCTCCAGCCTCTGTGTCTTCTGCTTCTGTTAGTTGATTGTTATGGTTTCTCTGTGGTGGGGCTGTAGTAAATTGGCAAGGTCTGGACCAAGAGGAATAATTCCACCTGGGTTTAGAGGGAACAAATTGCCGTAGTAGTCGCGTTTGACGCTTTCAAGATCGCAAGTTTTGGCTACTCCTGGCAACTGATATAGATCTCGTAGATATCCGCTCATGTGTTGATAATCAGCTATACGGCGCAGGTTGCATTTGAATAGCCCGTAGTAGACGATATCAAAACGAAACAGGGTTGTAAATAATCTGACATCTGCTAAAGTAGGGCGATCGCCACAAAGGTAACGTTTTGTTGCTAAGACTAGCTCTATTTCATCGAGAGTCGCAATAATTCTTGACTAGCAAGATCGTAAGCCTGTTGAGATTGAGCAAATCCGCAGCGATAGACACCGTTATTAACAGTACGATATATTTTCTCGTTCCAGGAGTCTATTTCCTCTTTTTGTTGGGCTGGGTAAAGATCGAAGTCAGGATGTTGGGCAAATTGGTTGAACTTAGAATTGAGGATTTCAATAATTTCGGCACTTTCGTTGTTAATAATTGTTTTTGTCTCGTCATCCCACAAAATTGGTACAGTAGATCGCCCTTTGTAGCCAGGACAAGCTAGCTGATAGAGTTCGGGGACAGTCCGACAATTTAATTCTGGCTTAGATAAAACCCAGATACCCTCGTCGGGGGAAGGATAAACTATCGAGACAGCGATCGCTGTTTCTAACCCTTTTAAAGCTCTGGTGACTAAAGCACGATGCGCCCAAGGACAGCCCATTCCCACATACAAACGGTAGCGATTAGCAGCAGGTTGAGCAGGATTTTCTGGCTGAGTACTAAGATAATTTCTAAACTGACTTTCTGGACGCAAATACTCCCCTGTTTGATTGCGTGGTGCAAGTTGGGACATCATGATCTGCCACATGGTTGTCCAGACAAATTTACCCGTTTTTACAATTAACTTACCTGGAAGAGACTTTGCCATCAGCTTTTATTTAACTATTTAACTTTTCCCAATCTTTACAGATCAAACAGTGCGTAACATTATCTACTTAACAGCATAGTAACTAATAGTGGTATTGCCGTAGGATTTAGTACGATAGATTTTTAATCCAGGTATTTCTTTGGCTTGCCATAGCTGAGGATTATGTTCTACGGCGATCGCACCTTCGGTTTTAACTAATTCCAATGCAGCGATCGCTTTTAAGACAGGTAAATATAAATAACTATCATAGGGTGGATCGAAATAAATCCAGTCAAATTGCTGTCCAGTTAGCTTTTTGATTTTGAGCAAGACATCTCCCTGAATCAGTTCATAGGATTGTCCAGCCTGAATCACCTGCTGCCAGTTCGACTCAATCACTTTACAGGCTTTCCCATACTGTTCAATCCCCACCACTCTGCTTGCTCCGCGACAAAGCGCCTCTGCTCCCATTGAGCCATTCCCCGCACACAAATCCAGCCAGCTAGATCCGATCAGGCGATCGCGCCAAATGTTAAATACAGCTTCTCTTACCCGAGCGGCGGTGGGACGGGTTCTTTGTCCTGGAACTGTTTTCAGTTGCCTATTTCCATAAATTCTCATAGTACTAATTTTAATCACAAAGTCTTTGAGCATTTGCAATTTTAGAAAATTCTCAAACTCAGTCAGAAATGATTCTAAAAGCAATTTATAAACTAGTGATCTCAAGGTAAATAATGATTAGAATAACTATAAGTTTTCTATATACTTGTATAGTCAAAAATATTGTTTAATGACTTCTATTCTTACGCAACAGCCTAAACTCAACGCTCCAACTATATGTAAACTCGATAATGGTTTAACTATTATTGCCGAGCAAATGCCTGTCGAAGCCGTTAACCTCAATGTTTGGATTAATGTTGGTTCAGCAAAAGAAAGCAACGAAATCAACGGCATGGCGCATTTTTTAGAGCATATGGTGTTTAAAGGCACGCCTAACTTAGAAATTGGCGAATTTGAGCATTTAATCGAGAAAAAAGGTGCAGAAACCAACGCTGCCACTAGCCAGGACTATACTCATTACTATATAACCACTGCACCGCAAGATTTTGCAGAATTAGCACCTCTACAGCTTGATGTACTTCTCAACCCAAGCCTAGAAAACGAGGCTTTTGAACGAGAAAAACTAGTGGTTTTAGAAGAAATCCGTCGTTCTGAAGACAGCCCTAGTCGTCGGATCTTTACTCGTTCGATGGAAACCTGTTTTGAAACCTTGCCCTATCGTCGTCCTGTCTTAGGGCCTACATCAGTAATTGAAAATTTGCGATCGCCACAAATGCGCAATTTTCATGGTGCTTGGTATCAGCCTAATTCTATGACCGCAGCCGTAGTCGGGAATCTCCCTGTAGAACAGTTAATTGAGATTGTTACCAAGAGCTTTGAACAACATTATACTGCCCGTGATAAGCATCTTAAAAATAGTACTCCCTCAGTAGCCCCAGAAGCGCCTTTTACAGAAATAGTCCGTCACGAATATACTGACGAAAGTTTACAGCAGGCAAGGTTAATTATGACCTGGCGCGTGCCTGGTATGGAAAACCTCGATCAAACCTATGCTTTAGACATTCTGGCAGTAATCTTAGGGCAGGGTAAAGTATCTCGCCTATTTAGGGAATTACGGGAAGAAAAAGGCTTGGTGAATCAGATCGGTGTTAGTAACATGACTCAAACCCACCAGGGAGTATTTTATATCTCCGCTGCTTTACCGACCCAAAACATTGAAGCGGTAGAACAGGCGATCGCTCAACAGATTCGCACCATTCAAAACGAGCCAATTGCCAGTAAAGACATTGAGCGTATCCGTACTCAAGTAGCCAATCGTTTCATTTTTGCTAACGAACGTCCCAGCGATCGCGCTAACCTTTATGGTTACTACTATTCTCAGCTACAGGATCTCGCCCCTGCTTTAACTTATCCTGAGCAAATTCAGTCCGTATCGGCTCAAGATTTGCAAACGGCAGCCCAAAAGTATCTTAATCCTGATGCCTATGGTGCGGTAATTATGAAACCCCTTAGCAATGAGTAGTCGAATTGAATAACTAACCAGCAATATCTATCAATAGTTATAGAACTCATTTGAGATCTCTATATTATCGGCTCAAGATTAATTATTACTAGGATCAAAATCTTCAGTCAAAATTTTCAGTCTGACAATTTGCTCTCCTTCTTCATCTAGAGGCACTTCAATAATCTCACCAGTCAGAGATTCAAGACAGGTTAAAAGCGATCGCAAATGAGGATTAGATGCTCCCGTTTCCACATATAGGCGATCGGCAACGTTACTAATGCGTTTCCAGGTAGTATAAAGTTTGCCGACAGTTTGCTCTAAAGTAGTGGCTTGCTTAACTAAATCCGCCGCAGTGTTAATACAGTCAAGTCTCAGGGCTTCTTCTAGGGCTAATTCCATGTCTACTGCCTTATCCCGCAAGGTTTGTACCTGGGCAGCAGCATCGAGGTATTTAGCCAGGTTTTTTGCCTCAGTAGTCATTAACTTGACCGTATCTATATCAGGACTTTCGGCAATTTCTTTTTTAATTTCAATTAAATGAGATTCTGGTAACTTTTCCATTTCGCGAACTAAAGGGGCGAGGTGACGAGTGGGTAAGATGCCTGCTGTTGCTTTTTCCTTAATCTCATCGGGTAGTAATTCTGAACTCATGGCAGTCCACTCATCCGAAAGCTGCTTGACTTCTCGCCGGGTAATGCGATCGCCTTTTTGTGCAGCCTCACTCACAAGTTGCTGTATTTCTGGGGCAGATTTAGCCGTTTCTATAAATGCCCGCTTGCTAAAATTATTGATATTTTCCGCGTCTAACACTCCGTCAGCCAATAAAGTATCGGCGCTGTTTGCCAGTTGAATCAAAGCATAAGCCTGAGATTTAGTAATTTCTCGATCTTTTAGCCAGTTGAGAAAACCTGCCCCTCTACCTTCTCCGCCTTTCTTTTCCCTGTCTCTAACTGAACGTAAAACTCTACCGCGCCAGATATCTGTTTGCAAATCAAAGCGATCGCATATTTGCCAAATCGTATCTAGCTGACTGCGGAAATCTATTTCTAAAATCTCTTCATCTTCAGGATCGGGCAACTGAAAATTAAAATCTGCGGGAATTTCTAAAGCAGCAACGATTTCTTCGTTTGATATGCTATTTCCATTAACTACGGTAGCTTCACTCATGCGGGGCAAAATATAACAGTAAAAAGCAGATTAGCACAGATCGCCATAGCTTCAATAGTGAAGATCGCAGTATTTTTGTAGCTAGAAGTCTGAATACTTTTGATTAATATGCAGGAATTATCCGAATCTCTTAGGATTAATTTTGTTAAAGAAAGATAGTTAGTCAAGAAGTCTACTCGCTATGAACTATCTCCAATCTTTTTCCTAATGATAAACTTCTTGAGCTGCACGATGTAGCAAAGAGTGACGATATACCAATGCAGATATATCCTTCCCATAACCTCCGCCAATCACGCTAGCTACAGGATAGCCTCCTGCTTTACAGGTGCTTAAAACCATTCTTTCCCGTCGATAAATACCCCAGTCAGTCAAGGACAATTTACCCAAGCGATCGCTGACATGAGTATCTACTCCTGCATCAAATAAAACTAAATCTGGCTTGACTTCACTCAATAAATCCCCTAGATAACTAGCCAAAATCTGTAGGTAACCATCGTCATCTAAACCAATGGGTAAAGGAACATCAAGATCGCTCTGTTGTTTTCTCCCAGGAAAATTTGCCTCACAATGCATGGAAAAAGTAAACACACTGCTGTCGTCTTGAAAAATATAGGCTGTCCCGTCTCCTTGGTGTACATCACAGTCGATAATCAAAATCTGTTTAACTAAGCCAAGCCGCTGTAAAACGCGAGCAGCGATCGCCAAATCGTTAAAGATACAAAACCCCGATCCATAGCTAGGAAAGGCGTGATGTGTTCCCCCAGCCGTATTGCAAGCACAGCCATAGTTTAAAGCTAGCTTGGCAGCCAAAATCGTCCCGCCGATCGCAATTTGAGTTCGATGAGCCAAGGCTTTACTCCAAGGTAAACCAATCCGTCGTTGAGCTTTATGTTCTAATGTTCCATTGCAATATGCCTGAACGTATTCGGGAGTGTGAACTAACTGAATTAAGTCTAAATCTGGTAATTCTGGGGTAAAAATCTGCTCTGGCTCAATCACCCCGTCTTTAATTAATAAATCCCGCAGGATTTTAAATTTGGGCATGGGAAAACGATGAGCATCAGGCAGTGGCGCAACATAATCGGGATGATAAATAACGGCAAAACCAGATCGCATTAACTATTTTTTCGCTCCAAATATTTCCTAGAGTAAGATTTAGTTCAGCACTTCTTTTAACTGATGTTGTTGCCACAAGGATTGATAAAGTCCTGTTTCCTGCAATAAGCTTGCGTGAGTACCATTTTGGACAATTTTTCCTTGATCCATTACTAAAATGCGATCGCAAGTAGCCGCTGCTGATAGTTGGTGGGAAATAAAAATAACGGTTTTTTTGGCTGTTGTCGGTGATAAATTGTTAAGAATTTTGGTCGCTGTTTCGTTATCGACGCTGGAAAGGGCATCATCCAAAATCAATACTTTGGCATCAGCTAATAATGCTCTGGCTAAAGATGTCCGTTGCCTTTGTCCACCAGAGAGGGTAATTCCTCGTTCTCCCACTAAGGTATCGTATTCTTGGGGAAAGGTGAGAATTTCTGGATGAATTTGGGCTTGTTTGGCTGATTGAACTACTTCTGCTGTTTCTGCTAATGGTTCAGCGTAGCGAATATTGTTCTTAATCGTCGTGCTAAACAAAAAGCTGTCTTGAGGCACATAGGCGATCGCTTTTCGCAGGCTTGCCAAGTCTAATTTAGTAATGTCACAGTTGTCTAAAAATAATTCCCCTTCTGCTATGTTTAATAGCCGAGGAATGGCATTAGCTAAGGTTGATTTCCCCGAACCAATTGAACCAACAATGGCGACTGTTTCCCCAGGCTCAATCTTAAAGTTAAGATCGTAAAGAGCAGGAGTATTAGACCCAGGATAAGTATAGGTTAAGTTGTGCGCTGTAATTGCTCCTACTATATCTGTGGCAGGTAAAACAATCGCCTTAGCCGTATTTTTAATTTTGGGTTCAGCTTTGGTCACCGCCTCTACGCGATCGATACTGATTTCTCCCTGCTGATAGGCGGTAATGGTAAAGCCAAGTAAAGCCGTCGGAAACACCAGTCGTTCCACAAATAAAACTAGAGCAATAAAATCTCCTACAGTAATTTCTCCAGTGGCGATCGCTTTTGTGCCGATCCACAACAAAATCAGCAAACTAATATAAGAAATTCCTTCAATGATCGGAAAGAGCAAATTTCTTACCAGCGCTAATTTAAGATTCGCTGCCAACAACTGCTGATTTTTTTGGCTAAAGGCGGCTCTTTCTTGGTTTTCTTGAGCATAAATCCGAATTAGCGCCATCCCGCTCATGTCTTCTTGAATTAGCTCACTAAGATCCGAAAGCTTGACCTGAATCTCTTCTTGATAACGTCGTAGTTTGCCACTAAACAACTGAACCGTAAACAGCATGACGGGATATACGGCGATCGCCAAGACGGTCAACCGAACATTAATCCCCAGCATGACAGGTAGGGTAAAGGCGTAGGCAAAAATAATATTAATAAAGCTTAATAAGGCAAATCCCACTAGACGACGAATATTATCTACATCACTAGTGGCGCGATTGATTAAGTCTCCTGAAGTATTATTGGCGAAATATCCAGGCTCAATAGTTAACAAATGTTGAAAAATTCGTTGTTTGAGAACAAACTCTACCTGTCTGCCAATGCCAAAAATCGAGGTGCGAGAATACATCCGAAAACACCACATGATTATTGAGAGCAACAGTAGCCAGATTGCCGTGCGCGAGAGTTGATTAAAGCTAAACTCTCCCTGTAGCTGGTCAATACTATCTTTGATCAGTAGGGGAATATAAACCCCCAATAAATTAACAATTAAAAGTGCGACCGTACCTAATAAAACCATTCGCCAATGGGGGCGAAGATAACTGCCTAATTTTTGTAACCTAGAATTTGCCATCTACAAATCTTAACAATGTTTTTGCCGACGACAAATACTTATTTAGACAGAAAATTGTCAAATTGTGTTTCACTTAATTCCGTTAGCGTTCGCTCATCGATATATAGGAAATATCATGTTCTCCTGTATAAATCTGCGTAGGACGAAAGATCCGATTAACAGCAAGCTGCTCCTTCCAATGTGCCAACCAGCCAGCCACACGGGCGATCGCAAAAATAGGAGTAAATAAATCACTAGGAATACCTAATTTTCTGTAGACTAAACCAGAATAAAAATCAATATTGGGGTAAATTCCTTTTTGTCCCAACTTCGATTCTATTACCCGTTCCAATTCTAAAGCCAGATCGTAATAGCGATCGTGTCCTGTCTCACTAAATAAATCTACCGCTAACTCCTGCAAAATCTTAGCTCTGGGATCTTTTACCTTATAAACACGATGTCCAAAGCCCATGATTTTTTGCTTGTTAACAATTAAATCGTTTATGTAAGGCTCAACATTACCAACCGAACCGATACTTTCCAACATTAGCAACACTTCTTCATTAGCTCCACCATGAAGTGGTCCTGCCAAAGTACCTACGGCTGAAGCTACTACTGCGTAAGGATCGGTTAGGGTAGAGGCGGTTACCATCGCCGAAAAAGTTGAGGCATTGATCGTATGTTCGGCATGGAGCGTCAAACAAATATCAAAGATCTTTGCTTCTAAAGGATGGGGAACTCGCTCCGTCAACATGTATAAAAAGTTAGCCGCATAGTCCAGTTCATCATTAGGCTGAACTGCATCATTACCCCGACGCATTTGATGGAATGCTGCCACCATGGTGGGAATTTTTGCCAGAATCCGTACCACTGCCTTTCTGATATATTCAGGATCATCTAAAGCACGACGAGCATAAAACAAGCCCAATGCTGCTGCTGATGTTTGCAAAGCATCCATTGGATGTCCCGACTCAGGAAAACACTTCATCATGTCCCGAATGCGGTACTTAACACGACGGTGAAACAGAATATCAATTTGGAACTCCTGAAGCTGTCGTTCGCTGGGCAATTCTCCCCAAATTAATAAATATGCCGTTTCTAGAAAACTACTGCGTTTTGCCAACTCTTCAATCGCAATCCCGCGATATTCCAAAATTCCTTTTTGACCATCAACAAAACTGATACTAGATTTTGTTACAGGTATACCTTCTAAACCTGGCTTATATTCACAAAATGTTGCCGTCATTAATTTTCCTGTATTAAGTTTTAAGATAATAATATATTTTGAAAATACCCCAAATCAAATTTCCGAAGGGTGGTAAAAGTTACCGAAAATCAAACCCAGGCTTATACTCATCAGCACTCTGTCTTGATATGTAGGTATTAACTTACATGACTGAAAATTCCATACACAGCAAGTATACTATATACTTTTTTGTGACTAGCTCAAGCGATCGCTTGATGAAAAATCAGTTAACAATTTAAAATTTCTAACAATCTGGCTCGCTTACTAGCTACGATCCGTAAGATAATAGAAAGTTATTGACATACTTACGTCTTTACAAAAACTCATATCTTTAAAACTAGAGATATACATTTACACACACTCACTTTGATTAAAGGAGACAATATTGGTTTCTACAACTTCCTTTAAAACGGCCAAATCAGAAGAAATTTTTAATGCTGCTCAAAAGCTAATGCCTGGTGGGGTAAGCTCTCCAGTTCGAGCCTTTAAATCAGTTGGGGGTCAACCGATTGTGTTTGACCACGTTAAAGGTGCTTATATTTGGGATGTCGATGGCAATAAGTATATAGATTATGTTGGTACTTGGGGACCAGCGATCTGTGGTCATGCTCACCCTGTAGTGCTTGAAGCCTTACATTCAGCCTTAGAAAATGGGACTAGCTTTGGTGCGCCTTGCGCTTTAGAAAATGTGTTAGCAGAAATGGTCATTGATGCTGTTCCAAGTATTGATATTGTACGTTTTGTTAATTCAGGAACAGAAGCCTGTATGTCAGTGCTGCGCTTGATGCGAGCTTTCACAGGTAGAGAAAAGATTATTAAGTTTGAGGGCTGTTATCATGGTCACGCAGATATGTTTTTGGTCAAGGCTGGGTCTGGGGTTGCCACTCTTGGTTTGCCAGATTCTCCAGGAGTACCAAAATCCACCACTGCGAATACTTTAACTGCTCCCTATAACGATTTAGAGACAGTGAAAAAGCTGTTTGCGGAAAATCCCGATCAGATTGCAGGGGTTATTTTAGAGCCTGTAGTGGGTAATGCTGGCTTTGTTACTCCCGATGCGGGTTTCCTCGAAGGATTGCGTGAGATAACTCAAGAACAGGGCGCATTACTAGTTTTTGATGAGGTGATGACTGGTTTTCGGATTGCCTATGGTGGCGCACAGGCTAAATTTGGCGTAACTCCCGATCTGACAACCTTGGGTAAAGTAATTGGTGGTGGTTTACCTGTAGGTGCTTATGGTGGTCGTGCCGAGATCATGTCTATGGTCGCACCAGCAGGACCGATGTATCAAGCAGGAACATTATCTGGTAATCCTTTAGCCATGACGGCGGGGATTAAAACTCTAGAGTTACTGAGCAAACCAGGTACTTATGAACAGTTAGACCGCATTACCACTAAGCTTTTGACTGGTTTATTATCTGTGGCTAGAGAAGCAGGACATGAAGTCACGGGCGGTAATATTAGCGCTATGTTTGGTATGTTCTTTACTGGGCAAGCAGTGCATAACTATGATGATGCCAAGACTGCCGACATGAAGAAATTTGCCCGTTTCCATCGTGGAATGTTAGAACAAGGTGTTTATCTTGCACCTTCTCAGTTTGAGGCGGGCTTTACTTCTCTAGCTCATACCGATGAAGATGTTGATCGCACTTTAGCAGCAGCCAAAGCAGTTTTAGCGGAAATTTAAACTACAGCTTAAACTACAAAATTTGGTTTAGTCTGAAGTAAATAATTAGGCGGGGTCATACCCGTCTTTTTGGTAGTTGATTAAATTCAACTTTCAATGAGAATAAACAATAAACGAGGTTGATTCCTTAGCATTCTTATTGATTGCAACCATGTTGTACTAATCTTTAAACCCAACTTTAACGACAACTACAATAAATGTAACTTGTAAATATACCATGCTTTGCTTGAGTAACAGTAAAAGCACATTATTATTTAGGTATAATACTGAGGGTTTTATATTTAATTCTCTCTAGCTACTTAATGGGCATTAATTGCTAAATTAATAACTGTTCTTTATGTTCTTTGTTGCTCAGAAAAAGTGGATTCATCGATCGCTGATTTAAGACAAAATTATACCTTGGCAGGATTAACTGAAGTTGACTTAGATTCTAATCCCATCCAGCAGTTTAACCTCTGGTTTGAACAGGCTTTGGCAGCCGACTTAATTGAACCCAATGCCATGACTTTAGCAACCGCTACACCTGACGGGAAACCCAGCGCGAGGATTGTTTTACTCAAAGGGGTTAGTGAACAAGGCTTTGTATTTTATACTAATTACGGCAGTCAAAAAGGGCGGCAGTTAATTGCTAATCCCTATGCTGCTTTGGTATTTCTTTGGGATAAGCTGGAAAGGCAAATTCGGATTGAGGGCAAAGTTGAGAAACTATCGTCAAGGGAATCATTGGAGTATTTTCATAGTCGCCCCAAGGCATCCCAGCTTGGCGCTTGGACATCGGCTCAAAGTCAGGTAATCCCCAATCGTGAAATATTAGAAGAAAAGCTGGCTAGTTTACAAGCACAATATAGCGGTGAAGTTACCATTCCTTTACCCGATCATTGGGGCGGATTTCGAGTTGTACCCGATCGCCTGGAGTTTTGGCAAGGTCGTCCCAGTCGCCTTCACGATCGCCTAGTATACAATCTAGAAACTGATGGTAATTGGTCAATTAGCCGCTTATCTCCCTAAATATCACCTGAGAGCATGAATGATTTAATTGTCTTAGATACGGTTGATTTAGCTTTGTGTTTAGGATTGATTGGCATAGCGATCGCCCTATCTCTATGGCGTAAACTAGGCTTAGAAACTCAGTTGGCCTACAGTGCAGCACGCTCCTTGATTCAACTAATCGCTATTGGCTATGTCTTAGATCTGGTGTTTGCGGTTGATAACTGGCTAGTGGTCTTAGGCATTTTAGGCGTAATGATTGCTATTGCCTCCATCGTCACCCGTAACCGTATCGATCAAAAACTTCAGGGGCTTTTGCCCACGGTAATTTTAGCCTTGGTTGCCAGCAGCGCCTTTACTTTGGGTTATATCATCCTGTTAATCGTGCAGCCTGACAAATGGTATGAACCCCAGTATTTAATACCCTTGGCGGGGATGCTGTTTGGTAATGCCATGAATGGTGCATCCCTAGCAGGCGATCGCCTTTTGAATTCCATCAATCAAAACCGTCTGGAAATTGAAACCCATCTCAGTTTAGGTGCTACGGGCAAACAGGCGATCTCTGGCTATCAACGAGAGGCAATTCGTACAGGGCTAATTCCCACTTTAAATAATATGGTGGTGATTGGCTTGGTTAGTCTCCCAGGAATGTTGACAGGGCAGGTATTAGGGGGTAGTAATCCTCGCGATGCAACCTCGTATCAGATTTTAATTTTATTTGCGATCGTGCTGGTTAATTTGATGACCACAATCTTAATTACGGAAGGGATTTATCAACGCTTTTTCAATCAAAGAGAACAATTGATTTAGCATGTAAGGTATTAACTATAAGCTTTTACACTGTTGGTTGTTTATGCCTGTTTTAGATAGTAATAAATATGCGATCGCTCTTCATACTAGTACGCCACAACTGGGCATAGCTATTAATAATTATGCAGGTGACAGTCGTAGCCAAATTTGGGATTTGGGACGAGATTTAGCATCTGGGCTACACCAACATCTAGCAGAATTGCTGCTGCCTCAAACTTGGCAAGATTTAGCTTTTATCGCCGTAGCTAAAGGGCCAGGAGGCTTTACAGGAACTCGTGTCGGAGTCGTTACAGCCCGCACTGTTGCCCAGCAGCTAAACATTCCTCTATTTGGTATTTCTAATCTAGCAGCCATAGCCGCAGCCCAAAACTATCAAGGTGATAACCTATTAGCTGTGCAGATGGATGCCAGACGAGAGCAATTATTTGTCGGCATTTATCAAATAACTAGCCGAGGACTTAGCACATATATGCAGGATACCTTAATGACCCAAACAGTTTGGCAGCAAATTCTGGCTAATTTACGTCCCCATCAGTTAATTATCGCCGACGAGCAAATTGCAGCTTCTGTAACCAATGTCTTAGATCTAGCCTATACAGATTGGCAACAAGGACAACATTCCCACTGGTCAGAAATTATTCCTTATTACGGACAACATCCAGTCAAAGGATAGAAATATCAATCAAACATCTTGTATTTTCAATTTGTCTGAATCTTTCCCTAGAGGGAGGAGAGTTTAAGAATCTCGCGGGATCATAAAAAAAGATTCTCGATTCCATAACAGACAACAATAACAAGATAAACCTAGTAATCATGACCGATCAAACCAATTTAGCGACCAAACTCGCCGACCTCAAGCTGATTCAAAACGTTTTGATTGAATACGAACAAAAACTAATGACAGCGACAAATGACCAAAAAATTCGCGAACGGCTAGAGAAAATGCTAGAAAGCGATCGCGATAACTTAAGCGATATCGATAAAGCGATCGCCAAGTTTGGTAATACGGTTCAACCTCGCGATATTACCCAAAAACATGTCGAGAAAATCAATCAAATGATGGATGGTTCGCAGTTGACAGAATATGATAAATTCTTCCAGCTTGAATTATTAAAACATCAGCAAACAATGACTGGCTTAGTAATTCATAAAGCCGCTCAGTCTCTCAACGACGAACTACAAGACGCAATGGAGCCTTTGAACAAAGTTAACTTTGAAAATCGCGCTCATCAAGAAGTTCTTAAAGGCGTGCTTTACTTCGTTGGCACTAGAGAAATAACAGGACAAGAACCTGATATGGGTATTTGGGCAAGTGTAGAACAGGGAATTGCTGCCCTCAAGGGTGTGGTAAGTAGTGCAGCTAACGCTGTTAAATAAAAACCAAGATTTAGCCAGCAGCACAGTATTAAATTACAGTATTAAACTGAAGATCGCCTTTTAATAGGTGGTCTTTTTTTTGATTCCATTGGCTGCTATCGAATAATTCACAGATGCTTCTAATTATCCTACTCATACAACACAGACTCTCTTTTTTTCACAAATGATTGAGGATTGCTATAGATAGAAAATAAACTGCAAAATCATTGTCAAGCTGGTTTTATATTTTCTTAATAATGTTTCTTTGTAGAGCTTTTCTGGGAATCATATGTTTACTAAAGAGCGATCGCATCGCTTAAATTCAATGATTTTCCAAAGACTCTTATATGTATTTAAGCCAAGCTTGCAAACCCCGCCAGTCGGTATTCGATCGCTCTCGTCGAGATGTGGTTTTGAATATTTCAGATTTACTTGAAGACCGAATTGATAGCGATCGCTTCTTCGAGGAAAATTACATAACAGATGGGATGGGGACGCTCATTGATAAAGCTTTTGGGCGATTAGAAAATACGAGCAGCCAAGCGAGTACATTTTTATTAGCTCAGGCAATGGGCGGTGGTAAAACCCATAGCATGATTGCCCTTGGACTATTGGCAAAGCGTCCAGAGTTAAGAGCAAGAGTACTAGGAAATAACGAGGTGGGTTCCTCGGTTGGTGTAGTAAAAGTTATTGGCTTTAACGGGCGTGAAGCCGATGCTAAGTTTGGACTCTGGGGCGAATTAGCCGAGCAGCTAGACAAAAAAGAAGTTTTTAACGATCATTACGCGCCTTTAAATGCTCCTGGGGTTACTGCATGGGTTAATCTACTTCAAGGTGAACCCACTTTAATATTTTTGGATGAGTTACCGCCTTATTTAGAGAATGCCAAGACCCGCGCACTTGGAAGCTCAGACCTTTCAGTTGCTACCGCTACGGCTATATCTAATCTATTGGTCGCTGTTGACCGACCAGAACTATCTAATGTCTGTGTAGTAATTTCCGATCTTACGGCTTCTTGGGAAGGAGGATCGGGACAGCTTAATACAGCAATTACCAATCTACAAAATGAAACTGGTCGTTCGGCATTAAGGCTAGAACCAGTAAGTTCTCAGGGAAGTGAACTTTATTACATCTTGCGTACTCGATTGTTTGAGGAGCTTCCACAAGAATCCGTAATTAATGATGTGGCACAAGCCTATGCTAAATCGGTCAAAGATGCAAAAGAAATGGATGTTACCAATGCCTCTCCCGATTCTTATGCTGCCCAATTAATTGAATCCTATCCTTTTCATTTTTCTATCCGCGATTTATATGCTCGGTTTAAAGAAAATCCTGGCTTTCAGCAGACAAGAGGCTTGATTCGTTTATTGAGAGCAGTAGTTGCCAATATTTATAATACTGATCAAGCTGAAGGGTTAATGCTAATTCATCCTTACGATCTTGACTTAAATAATGATGAAATATTGTCCGAAGTAAAAGCCATCAATCCCAGTTTGGGAGAAGCGATCGCTCATGACATCGCCAAAGAGGGTTTTTCGGTTGCCGAACAGCAAGACAGTAGGGGCGTGCGAAACGCCCCTACTACAGACTTTCAGGATGTAGCCAAGCTAATCTTAGTGGCATCTCTGGCTAATATTCCCAATGCTACCCATGGTTTGCGAGAAAGTGAAGTAATTGGATTTCTCTGCGCCCCTGGACGAGATTTGTCTACCATCAAAAAATCAGTTGTTGACTATCTACCTACCAAGCTTGGTATCTGCATCGGAGCCAAGATGGCAGACTGTTTTTCAAAAATGTTCAAAATCTGGCTGCCAAATTACACAGTCTGGCTAATTCTTACAACGAACCATTGGTCACAAGTTAAGGAAATCAGAAAAAAGTCAATCGAACTTAAGAATTGTGTGAAGCTCAGAGAGAATAAGCAGTTGAAAGATTTTATTTCTCTATGAGTAAAAGCAAAAGGCTAAATCGAGA